>DASSCT010000191.1:0-55285 GCA_035697545.1 Gaiellaceae bacterium | reverse complement strand
GCCGGTAAGGAGGGAATCGCCGTCCGCGCGGTAGGCAACCACGGCGTTCCACCAGTCGTTGGTGTGTGGCGCGGTCCACGCAGCGATCGCGACCGGCACGAGCGCCGCCAACACGAGGATCACCACGCCGTAGGCGCGCCTGCGCTCGGTGACGAGCAGGAACGCGACCGCTGCGAGCCCTGCGTCGAAGGCGGATTGCTTGATCATGACCGCACAGCCGGTGAGGAGCCCCGCGACGGCCAGCCAGACTAGGTGGCCGCTCCGGAGGTAGGCCGTGAACGCGAGCAGGGAGAGCACTGCCGGAAAAGCCGCCAACAGCTCGCCGGACAACGTGAACGACTCGATGAACGGGGATGCGGCAAACGTTGCAAGTAGCAGGCCGGCGGCGATCGCTTCTATCGTTCCGCAGATTCGAACGGCCACGACTACCGTGGCAATGACGATGAGCATCGAAACCGCCGCCGCAGCGATCCGAAGCGATTCCGTCGAGCCGCCTCCGAGCTCCAGGAGGGCCCGATAGACGAGCAGCAAACCTTGCGGGCGGTCGACCCAGGCGCCGCGATAGAGGGCGGCACCGTTGTCCCAGAGTCGCGCGATCTGGGCATAGCCACCCTCGTCCGCCGTCAGCGGCGTGCCCCAGAAGGCGACGCGCGCGCCGAGCGCGAGCAACGCCGCCACGAACGCAGCAAGCGTTGGGGCCCACCACGCGCTGACCTGGATGCGAGGAAGATCGCCCTGGCGGCCGGCGTCCCGCTCGCCGTCCTCGCCGTCGCGGTCGGCGTCTTCGATCTGACCCTGTCTCCGGATCGCTATGCGCTGCTCCTTTTCGTCTCGGCGGTCGCCATTGGCCGGGGCCGGCGCTACCTGCTCGACTTCGTGCCGTACGTCACGCTGATCGTCGTCTACGCCGAGCTGCGCGGCCTGGCCCACGTGCTGCGACCAGAGCCGTATTTCACGCCACATCTCGACCTCGAGCGGTGGCTCTTCGGCGGCAGCGTCCCGTCAAGTGTCCTACAAAACTGGTGGTGGGGCGGGTCTGAGCGCTGGTACGACTCGGTGCTTCTGGGGATCTCACGAATTCACCAATTCGTCCCACTGACCCTAGCGTTCGTGCTGTGGATGCGTCGGCGGGCACTGTACTTCCGCTTCGCGACGACAATGGTCACGCTCTCCTTCGCCGCAGCACTGACCTTCGCTCTATACCCCGCTGCGCCCCCATGGCATGCATCCGACGTCGGCCTCATCACGGCGGAGAAGATCGGCGGCCACCCCTCGACGACGACGACCGTGTGGGCGCCGTATGACCTCGTGCGCGGAAACCCGGATGCCGCGATCCCCTCGCTCCATGCCGGCTATGCCTTCCTCGTCTTCCTCTTCGTCTCGGCAATGTTCTGGCGGACGCGCTGGCGCATCCCAGCTGTCTGCGTCGCGGCGGTCTATCCGGCTCTCCAGTCTTTTGCAGCGGTCTACACGGGCAACCACTACGTGGTCGACCTCGTCATCGGGTACGCCTATGCGACCGCCGTCTTCTTCGGCGTCAGGTACCTCTGGCGGCGCTTGCGCCTGCCTGCTGCGGACAACTGGACGGAGCCGTAGCAACCATCTCGCGACCGCGCTACCAGTTCGTCGACTGCCGCTGGGAGCTCGGGAACCCGGGCAAAGGCCGGGAGCTCTACCTCGAGGGTCATATCCCCGGCGCCTCGTTCCTCGACGTCGACGAGGACCTTTCCGACCAGTCCATCGAGGGTGAGGGCCGGCATCCGCTTCCCAGCGCGGAGCGGTTCGCGGAGACCGTCGGCCGTGCAGGGATCGGTGACGGCGTCCATGTCGTCGCATACGGGAGCATGGGCGGCGCCGAGCGGCTCTGGTGGCTTCTGCGCCACTTCGGGCACGACGACTGCGCGGTGCTGGCCGGCGGCATCGACGTCTGGCTCGGCCCGCTTACGGCAGGCGAGGACGAGGTGAGCCCCGCCGTCTTCACGCCCCGGGAACGCTCCGGGGACACCGTTGCCGTCGACGAGATCGCCGGCCGGCTCGGGGATCCGGGCCTCGTCCTCGTCGACGCGCGGCTCGCACCACGCTGGCGCGGAGAGGAGAACCCGATCGACAAGGTGCCTGGCCGGATCCCCGGCGCCCTCAACGCGCCGTGGAACGAGGAGCTGCCCGAGTTGCCCGACGGCGAGGTCGTCGCCTACTGCGGCTCAGGGGTCACGGCGGCGGTGACCGTCCATCGCCTCGCGCTCGTGGGCCGCGACGCACGCCTCTACCCGGGCTCGTGGAGCCAGTGGGAGACGCTCGATCTGCCGATCGAGCGCGGGGCCTAGGCCGCTGTGGCCTCGCCGAGGTCAGGGAGGTAGGGCCGCCAGCCGACCGGGATCTTCGGCGTCGCCAGGCGGATGTAGAGCACGGGCTGGGGGACGCGGGGCTTCGTCCGCAGCACCATCTCGATCTCGTGTAAGAGGCGGTTGCCCTTCTTGAGGTTGCAGGGGGCGCAGGAGGTGACCACGTTCTCCCAGACCGAGTCGCCGCCGCGGCTGCGGGGGACGATGTGGTCGAGCGTCAGCCGGCCACTCGAGGTGCCGCAGTAGGCGCAGCGCCAGCCGTCGCGGGCGAAGAGCGCGCGTCTCGAGATCTTGCGCTGCACCGTCCGCGGAACGGACACGTAGGTGACGAGTCGGATGACGTGCGGCCACGGATAGGTGTCGGAGGCCGAATGCAGCGGCTGCTCCAGCGCCTCGATTACCTCGGCCTTGCCCTTGAAGACCAGGACATGCGCACGCCGGACCGAGCACACGTTGAGCGGCTCGTAACTGGCGTTGAGCACCAGAACCTGGGTCATGACCAGGCAAAACGATAGCTAGCCGATCGCCTATCAAGAGGTCACTAGGATCTGCCCCCGTGAGCGTCTCGGCCTCAACGGCGGCTTGGATCGCGATCGCAGCGTGCCTCGCCGCCGCGCTCGCGCTCGGGGCCGTCTTCTACCTGTGGAGGAAGCTCCGCAGACTCCGCGAGGGCCAGCGGGTCGTTCTCGGCGGCGGCCAGGGCGACCTCGTCGACTTCGCGGTCTCGTTACAAGCGCGGATCGACGACCTCCATCGGGCCGTGGACGAGGTCGCCGCCGGCCTGGCGAGAGTCGATCGCCGCGTGGACGGATGCGTCTCGAAGACCTCGATCGTCCGCTACGACGCCTACGAAGGAGCCGGCGGCCACCAGTCGGCCTCGCTGGCGTTCCTCGATGCCGCGCGCTCTGGAGTCGTGTTCAGCGCGATCCAGGGCCGGGACTACGCGCGGATCTACGTGAAGGAGCTCGACCATGGCCGGGCTCCAGTCGCGCTCTCACCGGAGGAGCAGGAAGCCGTCGAGCGAGCCATGTCGTCCTCGGCCTAATACGCCGCGGGATGGGCTTTGCCCATTCCGCCGCTACGGCCCCTAGAGAAGGAAGCGCGCAGCGCTTGTGGGCTGCACGGCGAGAGAGTGCCGCCAATCGCCGAAAGTCGTGAGACTTTCGGCGAAATTACCCTCCCGGATAGCTGAAGATCACCGGGTACTCGGCGGTGTTATTCGAGAGGTTCGTTTCGCCGGGGACCTTGTCGACGTCGACCTGAAGGGTCGTTCGCCGGACGAACGGGACGTTGGTGATGTTGCGGAAGGTGACGGTCTGCTCCTCCCCGGGCTCCGTGATGTCCACGGTCTGGCTGCGGACGATCGGCTCGGGGGTCTTCTGAATCGTCAGCGTGACCTTGACGCCGGTCTCGGTCGAGTCGCCGGAGTTCTCGAAGGTCACCTGGAAGCCGAGGTCGGTCGTCGCGACGATCTCGTTGAGCTGGTCCTGGGACAGGGTCGCGCCGCCGAGCACCTTGACCGAGACGAGGTTGTGCCCGTGCGGGCCGGGTGAGGTCGTCGTCCCGCCCCCGCCGCCGCTCACGCGTTGCCAGATCGTCTTCATCGCCGTCGACGTGGCGAGGTCGGGGTTCTGGACGAAGTTGGAGTCGGGCACCTGGACGCCCTGAATGTCCTGACGCCGGAGCTCCTGCATCGCCGGGGCCCGGAACTGGTCGTCCCAGACGACGTCACTGGCGACGAGCCGGCGCGCTTGCGCCGCGAGGAGCTGGCCGGCCTGATTGGCGTTGCGCGTCTGTGCGGAGAGGGCGTCGTGAATCCCGCGGAGCCCGCTGACCCGAAACTGCAGCGCCTCGATCATGTGTTCGTGCTCGTTCCTGAGCGGTCCAGGCTCGGAGATGTTCTCCGCCGAGCTGACGAGCTGCTCCTGCTGCTGAGCGAGCCCGTCCAGGGTCTGGACGAGCTCGGTCTTCCTGATGTCCGGCTTCGTGATCGCCGTGTTGAACGACGCGCCGATCCGCTCGGATTGGTTGGCCACCTGGTCGACGTCGCCCATGTAGTTGCTGTAGGTGTCCTTCTTGGCTTCGCCTCGGCAGCTGGAAATCCAGAACACGAGCAGGACGACGAGGAGGATCGCGAGGCTGATCAGTCCGATGAGCCGGAGGAGCGGCGTGAGACCGGAGGGCGGCCCCGGCGGACGCGGTGGCCGCCGGACCCGACGTGTGCGGTCAGGACGCTCGGCCTCCGCGGTCGTCGGCTCTTCGAAGAAGTCGAATTCGATCTCTGAATCGCGCTCAGTCATGCGCTCGCCGCGAGGCCACTGTAACCGCTACATCGGCGCGCAAAGGACTTCATCCGACGGTGCCTAACCCGAACCGCACATGGCGACAGCAGTCGCGACCCTTTCGGCCAGCGAGCTCGTCCTTGGCCGCTACCGGCCCCTGCGGCCGCTCGGCAGCGGCGGGTCCGGCTCGGTCTGGCTCGCGCGCGACGAGACCAACGGTCTCGACGTCGCGCTGAAGATCGTCACACGTGACGGCAAGGCCGGCACGCGCGCTGAGCGCGAGGCCCACGCCGCGGCGCGGCTGCGCCATCCCCGATGCCTCCGGGCCTATGCGTTCGACGGCGACGACCGGAACGTCTACATCGCGTACGAGTACGTCCCCGGACAGACGCTGCGCGACCGCATCCGCGGAGGCGACCTCACCGACGCGGGCGCGATCGAGGTCGCGATACAGGTTCTCGAGGGCCTGGGCCACGCTCACGCGAACGGGATCGTTCATCGCGACGTGAAGCCCACGAACGTGCTCGTCGCGGACGGACCGGAGATCGAGGTCCGGCTGCTCGACTTCGGCCTCGCCCAGTTCGCCGAGGCGGAGACGCTGACCGGAGCGGGCGACGTCCCCGGGACCCTGGCCTACATCTCCCCGGAGCGGCTCCGGGGGGAGGATTCCTCGTTTTCGGCCGACGTCTGGGCCGTCGGCGTCCTTCTCTGGGAGGCACTGACCGGCTACCACCCATTCTGGTCGTCGTCGCCGGTGGAAACTGCCCGCCGGATCGACGAGGGCGCGCCTCCGCTCGAGTCCGCGCGTCCTGATCTTCCGCGCGCCCTCTGCGAGGCCGTCGACCAAGCGCTCGCGATCGATCCCGCGCGGCGGCCCACGGCGCTTCAGCTCGCGCAGCGCCTGCGCGACGGCTTCGGCGCTCGCTCGCGTCGCCGGCGCGGCAGCCCGCTGCCGGCAGTTCCAACCCCACGGGTCGATCGCGCTGTGGCCGCGGTCGCCGCAGGCGTCTTCGCCGCCGGCGCCGGGCTCTTGCTCCCCTTCTATCCAGTCGGCTGGGCGTGGGGGCTCGGCGCGCTCGCTGCGGGGCTTGCGGCGCTCCGTCCACGCCTCGGCCTGGCGTTCGCGCTCGGAACGGCGGTTCTGCCGCTCGGAAACATCTCGCTGGCCCTTGCGCTCGTGTACTCGGCGGGCGCACTCGCTTGGCTCGTCGCCACCTGGAGGAGGCCGGAGGAGGGCCTCCATGCCGTCGCCGGGCCGCTGCTGGCGCCGTTCGGTGCAACCGCGCTGCTGCCGCTTGCCGTTCTGCCCGTGCGGAGCGCGGTCTGGCGCGGGATCCACGCTGCACTGGCAGTGCTGCTCGCCGGCGTCGTTGCAGGGCTTACCGGAACGGCTTTGCCGCTGAGCGGCCGCGAAGCACCGTCGCTGGGTCTCGCCGGGAGCGAGGACGTCGGTGCCGTCGTCACCGCGCTCCTCCGCGGTCTCGCGGAACGCCCGGAGGTTCCTCTCACCGCCCTCGTCCTCGGTCTCCTCGCCGCGCTGCTGCCGCTTTTGAGCCGACGGGGACTGTGGGCGATCGCCGGCCTGGGCGTCGCCGCGCTCGCCGCGCTGCTCCTCCCGCTCGCTTCTATCCAGGCAGTGCCCGTGATTGCCGGAATCTGGCTCTGTTGCGCGATCCTGGCCGTCAGAGAGCTACGTTCCGCTCGCTAAAGTGGCGCCGGGTCGTTTGTGCTTCGAGGTATTGAGCAGAGGATTGAATCGCTCTTCGAGGGCGCCTTCGGCCGCGCCTTCCGTCGCAACGTGCAGCCTGTCGAGATCGCCCGCAAGCTGGCGAAGGAGATGGACGACTACAAGATGGTTTCGGTGTCGCAGATCTACGCTCCGAACGAGTACGTCGTCTACCTCTCGCCCCGCGACCGCGAGCAGTTCGAGAGCTATGAACCGGCGCTTGTCAAGGAGCTCGAGCAGTACCTGACCGAGCACAGCCGTCGGGAGAGCTACGTGCTGCTCTCGAAGCCGAAAGTCACCTTCGAGACGGACGAGGACCTCGAGGTCGGCCTTTTCGGCATCGCCAACCGAATGATTCAGCGCGAGGCGCCAGACCAGGAGCCGGAGCCGGCGCCGGAACCCGGTGAGACGCGCATCTATCGCGCCGCTCCGGCTGAGACGGAAGCGGCCGCGGCCGAGGATCTCGGCGTCGAGCCGGAGCCCGAGCCCGCGACGGTGACCGTGAACGGGCGAGCGTACGACCTCACGAAGCCGAGCGTCGTCATCGGCCGCTCGAAGGACTGCGACATCCGCGTCTCCGACCCGAACATCTCGCGGCAGCACGCCGAGATCCGCCAGGAAGGCTCGACCTACTGGATCGTCGACCTGGACTCGACGAACGGGACGTCGGTCAACGGCCGCGCGTTGAAGCGGGCAAAGCTCGACGACGAGGATCGCATCACGCTCGGGTCGACCGAGCTCGTCTTCAGGCGGCCATGAGCGTCGCGGCAGTGGAGGTTGAAGCAGTCCTTCTCGGCCTGAAGGTCGGGTTTCTCGTCCTGCTCTACCTCTTCATCTGGCGCATCGTGCGCTCCGTCGCCAAGGATCTCCGGCTGCCGCAGGAGAGCTTTGTGCTCGCGCCGCAGCAAGCCGCCGCTGCGGGGTTGGGACGCTCGCACGCCGGCACGCTGGTCGTGCTGTCGAGCCCGGCGCTTGCCGCCGACACCGAGCGTGATCTCGACTCCAGCGCGGTCACGATCGGCCGTGCGCCCGAGAACGATCTGGCCCTCGACGCGGACGAGTTCGCCTCTGTACAGCACGCTCGGATCGAGCCGCGGCGGGACGGCGTCTGGCTGGAGGATCTCGGCTCGACGAATGGGACCTTCCTGAACGGCGTCAAGCTGACGCAGCCGAGAAAGCTGTCTTCGGGCGACGTGATTCGCGTCGGCGAGACTGACCTGAGGTACCAATTATGAGGCTGGGCGCTACAGCGGCCCTCTCGCATCCAGGGCGGAGACGGCGGCACAACGAAGACTCTTACGTGCTCGAGCCGCCGCTCTTCGCCGTCGCCGACGGCATGGGCGGCGCAAAGGCGGGCGAGGTCGCTTCGGGGCTCGCAGCCGACGCCGTCCAAGAGAGCTCCGGGGACGGTGCGACCGGCGAGGCGCGCGTGGCCGCGCTGATCGAAGAGGCGAACCGACGGGTGTTCCGCCGCGCGAACGAAGACCGGGAGGCCTCGGGGATGGGGACGACGATGACCGTTGCCCTCGTCGAAGACGAGCGTGTCGCAATCGGCCATGTAGGCGACTCGCGCGCGTACCTCTACCGGGACGGGCGTCTCGAGCAGCTCACCGACGACCACTCGCTGGTCGCCGAGCTCGTTCGCAGCGGGAAACTGACCCCGGAGGAGGCGGAGGCACACCCGCAGCGGTCCGTGATCACCCGGGCTCTCGGGACCGACTCCGAGGTCGACGTCGACACATTCGCCGTGCCGGCCAGGCCAGGCGACCTCTTCCTGCTCTGCTCCGACGGCCTCACAGCGATGGTCGACGACGACACGATCGTGGAGGCGATCGAGCAGCACCGTTCGAATCTCGCCGAGGCGGCCAAGGCGCTCGTCAATGCCGCGAACAGAGGAGGCGGTGAGGACAACATCACGGTCGTCTTCTTCGAGCTGCACGGCAACGGAGAGCCGGACGACACGGCGGAGACGGCGAGCAGCGTCGTGGTCGAGCACGCGACGGCCGACGAGGAAACGTTGGATGAGTCGGCCGCCCAGCCGGTCGTCGAGGTGGCGGAGCCGCGGCGTCGCAGCAAAGCGCTGTGGGCGCTCGCCGTGGTCGCCGTCCTGCTCATGGCCGCCGCCGTCATCCTCTGGTTGCTGGACCAGGTCTGATGTCGCTGAGAAACCGCGAGCTCGTCAGCCTGGTCGTCGTCGGCGTGATCGTCGGCTTCGGGTTCGCGAGCGTGTACATCGCCCGCCAGGAGGTCGTCAACTCGGCGTCGCTCTCGTACGGGCTCTTCTTCCTCGGCCTCTATCTCGTCGCGCATCTGATCGCACGGATGACCGTGCCGAACGCCGATCCGTACCTGCTGCCGATGGCGGGGCTCCTGACCGGGATCGGCGTGACAGAGATCTACCGGCTCGACGAGAACGACGCGTTCAGACAGGGCCTCTGGATCGTGATCGGCCTCGGCGCCTTCGCGGCCACGCTCTTCCTGCTTCGGGAGGACTACCGCAGGCTCGAGAGCTACAAGTATCTCTTCGGCCTCGGCGCGATCGCACTGCTCCTGCTGCCGAGCGTTCCCGGCCTCGGCGACACCGTCAACGGCGCACGCCTGTGGGTGGACGTCGGGCCGCTCCACTTCCAGCCCGGCGAGCTGGCGAAGATCCTGCTCATCGTCTTCTTAGCCGGCTACCTGCGCGAGAAGCGCGAGGTGCTGGCGCAGTTCCGGCTCAAGGATCTCGGGCCGCTCTTCCTGATCTGGGGCGCGGCGATGCTCGTCCTCGTCGTGACGAACGACCTCGGCGGAGGGCTCCTCTACTTCGGGATCTTCCTCGCGATGCTGTACGTGGCGACCGCCCAGGTGTGGTTCGTGGTCGCGGGCAGCGTCCTCTTCGTCGGCGGCGCCGCTGCGGTGTACTCGGCGATCCCGCGCGTGCAGGAGCGCGTCCAGATCTGGCTCGATCCCTGGAAGGACGCCTACGGCGACGGCTATCAGACCGTCCAGTCGCACTACTCGATCGCAAACGGCGGCTTCGGCGGCACCGGGCTTGGTCAGGGCACGTTCACCGATGCCGCGGGCCACCAGCTGATCCCGTACGTGAACACGGACTTCATCTACTCCGCGCTTGCCCAGGAGCTCGGGCTGATCGGGATCTGCGCCTTCCTGCTCGTCTACATGCTCTTTGCGGCGCGCGGGTTCCGGATCGCGCTGCTCGCGCAGGACGGGTTCTCGAAGTTGCTCGCGGTCGGCCTGACCTTCGCTTTCACGCTCCAGGCCTTCATCATCATCGGCGGCATCCTCCGGATCATCCCGCTGACGGGGATCACGCTGCCCTTCGTCAGCTACGGGGGCTCGAGCATCGTCGCGAACTTCGTCCTGCTGGCCGGGCTCCTCCTCGTCTCTGACCGCGCGAACGAGGGGGCGAAGGCATGAACAATCAGATCAGCCGCCTCGCCGTTGCATCGCTCGTGCTCGTGATCAGCCTGATCGTCGGAACGACCTACTGGCAGGCCTGGGCCGCGCCGAGCCTCGCGAACCGGCGCGACAACTCGATCAAGGTCGTCGCTCAGTTCTCGATCAAGCGCGGGAACATCTACGCCGCGGACGGATCGGTCGTCGCGCGCAACGTTCGCCGCCGGGTCGGCGGCCAGACGCTCTACTTCCGCCGTTATCCCAAGGGCCCACTCTTCGCGCATCCAGTCGGGTACTCGACCCAGGCGCGGTCTCGCTCGGGCCTCGAGCAGTCGCACAACGACTACCTCACCGGCTCGAACACGAATCTCGCGACGCTGCTCGACACGACGCTCGACAAGCTGCGCGGATCGACGATCGAAGGCAACGACTTGATCCTCACGCTCCGGCCGAGACCGCAGAAGGTCGCGCTCGATGCGCTGGCGGGACAGTGCGGCGCCGCGGTCGCACTCGACCCGAAGACGGGGAAGGTGCTCGTAATGGCCTCGAGCCCGACCTACGACCCCAACCTGGTCGAGCGAAACTACCGGCGCGTCCAGCGAGGGACAGGCCCCTGCCCGGTGGCGCCGCTGCTCAACCGCGCCTCGTCCGGCCTCTTCACACCTGGGTCGATCTTCAAG
The DNA here is from genome assembly GCA_035697545.1 of Gaiellaceae bacterium. GTDB lineage: Bacteria > Actinomycetota > Thermoleophilia > Gaiellales > Gaiellaceae > JACDAN01. The sequence goes on along the minus strand of DASSCT010000191.1, from coordinate 44,856 downwards.
GTCGTCACCGCGGGGGCCGCGCTCGACACCGGCAAGTACACGCCCGAGTCCACCTTCTACGACCCGGGCTACTGCGTCGAGTACGGCCAGCGCGTGAACAACTACGACACGTCGACGCCCTTCGGAACCGTGAACTTCTCGCAGGCGCTCATCAACTCGATCAACTCGTCGTTCTGCGAGATGGGGAAGCGGCTGGGGCCGGAGACGATCCTCGACTACGCGCGGCGCTTCGGCTTCTACCAGGATCCGCCGATCGACTTGCCGTCCGGTGAGCGGGCGCCGAGCGGGCTCTATCAGGGCAGGAAGCTGCTACCGAGGTCGAAGGAGAGGGACGCCGACCCCGGGCGGCTCGCGTTCGGCCAGGAGCGCATGCAGGTCACTCCTTTGCAGATGGCGATGGTGGCGGGGGCGATCGCGAACAACGGCGTCGTGATGGAGCCCTACCTGACCGATCGCGTGCGCAAGCCGGACGGCTCACTGCTGGTCAAGACCAAGCCGCACGAGCTGCGGCGCGCGGTCAAGCCTGAGGTCGCGGACGAGATCGCGTCGATGATGGAGGGCGTCGTCACCGGCGGAACCGGTACCGCGGCTCAGATCCCCGGCGTGCGCGTCGCCGGCAAGACGGGAACGGCGGAGACCGGGCACTCCGGCCGCAACACGACGTGGTTCATCTCCTTTGCCCCGGTCGACAATCCACGGTTCGCCGTTGCCGTGGTGCTGCAGAACCAGAGCGGGACGGGCGGCAGCACCGCGGCCCCGATCGCGAAGGAGATCTTGCAGGCGCTCCTACGGTCGCCGTCGAAAGGATCCGGCTAAGCGATGGCGGTCTCGGACACCCTGATCGGGATGATGTTCGACGGTCGCTACCGCATCCTGCGGAAGCTCGGCTCGGGTGGGATGGCGAACGTCTACCTCGCCGAGGACGAGGAGCTCGGTCGTCGCGTCGCGATCAAGATCTTGAACGACCGGCACGCGAACGACGACCAGTTCGTCGAGCGGTTCCGCCGCGAGGCGAAGAACGCCGCCGGCCTCTCGCACCCCAACATTGTCTCCATCTACGACCGCGGCGAGGCCGAGGGCACCTATTACATCGCGATGGAGTACCTCGAAGGTCGGAGCCTCAAGGAACGGATCGTCGCCCAGGGCCCGTTGCCAATTGCCTCGGCGATCGAGATCGCCAGGCAGATCCTGCGCGCCGTTGGCTTCGCGCACCGGCGCCAGATCGTGCACCGCGACATCAAGCCGCACAACGTCCTGCTTGTCCAGGACGGCCCGGGCGACGGCGACGAGCGGTTCAAGGTCACGGATTTCGGGATCTCGCGCACCGCGACCAGCCAGATGACCGAGGCGGGGTCGATCGTCGGCACCGCGCAGTACCTCTCGCCAGAGCAGGCGCGCGGCGCCCCGGTCGACCAGCGCTCGGACATCTACTCGGTCGGCATCGTCCTCTACGAGCTCCTGACCGGGAAGCTGCCGTTTACCGGCGAGACCCCGCTCGAGATCGCGATGAAGCATCTCTCGGAGATCCCGAAGGCGCCCTCCGAGCTGCGGCCCGAGATTCCCACCGACCTGGACATGATCGTCCTCCGGGCGCTGGCCAAGGATCCCGCCGACCGCTTCGAGAGCGCCGAGGAGATGGAGCGCGAGCTCGCGCGGGTCGCGGGCGGCGGCGGAGTCACCGCGGAGACGGCCGATGCGGCCACGGCCGTCCTCGCCGGCGCGGGGCTCGCAGAGACGGCGCCGACGATGATCTCGCGCCGTCCGGTCGTGGCGCCGCGGCAGCCTTACGACGAGCACTACTACGACTACGAGGAACCGCCGCGCCGCCGCCGGCCGATCTGGCCGTGGCTGCTGGCGATTCTCCTGGCCGCTGGGGCGGTCGTCGCCGGGTTCTACGTTTGGGACCAGATCCAGGACGAGCTGAACGCGACGAAGCCCGTGGCCGTTCCGCTCGTCGAGGGCATGCGGCAACCGCTCGCGGAGAAGGCGATCAGGGACGCCGGCCTACGGCCGCGCGCCGTCGGTCGCTCGCACCCCACCGTTCCGCGCGGCGAGGTCTTCGCGCAGGAGCCCGACGCCGGAGAGCGGATCCAGAAGGGGAACGCCGTGCGGATCTTCGTCTCGACCGGACAGCCACGGGTGAACGTCCCGGACGTCCTCGGCGCACGAGAGGCCGACGCGATCGCGACGATCCGCGCCGCAGGCCTGATCCCGAATCCGGTCGAGATCTTCTCGGACGAGCCGCAGGGATCCGTCATCGCTCAGGATCCGAAGGGCGGCACGAGCATCGTGCGTGGCAGCACGGTTCGCATCAACATCTCGAAAGGCCAGCAGACGACGGGGCTTCCGAACGTGATCGGCTTGTCGTACGACAACGCATCCGAGCAGCTCCGGCGCGGGGGGTTCACCCCGGTACGTGAGGACATCGACTCCAGCGAGCCGAAGGGCACGGTCATCGAGCAGGATCCGGCGCCTGGCTCCCTGCAGCCGCCGGGCACGAGGGTCACGCTCACCGTGTCGAGCGGGCAGACCATGACGGCCATTCCGGACGTGACCGGCATCGACGAGGGGAGCGCTCAGGCGACGCTCGAGAACGAGGGTTGGAAGGTCGTGATCCGCGACACGCCGACGGAGAATCCCGACGAGGACGGCATCGTCATCGACCAGGCGCCGTCGGCCGGCGAGCAGGCGAAGCCGGGCTCGAAGGTCACCCTCTTCGTGGGGCGGCTGCAGACCCCGGAGCCGTCGCCCGCGCCGCCGCCTCCGCCGCCGTCGCCGCCTCCGCCGCAACAGTGAGCCGCCGCGTACGCGTCGCGGTCGTTGCGGGAGGCCGTTCCAGCGAGCACGAGATCTCGGTCGCCTCGGCGCGCTCCGTCATCGAGGCCCTCGATCCCGACCGCTACGAGGTCGAGACGATCGAGATCGGACGCGACGGGCGCTGGGCGCTCAACTCAGGGATGAGGGAGCTCGACCGTCCCGTGGCCGAGACGCTCCCAGTGCCGACCGGCTCGCCGCCGGAAACGCTGGGGCGCGTCGACGTCGTCCTCCCGATCCTCCATGGGCCGTTCGGCGAGGATGGGACCGTCCAGGGCCTGCTCGAACTGGCCGGGGTGCCGTACGTTGGCGCCGGAGTGACCGCGTCTGCGCTCTCCATGGACAAGGATCTCTTCAAGTCCGTCTGCCGTGACAAGGGGATACCGGTGACGCGGTCCGTGACGGTCAGGAACGGCGACCGGCCGGAGAACCCCTACGGCTACCCGGTCTTCGTCAAGCCTGCGCGGCTGGGCTCGTCGGTGGGGATCACGAAGGTCGAGCGCGAGGAACAGCTCGAGGACGCGGTGGCTCTGGCGCGGCGCCACGACGACAAGGTGCTCGTCGAGGAGTTCGTCGACGGCGTCGAGGTCGAGTGCGGCGTGCTCGGGAACCGCGAGCCGCTCGCTTCGATCCCGGGCGAGATCGTCGCGCACGGGTTCGGCGGCGTCGATTGGTACGACTACTCGGCCAAGTACGACGAGGGCGGGATGGACTTGATCATCCCGCCGCGGATCTCGGAGGAGGCGAGCAAGCGCGTCCAGGAGCTCTCGGTCGACGCGTTCATCGCGGCCGATTGCGAGGGCATGGCCCGTGTGGACTGCTTCGTGACGGCTGCCGGCGAGGTGCTCGTCAACGAGCTGAACACGATCCCCGGATTCACGGCGACGAGCGTCTATGCGAAGCTCTTCGAGGCCTCGGGCATTTCGTATCCGGAGCTCCTAGACCGCCTGATCGACCTCGCGCTCGAGCGCCACGAGCGCCGCCGCCGGCTCGAGTACTAGCAGCGCTTGGCCGAACGCCCCAGCATTGGCGTCGTGGCTCGTTAGGGGTCAGACTCCACGGCGTGAGGACTCGAACGACGCCGATCGCGCTTCGGCTTGGGGTCAGACCCCTTGACACGCCGGGACTTAGATTCGGCTCTCGCTGGAGTGCGTTTCGCGGCCCCCGATCAGGCGGCCGTGACTTCGTTCACGTGCGCCCGGCTGTCCAGGTCCGTGATCCAGACCACGAAGTAGCGCGCCTTGGCGTCCTCGAGGTCGAAGGTGGTCTCGCCCTGGACGGTCTGCGAGCCCGACACGGGCGCAAACGGGCCCTGCGGTGAGCTCCCGTCCCGGATCTGGGCGGTGAAGCCCGGGGTGTCCGTTGTGACGGTGATCGACTTCGGCTCGACCTCCTTCCCCGCATCGAGCACGAGGCCGACTCCCGGCTTGCTGTTCGAAAAATCGTTGTAGGTCTCGGTCGTCCAGTAGGTGCCTGGGTTGCCGTCGGTTGCGTTCGGCGCCTCGTCGTCGTGCTCGGCGTTGTCGCCGGGAGGAGCCGGATCGAAGGCGCCGATCCCCGAGAGGCGGATCGGCGTATTCGCGGCCGCCGGCGAGCCGCCGTTGCCGTCGCGGAGCACCAGCGCACCCCACGCGGCGAACCCTGCAACCGCGAGGATCGCCAACACGGCTGCGATCGGCCACAGGAGCCCGATCCTCCGGCGCCGGCGCGGCGGCCGCGCCGGCCTGGACGGCCGGACCGGCCTGCGCGAGATCATCGTCGCCTCCTCCGAGCTCGGATCGAGATCGGCGAGGCAGGACTCCAGCTCGGAGACGAACTCGTCCATCGACTGGAAGCGGTCTTCGGGTCGCTTCGCCATGGCGCGCTCGATCGCCAGCGCGATGCGCGGCGGGCAGTCCGGCCGGTGCTCGAGCACGTCGGGGGGCGGCTCGTTCACGTGCCTGAGCGCGACGGCGACGAAGTTTTCGCCCTGGAAGGGCACGCCGCCGGTCAGCAGCTCGTAGAGGACTACGCCGAGCGAGTACACGTCCGTGAGCGCATCGACCCGCTGGCCGCGCGCCTGCTCCGGAGCGATGTACTCGCTCGTGCCGAGCACCGTGCCGGTGATCGTGACGCCGTCGACGTCGACCGCCCGGGCGATCCCGAAGTCGGTCATCTTCGCCTGTCCGTCGTCGTTCAGCAGCACGTTCTGGGGCTTGACGTCGCGATGGATCAGCCCGCGGTTGTGTGCAAACCCAAGTGCCCGCGCCATCTGGAGGGCGAGGACGAGCGCGTCATGGATCGGCAGCGGCCCCTGCCGTTCGATCAGCTGCTTGAGGTTCCGTCCGGCGACGTACTCGAAGACTATGTACTGCCGTCCGCCGTCCTCGCCGCGGTCGATGACCGTGACGATGTTGGGATGGCTGAGCTGCGCGACCGAGCGCGCCTCCCGCCGGAAGCGCTCGACGTATTCCTCGTCCTGTGTGAACTGCTCGTGCAGGACCTTGATCGCCACGGTGCGGTCGAGCAGCCGGTCTTGCGCCTTCCAGACGCTGGACATGCCGCCTCGGCCGACGAGCTCGAGGAGCTCGTAGCGCCCTGCAATTACTTCTTCGGACATGGGAGGACAGGGTAGTCCGGTCATTGGCTCCTTCATCTGGGAGTAGGCGGGATCTCGGCGACGAGCTCACGGGTAAGCCGGTCGAGCATCTCCCTGACCTCGTGGTGGCGTTCGGGCTCCCAGCCGTCGAGGAGCTGTGCGAGCCCTTCGCGCCGCGCCTCGAGGACTTGGGCGTAGGCGGATTCGCCTTCGGCGCGGAGATCCGCGTTCTCGACGAGACCGCGCTCGCGGAGAGATGCGTGAGCGTCGACGATGCGCGGATCCTCGAGGTCGAGCGTCGTCCCCTCGCCGAGCCGCGCCAGCAACCAGAGCTCGCCGGGGTGGAGGTCCAGCTCGGCGCGTTCTGCGAGCTGCTCGTAGACCCGCCACCGGTTCTCGCGCTGCGCGAGCGTCGCGACGATCCGCTCCAGCTCGGGCAGCGACTCGGCCTCACGCGGCATCGCGAAGTGCTCGGCCACGCCCTCCGCCTCGGCGCTCTTTCGCAGCGGCACCTCGCGCAGCAGCCAGCTGAGAAGGAAGGCCAGCACCGAGATCGCCGCCGCCGCCGCAAACACCGGCCGCAGCGAGGCAGCGAAGGCGCTCACGTAGGCGGAGTGGACGGCGGGCGGCAGAGCCTTGACGATCTCCGGTGCGGCGGCGGCCGGCGGACGGACGCCGGGCGGAAGCGCGCCCGCGAGGTTCGTCGCGAGCCGGTTGGCGAAGATCGCGCCGAAGACCGACACGCCGATCGATCCGCCCACCTGGCGGGACAGCGTCGAACCTGAGGTTGCGACGCCGAGGAGCTCATACGGAACGGCGTTCTGGGCGGCCAGGACGAGCACCTGCATCGTCATCCCGAGCCCGAAACCGAGGACGACCATGTAGGCGGCGGTCTGCCAGATCGGCTGGGACACGCCGATCCCGGAGAGCAGAAACATCGCGAGCGTCATCAGCGCCGTCCCCGCGATCGGAAACGGCCGGTAGCGGCCGAACCGCGTGATCAGCTGTCCGCTGCCGATCGATGTGACGAGCAGACCGGCCATCATCGGCGTGAGGAGCAGGCCGGACGACGACGGGCTATGTCCCTTGACGATCTGCAGGTAGAGCGGCAGATACGTCACGGCGCCGAAGAGCGCGAAGCCGACGATGAATCCGATCGCGCTCGTCACGACGAAGATCCGGTTCCGGAAGAGCGCCGGCGGCATGATCGGCTCGGTCGCTCGGCGCTCCACCAGCGCGAAGGCGACGAGCAGCAGTGGCCCGAGGACGATCAGCGTGATGCTCTCGGGCGAGCTCCAGGGCAACGTCGTCCCGCCGAGGCTCGTGAAGAGCACAATTGCCGAGAGGCCGCCGGCGAGCAGCACCGCGCCGAGGTAGTCGATCCGGTGTGCGACGTGTGCCGCCGGCGTGCGGAAGGTCACGCCGATCACGGCGAGCGCCAGGGCCCCGAGCGGGAGGTTGATGTAGAAGATCCACCGCCACGAGAGGTGGTCGACGAAAAAACCGCCGAGGAGCGGCCCGATCACCGTCGCGACGCCGAAGACGGCGCCGAAGAAGCCCTGGTACTTGCCTCGCTCCCGCGGGGGGATGATGTCGCCGATCACGGCGATCGTGGTGACGATCAACCCGCCGCCGCCGATTCCCTGCAGCGCGCGGAACGCAATCAGCTCGGGCATCTCTTGCGCAAGCCCGCAGAGCGCCGAGCCGATGAGGAAGATCACGATCGCCGTCTGCAGGACGATTTTTCGGCCGTAGAGGTCGCCGAGCTTGCCGTACACCGGCCCGACGACCGTCGCCGCGAGCAGGTACGCGGTGACGACCCACGAGAGGTGCTCGATCCCGCCGAGCTCGCCGACGATCGTGGGAAGCGCCGTCGCGACGATCGTCTGGTCGAGCGCCGCGAGCAGCAGGACCATCATGAGCGCCCCGAAGATCAGCCGCACGCGCGGCGCCTGGTCGGCGGGGGTCATGCTGCGTTTTAGCGGGCGAGCGCGGCTTCGAGCGCTTCCTCCCAGACGCCGAGCGCTTCGTCGAGCTCTGGGTCGGAGAGGGTAAGCGGGGTGAGCACGCGGATGCAGTTGGAGTAGATCCCGGACTTGAGCAGCAACAGGCCGCGCTTGGCGGCCTCGTCCGTGACTGAAGAGGCCAGGTCCGGTGCGGGCTCCTTGGTCTCGGGGTCGGTGACGAGCTCGATCGCCAGCATCGCGCCGAGCCCGCGGACGTGGCCGATCTGCGGGAAGCGCTGCTGCCACGCGACCATCCGCTCGCGCAGCTGGTCGCCGATCGATGTCGCGCGGGCACAGAGGTTCTCCTCAGCGATCACGTCAAGCACGGCCAGCGCCGCGGCCTGGGCGACAGGGTTGCCGACATAGGTCCCGCCGATCGCGGAGTCGCCCGGCGCGTCCATGATCTCGGTCTTCCCGAGCACGCCTGAGAGCGGGAGCCCCATCGCGATCGACTTCGCGATGATGATCAGGTCGGGCTCGATGCCGTAGTGCTCGATCGCGAGCAGCTTTCCCGTCCGCGCGAAGCCAGTCTGCACCTCGTCGACGACCATGACGATCCCGTGTTCGTCGCATAGGCGGCGGACGCCGTCCATGAACTCCTGGGGCGCGACGAGGAAGCCGCCCTCGCCCTGGACGGGCTCGATCACAATCGCCGCGACGGTCTCGGCCGCGACCTGCGTCACGAGCGCGCGCTGGAGCGCTGCCAATGCGTCCGTCGCGCTCGGGCCCCGGTACTCGTTCGGGAAGGGGACGCGGTAGACCTCTGGGGCGAACGGCCCCAGGCCGGCCTTGTAGGGGTGCGTCTTCGACGTCATGGAGAGAGCGAGCAGGGTGCGGCCGTGGAAGCCGCCCTCGAACGCGATCACCGCGGGGCGCTTCGTGTAGGAGCGCGCGAACTTGATCGCGTTCTCGACCGCCTCGGTTCCGGCGTTGAAGAACGACGCCTTGGCGCCGGAAATCGGCGCGAGCTCGCAGAGGCGCTCGGCCAGTCGGACGTAGACCTCGTAGGGGACGATCGTGAAGTCCGTGTGGCTGAAGCGCTCGAGCTGCTCCTGCGCCGCCTCGACGACGCGAGGATGAGAATGTCCGACGTTGAGACACCCGACTCCGCCGGTGAAGTCGATAAAGGTGTTCCCGTCGACGTCGGTGAGCCGCGCGCCCTCTCCGCGCTCGATCACAATCGGGAAGGTGAGGGAGAGTGGATCCGCGACGACCTGCTGCTTTCGATCGATGATCTCGCGGGATCGGGGGCCGGGAATCTCCGTGCGGATGTCGATTGTCTTCGTCGTCGCCATGGCGCCGACGATAGCGGAGCGACCGGCCCTGTGCATACTGAATACTCCGTATTCATGAGCGCCCGCGATCAGCCTCTGCGGCGCCGCGATCTCGACACCGATCCGCTGCGTCAGTTCCGGCGCTGGTACGAGGAGGCCGGCCGCGTCGTGGAGTTTCCGGAGACCGTTGCGCTGGCGACGGCGACCGAGGACGGTCGGCCGTCGGTGCGCATGGTGCTGGCGAAGGGTTTCGACGAGCGAGGCTTTAAGTTCCACACCGGCCACGGGAGCCGGAAGGCGCGAGAGTTGGCCGCGACGGGACGCGGCGCACTCCTCTTCTACTGGCACGCGCTGGGTCGGCAAGTGCGGATCGAAGGACCGGTCGAGCGCGTGTCGGACGAGGAGTCCGCCGAGTACTTCCGGACCCGTCCGCGTGGCGGGCAGATCGCCGCATGGGCCTCGGCGCAGAGCGAGGCGCTCGGCTCACGCGACGAGCTCGAGGCGCGGGTGGCCGAACTGGAGCGGGCGTACGAGGGCCGCGACGTGCCGCTCCCGCCGCACTGGGGCGGCTATCGCCTCGAGCCGGAGGCGTGGGAGTTTTGGCAGCACCGCGAGAACCGCCTCCATGATCGCTTCCGCTACGAGCGCCAACCTGGTCCGGAGTGGACGATCACGCGACTGTCTCCGTGAGCCAATGTCCCCGTGCCTGGCACCGGGCGCCGTCCCGAGCGGACAACGTCCGGGCCGACGGCTTGGCGCGTCACGGCCCTGGTTGACCCGCGCTCTGGCCCTTTTGGGCGTGGCTTCGTGCCTGGCACCGAGCGCTGGCCCCTCCGGGCGGCTCCGGGCAGAACGGCAGGGCCGGTTCGTACAGTGATCCTGTGATCCTCGCGCACCTCGACCTCGACGCCTTCTTCGCGGCTGTGGAGGAGCTCGAGGATCCGACGCTGCGGACGAAGCCGCTCGTCGTCGGAGGCGATCCACACGGGCGCGGCGTCGTGGCGACAGCGAACTACGTCGCCCGCCGCTTCGGGATCCACTCGGCGATGAGCTGCGCCGAGGCGCTCCGCCGCTGCCCGCACGCCGTCTTCGTCCGCCCGCGTCACTCGGTCTACGCGACCTACTCGAAGGCGGTATGGGACACCGTTCGACAGGTGGTGCCGACCGTCGAGCGCACAGGGCTCGACGAGGGCTACCTGGATGTCGGCGAGATGGCCGCGGACTTCGGCGAGGCCCGGCGAGTCGCCGAAGCGGTGCAGACAGCCGTCCGCGGCGCGACGAGTCTGACCTGCTCGCTCGGCGTCTCGACCTGCAAGGTCGTGTCCAAGATCGCGAGCGACCAGCGCAAGCCGGGCGGCCTCGTCGTCGTGCGACCCGGCCGGGAAGCCGCTTTCCTCGCGCCGTTCGACGTGCGCCGTCTCCCTGGTGTCGGCCCGCGCGCCGAGGCTCGCCTGCGCGCCGCCGGCATCGAGACCATCGGAGCGCTCGCCGCCGTCTCGGACGAGCAACTGCGCGCGCTCCTTGCCGGCAAGGTCGGCAGGCTCCTCCGCGCCCGAGCCCGCGGAATCGATCCCCGCGGCCTCGAGCTTCAGGTCCAACGCGTATCCATCAGCCAGGAGGAGACCTTCGCCCGAGACATCTCGGACGTCGAGCAGCTTCGCGCCGAGCTCCGCCGAATGGCTGACGCTCTTGCCGGTCACCTCGAGAAGAAGCAAGAGACGGCCAGGACCGTGACGACGAAGGTGCGCTACCCGGACTTCGCAATCAGGAGCCGCTCGACGACGCTTCCCGTCGGCATCGACGACGCGGACCGGATCTGGGAGCTCGCCTGCACGCTGCTGGACCGCGCGCTCGCCGACCGGCCGGGTGCCCTGAGGCTCATCGGAGTCGGCCTCTCGGGCTTCGAGCCCCATCGCCAGCTCTCCTTGGTCTAGCGTGGACGTATCCGCGCTCTGCTGCTCCGGTCGCTGATCGGCCTGGGGATTCTGGCCTCCCTGGCCCTGGCGGCCTGGGTTGGCAAGGCCTGGTGGGACAGCCGGCTCCCGAGCTCGTACTCGGCGATGGAGTTCGGCTCGACCGACTTCGGCGGAGGGCCGGCACACGACCACAGCGGCCATGGAGGAGTGAGCGTCGAGCAGCTGACCGGGCCGCGGTCCGGCAAGCCGGACTACCGGATCACGCTGGTGGCGCGAAAGGCCGAGGTGGAGCTCGCCCCGGGCCGGACGACCGAGGCCTGGACGTTCAACGGACAGGTGCCAGGGCCGGAGATCCGCGTCCACCAGGGGGACTTGGTCGAAGCCATCTTGGTGAACGAGGACATCGACGACGGCGCGACGATCCACTGGCACGGCGTGGACGTTCCGAACGCGGAGGACGGCGTCGCCGGCGTGACCCAGGACGCCGTGATGCCGGGCGAGCGCTACACGTACCGCTTCCGCGCGGAACAGCGCGGGACGTTCTGGTACCACTCGCACCAGGTCTCGTCGACGCAGGTCCGGCGCGGCCTCTACGGGGCGTTCGTGATCGAGCCGAGACAGCAGCCGCGCCGTCGCGCGCTCGACCTGACGGTCATCGCGCACGACTTCTCAGGCGGAACGGCACTGGGATCGCGCGTCGGAGTCCAACGGCGGCTCATCGATCCCTTGACGCCTGTCCGTCTGCGGCTCGTCAATTCCAACAGTTTCGCGGAACGGTTCTCGCTGGCAGGGGCGCAGTTCCGCGTGGCCGCGATCGACGGCACCGATGTGAACGGCCCGACGTTGCTTGAACGCGAGAAGCTGCTGCTCGGTGCCGGCGCGAGGTACGACGTCACGTTCGTCATGCCCGGGTACCGCGGTTCAGGGGTCCGTCTCAGCATCGACGGGAGCTCGACGGCGCTCTACTTCGGCCGCGATCGCCAGATCGAGGAGCTCCAAGGTGGAGACTTCGATCCCTTGGGCTACGGCCGGCCGAAACCCACGCCCTTCGGCTCCACGACCCACTTCGACCGCAGCTTCGTCCTGAAGATCGGGAAGAAGGTCGGCTTCCTGAACGGCCGTCCCGGCTATCACTGGGCCATCAACGGAAAGCTCTTTCCGGAGACGCCGATGTACATGGTCGCCCGAGGCGACTTGGTCAAGTTCAAGATCGCCAACGACACCGGCAGCGTCCACCCGATGCATCTCCACGGCCACCACGTCCTCGTCCTGAGACGCGACGGCAAGCCGACCACCGGAAGCCCCTGGTGGGTGGACACCCTCAACGTCAAAGGCCACGAGGAGTACGAGGTCGCCTTCCGCGCCGAGAACCCGGGCATCTGGATGGACCACTGCCACAACCTCCCGCATGCGCGGGACGGGCTGACGATGCACGTGGCCTACGAAGGCGTGACGACGCGCTTCCGTCTCGGTGACGGCCCCGACAACCACCCGGAGTAGAGCTCGGTTACGCCGGCGGAGAAACGGCCGGCTCGGCCTCGAGGGCCGTCTCCTTCACCGGCTCCCGCCACATTCGCACCGTGAGCCCGGCGACTGCCCCGAGGATGAGGAACGCGTTCAGCGGGTGGAGCGCGCCGAAGACGCCTGGCACCGCGGCGCCCGTCCACGCCAGGAGCAGCTGGACGATCAGGAGCACGAAGATGCCGAGGGCATGCAGAACGCGCGAACGTCCGGGGCGGGCGGCGAGCGCGAAGATGAACGTCAGCAGACCCATCAGGATGACGAGGTAGCCGAAGCCGATGTGGAGCCCGAAGCTGTCCTCGAACGACTGCTCGTCGACCGTTCCGTTGGAGACCTTGTCGGCTGTGTCGAACGCGCCGTAGCCCGCAAAGGCGATCTGGAGGACGACGGCCGCAAGCATCAACACCATCCACCAGCGGAAAAACGTGCGCAGCGCGCCCATGGTCAATCGTCTCCCTTCGTTCTCTCGACCGCCTGACTCTGCGCTAGTTTCCTGCGGGTGTCAACGGAGCCGACGACCCAGCCTGCCGCCGCGGCCGGCACGATCACCCTCGGCGACCTGACCGTGAATCGCATGGCGTTCGGCGCCATGCGCCTCACCGGCCCGGGCGTCATCGGCGAGCCCGAGGACCCGGAGAACGCGCTGGCCGTGCTCCGCCGAGCCGTCGAGCTCGGCGTCAACTTCATCGACACCGCGGACTCGTACGGCCCCGAGATCAACGAGCGCCAGATCGCCGACGCGCTGCATCCCTATTCCGACGACCTCGTCATCGCGACCAAGGGTGGCCTGAGCCACGAACGGCGAGGTGAGTGGCTCCACGACGGACGGCCGGAGAGCCTGCGGGCCGCCTGCGAGGGCAGCCTGCGCCGCCTCCGCGTCGAGCGGATCGACCTCTACCAGCTGCACTCCGTCGATCCATCCGTGCCGCTCGAGGAGTCCGTCGGCGCGCTCGCGGAGCTCAGGGAGGAGGGCAAGATCCGGCAGGTCGGCGTCTCGAACGTCGACGCGCGCCAGCTCGCCAGGGCGCGCGAGATCGTCCCGATCGTGTCGGTGCAGAACCGCTACAACCTTGCCGACCGCCACTCGGAAGGCGTCCTCGAAGCCTGCGAGCGCGACGGGATCGCCTTTCTGCCGTGGTTCCCGCTTGCGTTCGGCGAGCTGACGCGCGGCGTGGGGCGGCTGACCGACGTTGCGTTCGCGCACGGATTGACCCGCGCACAGGTCGCGATCGCCTGGCTGCTGCAGCGCTCGCCTGTGATGCTTCCGATCCCCGGCACCGCGTCGCTCGAGCATCTCGAGGAAAACATCGCCTCGGCAGCGGTCGAGCTCACGGATACCGAGTTCGGCGATCTCAGCCGCGCGGCACGGGCGACGCTCTGATGGTCCTCTCAGACCGCACGATCCGGCGACTCATCGAGGAGGGTCGGATCCTGATCGAGCCGTACGACGAGTCGCTGCTCCAGCCCTCCAGCGTGGACGTCCGCGTCGACCGCTACTTCCGCGTCTTCCACAACGCGCGATACCCGTTCATCGACGTGAAGGAGCCGCAGGAGGATCTCACAGAGCTGGTCGAGGTCGGCGAGGAGGCGCCGTTCATCCTCCACCCGGGCGAGTTCGTGCTCGCCTCGACGCTCGAGCGCATCGTCCTTCCGGACGACCTCGTGGCCAGGCTGGAAGGGAAGTCGAGCCTGGGGCGGCTCGGCCTGCTGATCCACTCGACCGCCGGGTTCATCGATCCCGGCTGGGACGGCCACGTCACGCTGGAGCTCTCGAACGTCGCGAACCTCCCGATCACGATCTACCACGGGATGAAGATCGGCCAGCTCTCGTTCGTACAGCTCTCTGAGCCGGCCGAGCGGCCGTACGGCTCCGGCGAGCTCGGCTCGAAGTATCAGGGACAGCAGGGCCCGACCCCGAGCAGGTACTGGCAGAACTTCCGCGAGCGCGTCAGGTGAACGTCCTCGTCACCGGCGCGACCGGCTTCGTCGGCCCTGCAGTCGCAAACGCGATCGTCGACGCCGGCCATGAGGTCCGCGTGCTGGAGCGCAAGCCTGGGAAGTGGAAGGAGGCCGGCATCCGTTGCCAGGAGGCGGCTCAGGGCGACGTCACCGACCTCCCGAGCGTCCGGCAGGCGGTGCAGGGCATCGACGTTGTCGTCCACCTCGTCGCGATTCGGCAGGGCAAGCCGGAGCAGTTCCAGCGCGTGATGATCGACGGCACGCGAAACCTGATCGCGGCTGCGAACGAGGTCGGCGCCCGCCGCTTCGTCCTGATGAGCGCGCTGGGCGTCACCGAGGAGACGAAGGATCTCGTGCCCTACTACAACGCCAAGTGGACGATGGAGCAAGACCTGAAGGGCTCGGCGCTCGAGCACGTGATCTTCCGGCCGAGCTTCGTCTTCGCGCGCGACGGCGGCATTCTCCCGACGTTCCTCAAGATGGCGAAGCTCTCGCCGTTCACTGCGATCATGGGCAGCGGCGAGCAGCGGATCCAGCCGATCTGGATCGACGACGTCGGCGCCTATTTCGCGCAATCGATTGATCAACCGGCGGCCGAAAAGCGCACGTTCGAGATCGGCGGGCCCGATGTCGTCACCTGGAACGAGCTCTGGCAGCGGATCCGGGCAGCGCTCGGGATCCGACGCCGGCCGACGGTCCACATGCCGATCGGGCTCATGCGGGTGCCGGCCCTCGTGACCGAGCGGCTGCCGGGATCGATCCCGCTGACGCGTGATCTCCTCACGATGCTGGAGGCCGGCGACAGCGTCGTGTCGAACGACGATGCAGTCGAGACCTTCGACGTGGCGCTCGTGCCGCTGGACGAGCAGCTCCGAAGAGCCGCGGCCTAAACGGGCGCGCCTGCGCGGACGAGCGAACGCGCCGCCGCAGCGATGTGCTCGGCGTCGATCCCGGCGGCGGCGAGCAGCTCTGCCGGCTTGCCGGAGTGCGGCATCTCGCGTACGGCGAGCAGGGAGACCGGCGGATGGTCTTCGACATCGGCGAGCGCGGCGAGAACTGCCTCCCCGAGCCCGCCCTCGGCCCAGTGGTCCTCTGCGGTGACGATCGGGGTCGAGATGCTCCGAAGCGTCTCGGCATCGATCGGCTTGACGGAGTAGCAGTCGATCACGCGCGCCGAGATGCCCTCCGAGCCCAAGGTGTCTGCCGCCTCGAGCGCTTCATGCAGCGTGATCCCGGCCGCGATGATCGTGACGTCCTCATCGTCCGGCGCGCGGAGGGTCCTGCTCCCGCCGACCGAAAACTCCTCGTCCGGCTCGTAGAGCACCGGTGTGTCCCCCCGGGTCGTCCGCAGATATGAGATCCCGTCCAGGTCGGCCATCGCCCGTACGAGCTTGGTCGTCTGGTTGCCGTCGCACGGGTAGAGGACGGTCGAGCTGTGGACGGCGCGGAACTCGGCCAGGTCCTCGAGGCCCATCTGCGACGGGCCGTCCTCGCCAATCGAGACCCCGGCATGTGATCCGCAGACCTTGATCGTCGCCCGGCTGACCGCCGCCATGCGGACGAAGTCGTAGGCACGGGAGGTGAAGGCCGCGAACGTCGAGGCAAACGGCTTCCAGCCGAGCACCTGCATCCCGACCGCGGCGGCGATCATCTGCTGCTCGGCGATGTACATCTCGAAGAACCGCTCCGGATGCGCGTCGCGGAAGATCTCGGAGAACGTCGAGTTCGAAACCTCGCCGTCGAGCGCGACGACGTCGCCGCGCTCACCGCCGAGCGCCGCGAGCGCCTCTCCGTAGGCCTTCCGGGTGGAGACCTTCGACCCGACCTCGTAGCTCGGCCACTCCTGCGGCGTCGGCTCGAAGCGGTGGCGCTCGATTGGCTCGGGCTTCGGGACGTCCACCGTGATGTTCCGCAGGCCGCCCAGCTCCTGAATCGCCTCTTCGGCTACTGCCTTCCCGTGCCAGCCGTTCTGGTTCTCGACCTTCGAGTACCCCTTGCCTTTGATCGTCCTGGCCACCACGGCAGTCGGCTTGTCCGTGGACTCAGCTTCCCGGTAGGCCGCGTCGATCTGCTCGACGTCGTGGCCGTCGATCTCGATCGTGTGCCAGCCGAAGGCGCGCAGCCGCTCGGAGTACGACGAGAGATCCCATCCGTGCATCGTCTCACCGCGCTGGCCGAGGCGGTTGACGTCGATGATCGCCGTCAAGTTGTCGAGCTCGTAGAACGCGGCGTGCTCGGCCGCCTCCCACATCGAGCCCTCGGCCATCTCGCTGTCGCCGCAGATGACCCAGACGCGGAAGGGAAGCCGGTCGAGCCGCTTGCCGGCGAGTGCGACCCCGACACCGATCGGCAGCCCCTGCCCGAGGGACCCTGTCGCAACGTCGACCCAGGGCAGGACCGGCGTCGGATGCCCCTCCAACCTGCTCCCGAACTGCCGGTAGGTCATGAACTCCTCTTCCGAGAGCGCGCCGGCGGCGCGGAAGAGTCCGTACACAAGCGGGGACGCGTGTCCCTTCGAGAAGATCAGACGATCGTTCGCGGGACTCTTCGGATCGTCGAAGTCGTAGCGGAAGTGGGCGGCGAGGAGCACCGCCCCCAGATCGGCGGCGGACATCGAGGAGGTCGGGTGGCCGGAGCCCGCGTTCGCGCTCGCGCGAACGGCATCGACGCGCAGCTGCTGCCCGAGCTCCCGCCAAAGATCCGAGTCACCCACGTAGGGGTAACGTAGTCGAGGAATGAGAGTTGCTGTGGCCTTTGACCACCGAGGAGTCAAGCTTCGCGACCGCGTACTCGAGGAGGTGCAGCGCCTTGGGCACGAGCCGGTGGACCTGGGCACCGACAGATCCACGCCGCGCATCGACTACCCGGACAAGGCCAGGGAGATCGGAGAGGCGATTCGCGGAGGCGACGCCGAGCGGGGGATCCTCGTCTGTGGCTCCGGCGTCGGTGCCTCGGTGGCGGCCTCCAAGCTGGTCGGGATCCGTGGCGCCGTCTGCCACGACACCTACTCGGCCAGGCAAGGTGTGGAGCACGACAACATGAACGTGCTCTGCATCGGCTCGGGGGTCGTCGGCAGCGATCTGGCCGCTGAGCTGCTCGCGGCCTATCTCGCCGCTGAGTTCAGCGGCGGGGAACGCTACCGCAGAAGGCTTGAGAAGATCGAAGCGATGGAAAAGGAGGGCCTGAATGTCTAAATCGCGCCTCCACCAGTTGAGCGAGCTCGGCCAGAGCGTCTGGATCGACTCCCTTTCGCGGGAGTGGCTCCGGACCGGCGAGCTCAAGCAGATGATGGACGAGGACGCCGTCGTCGGCGTCACGTCGAATCCGACCATCTTCCAGAAGGCGATGTCCGAAGGCGGGTGGTACGACGACCAGCTCCGCGACGTGCTGGCCGAGGACGACGACCTGAAGGAGATCTTCCTTCGGCTCGCCTTCGACGACATCACGGAGGCCTGCGACCTCTTTCTGCCGGTCTGGCAGGAGACCCAGGGCGTGGACGGCCGGGTCTCGTTGGAGGTCGACCCGCACTTGGCGAACGACACCGAGGGGACGATCGAGGAGGCGCAGCGCTTCCACGAGACGGTCGACCGCCCGAATCTCTACGTGAAGATCCCGGCGACGAAGGAGGGGCTGCCCGCGATCGAGGAGATGATCGCGCGCGGCAAGAGCATCAACGTCACGCTGATCTTCTCCTTGCAGCGCTACGCCGAGGTGGCCGAGGCGTACATCCGTGGACTGGAGCGCCTTGCCGAGGCAGGCGGCGATCTGCGAGACACGCTGTCGGTCGCGAGCTTCTTCGTCTCCCGGGTCGACACCGAGACCGACAAGCGGCTCGACGCGATCGGCGGCGCTGACCACCTGAAGGGCCGGCTCGCGATCGCGAACGCGAAGCTCGCGTACCAGCGCTACAAGGAGATCTTCTCCGGCCCGCGCTGGGAGGCGCTGGCGGCGCGAGGCGCGAGGCCGCAGCGCTGTCTCTGGGCATCCACGTCGACGAAGAACCCGTCCTATCGCGACGTCATGTACGTCGAGGAGCTGATCGGTGCCGAGACGGTGAACACGATGCCGAGGGAGACGATCGAGGCGTTCCAGGATCACGGGGTGGTGCGTCCGACGCTCGAGGGAGGGCTCGACGAGGCGCGTCGGCTGTTCGACGAGCTGGCTCGGATCGAGATCGACTACGACGACGTCACGCGCGTGCTCGAAGAGGAGGGCGTCCAGAAGTTCGCCGACTCCTTCGACGAGCTCCTCGAGGGGATCGCCGCCAAGCGGGGTCAATTGGTCTCGGCGTGATCGAGACCGCCGAGCTCGTCGAGCGCATCTGGGAGCGCGATCCGTCCGTCTGGACGGGGAGCGACGAGGCGCAGTGGCTCGGCTGGCTCGACGAGCCCGCGCGCATGCGCGAGCGGGTGCACGAGCTCATGGAGTTCGCCGCCCGGGTCGACGCCGACGAGTTCGTCCTGCTCGGGATGGGCGGCTCCAGCCTGGCGCCGGAGGTCATGCGCCGGTCGTTCGGCGCCGAGCGCTTCCACGTCCTCGATACCACGCATCCAGCGGCGATCCAGCGGTTCGAGGAGAGCATCGACATCGCCCGCACGCTCTTCCTGGCCGCCTCCAAGTCGGGGACGACGATCGAGACGCGCAGCCACGTGGACTACTTCCGCGATCGGGGGGCGCGGTTCGCGGTCATCACCGATCCCGGGTCGCCGTTGGCGGAAATCTCCGACGACGTGTTCTACGGCGAGCCCACGATCGGCGGCCGTTACTCGGCGCTTTCGGTCTTCGGGATCCTTCCGGCGGTCTTCATGGGCATCGACGTCCAGCGTCTGCTCGATCGCGCGGACGAGATGCGCGAGGCCTGTCGGCTGGAGCAGGGCAACCCCGGGCTCGAGCTGGGCCTCGCGCTCGGCCGTGGCTGGCAGGAGGGCCGCGACAAGGTGCTCGTCTCCGGCGACTTCGGCCTGTGGGTCGAGCAGCTGCTGGCCGAATCGACGGGCAAGGACGGCAAGGGGCTCGTGCCGGTGATCCGCGAGGGTGACGACGACACGCAGGTGCATGAGTTTCGGCTCGAGGATCCGTACGAGCTCGGGCAGGAGTTCTTCCGCTGGGAGTTCGCGACTGCCGTCGCGGGCTCGATCCTCGGCGTGAATCCCTTCGATCAGCCGAACGTGCAGGAGGCGAAGGACCGAACCAACGCCATCCTTTCCGGCCAGGTCCAGGGGCCTGGCCCCCAGACACCGCCGGAAGGGTCGGTGGACGCGCTGCTCGCCGAGGCGCGGGACGGCGACTACATCGCGATCCTCGCCTTCATCGACCCCGCGCGCGAAGGCGAGCTTGCGCCGCTCGTTCGCCGGGCGGAGGAGACCGGCTGCGCCGTTGCCGTCGGCCTCGGTCCGCGGTATCTCCACTCGACCGGCCAGCTGCACAAGGGCGGCCCGGACACCGGCGTTTTCATCCAGGTCGTGGACGATCTCGGCGAGGAGCTCCCGATCCCCGGACGCCCGTACGGGTTCCGTACGCTGATCGCCGCCCAGGCGGCGGGCGATTTCCAGGCGCTGCAGGAACGGGGGCGGCGCATCGCGCGCGTGCGACTGGAGGATGTGGCCTGATGCAGCTCGGGATGGTCGGCCTGGGGCGCATGGGATCGGGGATGACCGAGCGGCTCCGGCAAGCGGGCCACGACGTCAAGACCTACGACCCCAACGTCGAGTCCACGGCCGGCTCGCTGGAAGAGCTCGCCGCCCAGCTCGATCCGCCGCGTCATGTCTGGCTGATGATCCCTGCCGGAGAGGTAACCGAGAACGCGTTTCAAGAGCTGCTGGGGATTCTGGAGCGGGGCGACGCGATCATCGACGGCGGCAACTCCAACTTCCGCGACTCCCAGCGGCGCGCCGCGCAGGCCTCCGAACGCGGTCTCTACTTCGTCGACTGCGGCGTGTCGGGCGGGATCTGGGGTCTCCGAGAAGGGTTCGCGCTCATGGCGGGCGGGGACGCCGAGCCGATCGGCCGCCTCCAGCCGGCGTTCGAAGCGCTTGCTCCTGAGGGCGGCTTCGCGCACGTCGGCCCGTCGGGCGCGGGCCACTTCGTGAAGATGGTGCACAACGGCGTCGAGTACGGCCTCATGCAGGCCTACGCGGAAGGCTTCGACCTGATGCAGGCCTCCGAGTTCGAGCTCGACCTCGCCGCGATCGCCGAGCTCTGGCGCCATGGCTCGGTCGTCCGCAGCTGGCTCCTCGACCTGCTCGCCCGCGCGTTGCAGGAGGACCCGAACCTCGAGGGGATCAAGGGCTACGTAGAGGACTCGGGCGAAGGGCGCTGGACGGTGGAGCAGGCGATCGAGACCGCCGTCCCGCTCAACGTGATCGCCGCGTCGCTCTTCGCGCGCTTCGAATCGCGGCGAAAGGATTCATTTTCCGCCAAGGTGAACGCGGCACTCAGGAACCAGTTCGGTGGACACGCAGTCCGTCACGACTAAGACGGAGGAGGAGAACCCGCTCCTCGAGGGGTTGCGGCTGCGCCGAAAACCGGAGCCCTGCGTCCTGACGATCTTCGGCGCGACGGGGGACCTCACCAAGCGCAAGATCTTCCCGGCCCTCTTCGCGCTCGCCGTTCGCAAGCTGCTGCCAGAGAACTTCGCCGTCCTTGGCGTGGCCAGAACCGAGCAGAGCACCGAGGAGTTCGTTGCCTCGATGGCGGAAGCTGTGCAGCAGTTCTGCCGCGACGACTTCGAGCAGTCGGTGTGGGAGGACCTCGTCGCCCGAACCCGCTACATCGGAACGGACTACGCCGACGAGAGCAGAAAGGACCAAATCGCCCGCTGCCTGACCCAGCTGGACGAAGAGTTCGGCACTCGCGGGAACCGCGTCTACTACCTTGCTGTCCCGCCGCAGGCGATGCCGGTCATCGTGGAAGGGCTGGGCGAGCGCCGGTCGACCACCGGCTGGGTCCGCTTGATCGTCGAGAAGCCGTTCGGACACGATCTCGCGTCCGCCCGCGAGCTGAACCAGCTCGTCGGACGCTACTTCACCGAGGACGAGGTCTTCCGCATCGACCACTACCTCGGCAAGGAAACGGTGCAAAACATGCTCGCGCTGCGGTTCGCGAACGGCATTTTCGAGCCGATCTGGAACCGGCAGTTCATCGACCACGTCCAAATCACGGTCGCCGAGTCGATCGGCATCGAAATGCGTGCCGGGTACTACGAGCAGGCGGGGGCGATCCGGGACATCTTCCAGAACCACCTGCTCCAGCTCGTCGCCCTCACGGCGATGGAGCCGCCGATCGACTTCACCGCCGAATCGGTGCGCAACGAGAAGGTCAAGGTGCTGAAGGCTCTGGTCACCCCGGGGCCGAAATCCGTTGTCCGCGGCCAGTACGGCCCCGGATTCATCGAGGGCGAGCCGGTGCCCGGCTACCGCGAGGAGGACGGCGTCGCACCCGACTCCAACACGGAGACGTTCGTCGCCGCCAAGCTGCTGGTGGACAACTGGCGCT
Source organism: Gaiellaceae bacterium (assembly GCA_035697545.1). GTDB lineage: Bacteria > Actinomycetota > Thermoleophilia > Gaiellales > Gaiellaceae > JACDAN01. The sequence continues at coordinate 23,294 of DASSCT010000191.1, read as the reverse complement.
GGGCGGACACGCCCTTCTACGTCCGCACCGGCAAGCGTATGCCCAAACGGGACACGACGATCGCGATCCAGTTCAAGCGTGCGCCGCACCCGCCCTTCGAGGACCTGACCGAGCTGCGGCCGAACGTGCTCTTCGCCCACATCCAGCCGAACGAGGGCGTCGCGCTCGGGATCGGCGCGAAGGTTCCGGGCGAGGGGATGCGCGTACGAACCGTCCACATGGAATTCCTCTACGGCGGCGCGTTCCGCGTCGAGCTGCCCGAGGCCTACGAGCGCCTGATCCTCGACACGATGCTCGGCGACGCAACGCTCTTCACGCGCGCCGACGAGATCGAGGAGCAATGGGCGATCGTCGACGCGATCGTCGCGTTCTGGGCCCGGGAGAAGCCGATGTTCCCCAACTACGCCGCCGGCACGTGGGGCCCGCCGGCCGCGATGGAGCTCGTCGAGTGGCATCGGTAGCGCACGTCGAGGGCTGGTCGGCCGAGTCGGCCACGATCGCGCAGATCGAAGAGGCGCTCGCCGACCTGCGGTTCCACGTCGGCCACGGCGGCCTCCCCGACCTGCGCACGAGCGTCCTCACCCACATGGCCTGGGTACCGGAGGAATGGCAGGAGGCTGCGACCGAAACGCTCGCCGGCCTCGGCGAGCGGCATCCGTCACGGACCTTGCTGCTCTTTCCGCACCCCGACGCCGAGGATCGGCTCAACGCGCGGGTCTCCCTCGAGTGCCACGAGCTCGAAGGCGAGCTGCGGCATCTCTGCAACGAGGTGGTCGAGCTCGGGCTCTGCGGGATCCGGGCACAGGCGCCGGCGAGCATCGTCGAGCCGCTGCTCCTTCCCAACCTCCCGGTCTTCCTGCGCTGGCGCGGCCGGCCGCCGTTTCGCACGGCGCCCTTCCAGCAGCTCGTCGAGCTGACAGACCGGCTGATCGTCGACTCCTCCGAATGGCCCGACCTCCCCGGGGCCTACGCCGAGATGGAGGAGTTCTTCGAGGAGACGGCCGTGTCCGACATCGCCTGGAGGCGCACCCTTCCGTGGCGTCAGGCGCTCGCACAAGCCTGGCCGGAGGTTCCGGACCGGTTCGTCGGCCCGCCGGCCGAGGCCTCGCTGATCGCCGGTTGGCTGAAGTCTCGTGCGCGCGTCGAGGTGGATGTCGCGTGGGTCGACGAGCTGCCGTTCGCCGACGGGAAGAGCGCGAGCGACCTGCTCTCGGAGGAGCTCGACGTCTTCGGCCGTGACCAGAACTACGAGGACGCAGTCAGAGCGGCAGGGGCAAGCGCGTAAATGCAGCGATACGAAGAATTCTTCGAGCATGCTCCTGTGGGCTACCTCATCACGGATCAGTTCGGCGTGGTGGCCCGAGCCAACCAAGCTGCGGCGACGCTGTTGGGGCTGCCGGCAAAGCAGCTCGTCGGCGAGCCGCTTGCAACGTTTGCGGCCGGCCCTGACCAGCGTGAGCTTCGAGATCGGCTGAACGAGGTTTCGCAGACGAGCGGGCGCGTCGTCTGGGAAACCTGGCTGAAACCTCGCGGTGGCCGGCCGTTCCTGGCGGAGCTCCATGTTTCCCGGAGCCGATCGGAGACGCCGGACCTCCACTGGACGCTGGTCGACGTGACGAAGCAGGCTGCGACCGCTCAGGAGCTGCAGCTGCTGACGACCGAGCTCGAGCAGCGGGTGCAGGATCGAACGCAGGCGCTCGCCGAGGAACGTGCGCGCTTGGCGGCCGTGGTCGAGAACATGCCCGTCGGGCTCATCATCGTCGGTGTCGACGGGAGCGCTCAGCTCGTCACCGACCGAGCGCTCGAGATCCTCGGAGTCCGGACGTCGGCAGAGATCTTCAACCGGAAGTGGGAGACATACCGGGCCGACGCGAGCCGATACGGCGACGACGAGTCTCCGCTCATGCGGGCGCTTCGAACGAACGAGGTGGTTGCGAACGAGCGCATCGAGCTCGTCATGCCCGACGGGTCGACCAAGTTCATCAACGCCGCGGCGGCACCGGTCCGGGACGCGAACGGGCAGACGATCGGAGCGCTTGCGCTGTTCCATGACGTGACCACCCAGGAGCGTCAGGAGCGCGCCGAGCGTGAGTTCGTTACGAACGCCGCACATCAGCTGCAGAGCCCGCTGTCGGCGATCGTCAGCGCGATCGACGTGCTTCAGGCAGGCGCAAAAGACGAGCCCGAGCGCGACGTCTTCCTCGGGCACATCGAGCGCGAGAGCAACCGGCTGTCCCGTCTTGCGCAGGCACTCCTCGTCCTCGCGCGGGCGCAAACGGGCGTCGAGGCGCCGCGGGACGAGGTCGTTGCTCTGGCGCCGCTTCTGAAGGAGGTCGCGGCTTCAATTCGTCCGGCACCGGACGTCGAAGTCGAGATCTCCTGCTCGGACGAGCTCGCGCTCATCACGAATCGGCAGCTCTTCGAGCAAGCCTTGCTCAACGTCGCTGACAACGCCGCGAAGTACACGCGAGAGGGGCGGATCTCGCTTTCGGCCCGCGTCGCCGAGGGCGCGATCGAGATCGTGGTCGACGACACGGGACCCGGGATCCCGGCGGACGAGCAGTCGCAGGTCTTCGACCGCTTCTACCGAGGCTCGGCGAACGGCGAGCCGGGGTTCGGGCTCGGGTTCGCAATCGTCCGGTCCGCCGTCAAGGCGATCGACGGCGAGCTCGAGCTCAGCTCCTCGGATGGCTCGGGAACGACGGTGCGGTTTCGGCTACCCCGCGCCGCGAGCATGATCTCTACGTGAACCGCATTCTGGTCGTCGACGACGAGCCGGCCATCCGCGATGCGGTCGGCTACGCGCTCCGCACCGAGGGCTTCGACGTGGATATGGTCGCCGACGGCGAAGAAGCGCTCGAGGCGGCGCTCGGTGTGCCGTACGACGTCGTCATCCTCGACCTGATGCTTCCGCGGATGTCGGGGACCGAGGTGTGCCGGCGGGTTCGAGCAGAAAGCGCGGTTCCGATCATCATGCTCACCGCTCGTGGCGCCGAGCTCGACCGCGTGCTCGGTCTCGAGGTAGGCGCGGACGACTACGTGACAAAGCCGTTCTCGATGGCCGAGCTGGTGGGCCGGATCCGCGCACTCCTCCGTCGGCGCGAGCTCGACCGGTCGACTCCCGGCGGGACGCTGCGGGTCGGGACGCTGGAGCTCGATCCGATGCGTCACCAGGCGAGTGTTGCCGGCGAGCCGAAGCGGCTTACGCCCTCGGAATTCAAGCTGCTGCTGTTCCTGGCGATGGAGCCGGAACGAGTGTTCAGCCGCCGCGAGATCATGCAGCACCTCTGGGACAGCGACTATGTCGGAGACCAGCGAGCCTGCGACATCCACATCTCGAACCTTCGACAGAAGCTCGAGGAGGACCCTGCGAACCCGGAGCGCATCGTCACCGTTCGCGGCATCGGCTACAAGCTCGCCGCCGTGTGAGCGAATCTCGACAAACCTGGGGTAAAAGCTCAGGCTCCGGCCGCTAGCTTGGCCGGAGTGTCGGAGCTCGAATTCGGGATCAGGACGGCTGGGCTGGACGGGGACGCGTTCGTCGTCTCGCTGAACGGCGAGGCCGACGCCTACAACGCAGGCGAGCTCGAGGAGGCGCTGCAGGGCGTCCTCGCCTTGGGCGGGACGACGGTCGCCGTCGATCTGATCGAGGTGACCTTCATCGACTCCACCGTCCTCAGCGTGCTTCTGCGCTACCAGGGGAGATTCAAGACGCGCGGCGGGGACTGCATCATCGTCACCGACGACCGCAGGGTGCTTCGAACCTTCGAGGTCACCGGGCTCGACAGGACCTTCGTGATCGAGCGCCGTCTCGCCGACGCGATCGCCGGCATCCTGCCGGCCGCCGCCTCTTCATAGAGCGGCCAGCGCCGCTTCCAGCGCGCCGCCGGCGGCGAGGACGAGCGCATCGTCGCCGGCGCGACCGACGACCTGAATGGATGCCGGCAGCCCGTCATCTGCCGGGCCTACGGGCAGTGCCAGGGCCGGCCAACCGAGCGCGTTGAAGGGCAGCGTGAAGCGGATCATCGCCTCGCGGACCTCGAGCTCGTTCACGTCGGCCGGTGGCGGGACGAAACCCAGCGTCGGGACGAGCAGCAGGTCGAGGCCGGCGAGCGCTGCCTCCGCTTGCTCGCGGTACTCCATCCGGCGACGGACCGCCGTCTCGTATTCGGAGTCCGTGACGGCCAGGCAGCGCTCGATCTTGCCGCCGACGTTCGCGCCGTAGAGGTCGGAGTGCTCGGCGTAGAGGTCCTGGTGCACCTCGGCGACCTCGCGCATGAACATGGGCCCGACTCCTTCCAGGAGCGGAAAGTCGATGACGCGGGGGCTCAGCGCCTCAGCCGCTTCGCGCATACGGGTGGCGACCAGCGAATCGGAGTGCTCGAGCCACGCGACCCCGACGGCGAAGTCGTCCTGGTCGGTGGGCGCGAAGCCGGGGACGAGCGCCTCCATGAGCTCCTCGCAGGCGCCGACCGTGCGGGCCATCGGGCCGGCGTGGTCGAAGGTCGGCGCGAGCGGGAAGACGCCGTCCAGCGGCACCAGCCCGAAGGTCGGCTTGAAGCCGACGATGCCGCAGCAGGCGGCGGGGATCCGGATCGAGCCGCCCGAGTCGGTGCCGAGCGCGGCCTCGGCCAGGCCCGCGGCGAGCGCGGCGGCCGACCCGCCGCTGGATCCGCCTGCGGTGCGGCCAGGGGCCGCCGGGTTCGGGACGGTGCCGTAGTGCGGGTTCTGCGATGTGACCCCATACGCGAACTCGTGGAGGTTCGTCTTGCCGGTGTTGGCGTACTCCGCCGCCTCCAGTCGGACGACGGCCTCGGCGCTCCGCTCGGGAATGTGGTCGGCGAAGACGACCGAGCCGTAGGTTGTCGTCAACCCGGCGGTGTCGAAGAGATCCTTGACTGCGAGCGGAACGTCCTCGGTGGGCAGCGGATCGGGCCGCGCGAGGAAAATTCCACTCTCGGGCTGCGCGCCTTCTGGCTCACTTTCGGGACGCATGCGTGCGATTCTCCCCACTACGCTTGGCTCGCTGGGTACGCGGGTCCCCCCACCCGGGTGGGGGCTTTGGCGCCGGTTCCCCTAGTTGACGGCCAGATAGACGAACGCGATCAGGAACGTGCCCGCGAAGAGGAGCAGGGCGAGACCGAACAGCGCCAGCCCAGTGACCGTGTTCTTGTGCGCCAGCTCGTCGACGAGGTCGACCGGGGGCTGCATCGTCCTCGGCGCGGCCGGCTCTTCGATCGGCTCGACGCCGGGTTCGCTCACAGAATCACCGGGTCAATCGCCATGGCGACGAAGAGCAGGGCTAGATAGGCCAGCGAGTAGTGGAAGAGCACGCCGGCGCGCCGTGGCGTCAGCTCCTGCCACAGCGACCACGCGAGCTGCACGAACCGTGCCCCGAGGAGCACCGCTGCGGCGAGGTAGATCGGTCCGAAAGTGCCCGTCAGAACCGGCACCAGCGTCAGTGCGACCAGGCCGACCGTGTACAGGAGAATCTGCCTTGCGGTCTCGCGCTCGCCGCGCACGACAGGCAGCATCGGGATTCGCGCAGCCTCGTAGTCGCGTTTGATCAAGAGCGCCAGCGCCCAGAAGTGCGGCGGCGTCCAGAAGAAGACGATCAGGAACAGATAGAGCGCCGGCAGCGCGAGATTGCCCGTCGCCGCCGCCCAGCCGACGAGCGGAGGGACCGCTCCGGCGGCGCCTCCGATCACGATGTTCTGCGGCGTCGAGCGCTTGAGCCAGCGCGTGTAGACGAGGACGTAGAAGAGGTTCCCGACGAGCGCGAGGCAGGCGGCGAGCACGTTGACGACCGAGGCCAGGAGGACGAACGAGAGCGCCGAGAGGGCGAGGCCGAACTCGAGCGCGAGCTCCGGGCTGACCCGCCCGTCCGCGACGGGCCGCCGCGCGGTGCGTCCCATCGAGCGATCGATGTCCCGATCGAGCACGTGGTTCAGCGCGCTGGCGCCGCCGCAGGCCAGCCCGAGACCGACCATCGTTGCCGCGAGCAAACCTGGGTCGGGCATCCCCTGCGCTCCGACGAACATGCCGGCCGCGCCGGTCAGGAGCAGCAGCGACATGATCCGCGGCTTCGTCAGGCTCACGTAGTCCCGCCACGCGACGGGCGCGGGCCGAGCCCCGCGATAGAGGCGCGCGGTGGTAAGAACCGTCGCGGCGAACGCCACGGCAGCCAGAGCGAGATGCAGCGGCCGCAGCCACCAGCTGGCGATCGCAGCCAGGAAGAGAACGAGGGCGGCGAGAGCGACCCCGAAGACCGCACGATGCGCGAACCACGCGCCCAGGACGAGCGCTGCGAACAGCGGCAGCGCTACGGCGACGAGCACGCGGTGCGTAATACCGAGCTCTCCGCTCGCCACGACGAGCCCCACGGCGGCGGAAGCGCCAACGCCGCACAACCGAAGCCAAGGACCGGCGCGGACGCTCATACCCGCTCCTCCGCAAGCCGGCGGCGCAGGTCTCGGAGCGGCCTGGCGCTCGTAACGTACGGCACCTTGTCGAAGTTGTGCGGCGGCGGCGGCGAGGTCGTGAACCACTCGAGCGTGTCCGCCACCCACGGATCGCTGACGGCACGCGGGCTCCGGCGCCGCGACCAGATCACGTTGGCGATGAAGATCAGCGCTGCGAGACCCATCACGTAGGACCCGAGCGTTGACAGCAGGTTGTAGAGCTCCCACGAGGAGTCGGTGTACGTGTAGATGCGGCGGGGCATCCCCATCAGTCCGAGGAAGTGTTGCGGGAAGAAGGCGAGGTTGAAGCCGATGAACGTCAGCCAGAAGTGCCACTTCCCGAGCGTCTCGTTCAGGTAGCGGCCGAACATCTTCGGCCACCAGTAGTAGAGCGCCGCGAAGATCCCGAACACGGAGCCGCCGAAAAGCACGTAGTGGAGGTGGGCGACGACGAAGTACGTGTCGTGCACCTGCCAGTCGAACGGGAAGACGGCGACGTAGATCCCGGAGAGACCGCCGATCGTGAAGACGGCGATGAACCCGAGCGAGAAGAGCATCGGCGTGTCGAAGATCAGGTTGCCGCGCCAGGTCGTCGCTATCCAGTTGAAGATCTTGACCCCGGTTGGGACCGCGATGATCAGCGAGGCGAGCATGAACCAGATGTCGAGGCCCCAGCCGAGGCCGACGGCGAACATGTGGTGGGCCCAGACGAGGAGCGAGTAGAAGCCGATCGCGACCGTCGAGAACGCGATCGCCTTGTAGCCGAAGATCGGCTTCCGCGAGAAGACGGGAATGATCTCCGAGATGATCCCCATCGCCGGCAGGATCATCACGTAGACCTCGGGGTGGCCGAAGAACCAGAAGACGTGCTGGTAGAGGACCGGATCGCCCCCGTCGCCCGGGAGGAAGAAGTGCGTCCAGCCCTGGCGGTCGAGCAGCAGCATCGTCAAGCCCGCCGAGAGGGCGGGCAGCACGAGGACGAGCAGCGCGGAGTAGATCTCGATCGTCCAGACAAAGAGCGGCAGCCGCATCCACGTCATCCCGGCCGTGCGCATGTTGTGGATCGTCGCGAGGAAGTTGATCGCGCCGGCGAGGGAGGCGAGCGAAAGGACGTGGAGGCCGACGATCCACAGGTCCTGTCCGTTGCCGGCGGTCTCGGCCGACAGCGGCGGGTAGGACGTCCAGCCGGCCTTGGCCGCGCCGCCCTCCGCAAACCAGCTGCCGTAGAGAATCACGCCGCCGAAGAGGAAGAGCCAGTACGAAAGCGCGTTGAGGCGCGGGAAGGCCACGTCCCGGGCGCCGATCATTAGCGGCACGACGTAGTTCGCAAAGCCGGCGAAGATCGGGACGACGACGAGGAAGACCATCGTCGTGCCGTGCATTGTGAAGAGCTCGTTGTAGGTGTCGTGGGCGAAGATGTCGACGTTGGTCGCGATCAGCTGTGTGCGAATCAGCAGCGCGAGGATCCCGCCTGCGAGGAAGAAGATCAGGCTCGTCAGGATGTAGAGGATCCCGATGCGCTTGTGGTCCACCGTGGCGACCCAGCTCGCGACACGCCCCTGGTACCAGGGGACCGGGTAGACCGGGGTCTCGGCGCGGCTAGCCACCCGGCGGGCTCCCCTGGGCGAATCGCTGCTGCAGGTAAGCGGTGAGCGCCTGCATCTGCTCGTCGCTCCAGCCCCGACCGACGGGCGGCATCTTGTTTCGCCCCTCGCGGACGATCTGCTCGACGGATTGGGCGCTCGACACTGTCGCGGCGCTGAACGCGGGGCCGATGTCTCCCTGACCCCGGTCCCCGTGGCACTTGGCGCAGACGCCGGTGAACTCCTGCTCGCCCAGATCGGACCTCCCCGCGGTCTGAGCGGCGCCCTGCTCGGTGAGCCACGTGTCGAACTGCTCGGAGGGTATGACCTGGATCTGGTTCAGCATCCTCGCGTGCTGAAGCCCGCAGAACTCGGCGCACTGCCCCTTGTACGTCCCGACCTTGCCCTTGAACTCGACCTCGTTCGTCCTGCCCGGGATCGCGTCCATCTTCCCGAAGAGGGCCGGCACCCAGTAGCTGTGGATGACGTCGTAGTCGGGGGCCGTGACATGCAGCCTGACCACGCGATCCGCCGGCGCCACGAGCTTGTCGATCGCGATTGCTCCGTTCGGGTAGCGGTACTGCCAATAGAACTGGCGACCCTCGACCTGAACCTCGAGCTCATTCGGGGCTTCGAGCGAGAGGCCCGGAAGCTTGTAGAACGTGAAGCCCGCGATGAGGATCAGGATGACCACCGGCACCGCCGTCCACGCGATCTCGAGGTTTGTGTTGCCGACGATCTGCGGCCCTTCCTCCCCCCGCGAACGGCCCCGGCTCCTGTAGCGGACGATGAAGACGACCAGCGGAATCGCGACCACGAGGAACACCACGATCGCGAAGAAGGTGACGAACCAGAACAGGTCGGCGATCCGCTCCGCGTTCGGAGATTCGGGCTTGACGGGCGTCAAGCCTGAGGCGGCGAGCAGGGTGGCGGTTGCCACGGGCTCGGGCATTCTACGAGGGTGGCTCCCCGCACGACCACATCGAGACGCCTCTCACATGGCTGAGGGGGCGCGAGTCGAGCTACCGCCAGATGTTCCCGAGGACTTCGAGGTCTTCGTGAACGGCGTCCGGCAGGAGCCCGGGCGCAACTATCGCGTGCAGGGGCGCACCCTCGTCTTCAACCGCAAACTCGCGCAGGAAGGCAAGCTCGGCGCGATGCGCTGGACCAGCATCTTCCTGGGCGTCGCGGGCACGTACCGCAAGCACGACTCGGTCGACGTCGTCTACAAGCGCGACGGCCGTCGGACGGTTGCGACCGGCCTACGGCCTGAGATGTAACACCTGGTTCGAGCCGCTCACCGTCAGGCCCGGCTGCGGGCCACCGGCAAGGGCGTAGGCACGGCCCCGGTAGCCGACCAGGCCGAGCCCGTGGCGAGGCCGGGGGAGGCTCGGCAGGCTGCTCCAGCGGCGCGTGCCCGGGTTGTACGCGAAAACCGTGCGGATCGTCCCGCCGGGCTCCTCCCCGCCCGCCGACACGAGGCGTCCGGCGACGGCGGCGGCGGCTGTGCCGCCGCGCCGGCCGGGCACCCGCGGAAGCGCCCGCCAGCGGTTCACGCCGGCGTCGTAGGCCTCGACGATGTCGAGGTTCGAGTCGAGGCCGGTAGTACGCCCGGCCACGGCGTAGACAACTCCGCCGAGGGCCGCAGCACCGAGGTGCTCCCGCGGCCTCGGGCCTGCGATCAGCGTCCATCGCCGATCTTGGAAGTCGTACGCGAATCCATCCTGGGCGAGTCGGCCCGGAGCTTCGACGCCGCCCACGACGTAGAGCTTTCTGGCGCCGATCGCCGCTCCGGCGGCAGCGCGTGGAGCAGGAAGCGGCGGGAGTGCGCTCCAGCGTCCGCGACGGAGGACGAACGCAGTCGCTCGGGCAACTGAGCCGGGCCCGTAGCCGCCCACAACGTAGAGCTCGGAGCCACGGCCCGCCGCCATCGCGTGGTCGACCCGCACCGGCAGGTTGGGAAGCCGCCGCCAGCGGTTTCGCGTCGGCGAGTAAGCATCCACGCGGCTCGAGTTCTGACCGTTCGCGAGGAACCCGCCGACGACGGCGATCTCACGGCCGAAGAGGGCCGCGGCCACCTCGGTCCGCGGAACCGGAACGGGCGCGGCCGAGCGCCAGCGCGGCGGAGCCGCGCTCGCCATGCCGCCTCCCAGTAGGACAGCCAGGACCGCATAAGCGAGCGCTCGCCTCACGCCGCGAGAGTAGCCGGGGGCGGTCGTCCGGGCCTCAGTGCGATGCCGCACCTGGCCGCGCGGGCCCGGACGTCGGTCCCCGGCTACCTAGGAGAGATGCCGCCGCGCCGCCGATCTTGCGGCCTCGTGGAATGCGTAACCGCAAGCGCTCGATCTCCCTTGTGAGAGCAATGATGCGCGCGCTCATCGCTTCGGCGACGGCGGCCGTCGCCTGCCTCGTCGCACTACCGGCAGGATCCCCGATCGCCGCCCATTTTGCGGCCTCCAATGCACAGGCGGAGCTTCCGCCGCTCCCGCCTCCGCCTCCGCTTCCACCGCCGCCGCTTCCACCGCCGCCGCTCCCGCCTCCACCTCCACGTCCGCCACCTCCACTCCCGCCACCCCCGCCCCTCCCGCCACCGCCGCTTCCCCCACCGCCGCTCCCGCCTCCACCACCGCTCCCGTCGCCGCCGTCGCTACCGCCACCGCCACCGGTGCTGCCGCCGGCTCCGCCTCCACCGGCGCTCCCACCGCCGCCCGCGCTTTTGCCGCCACCGCCACCGCCTTCCTCGACGGGGGGCACTTCCGGGGGCACCTCGACGGGCGGCTCCACGTCGTCTCCCACAGGTGGAAGCCAGGGAGCCGGAGGCTCTGGAACGGGATCGACGGGAAGCTCTGGAGCGCCGGGAGCGCAAAGCCGACGCGCTGTAGCAAGAGCGCGCGCCGAAGTCACGTTCGCGCCCACTCCGGCGTGAACCGTGTGCGCTTCCGCGGCCGGCTGCGGGGTCGTCCCCTTCCCGAGGGCGGTTACCGCCTCGTCATTCGCGCCCGCGGCGTGACGAGGGATGCGGCGGCGGTGCCGATCGTCGTCGCGCGAGGGAAGATCACCAAGGACCAGATCCGCAAGGCCCGAAGCGCGAGCGTCTGGAGCGGGCCGGTCGCCCAGCTCGCCTCCGCGTCGACCGACCCCAGCGCGGTCGCGGCTCGCGACGACGACAACTCCGGCGGTGGAGTCGCCTCCGCGGTCAAGAAGGGGTCAAGGCGCCGTTCGAAGCAGCCGGAGCGGTGGCGCGCAGCGCGAAGGGCCTGTCCGACCGCCTGGCGAAAGCGGCTCCCGACGATCCGTTCAACGATCCGTTCGTCATGACGGTGCTCGGGCTCCTGGCTCTCGCCAGCGCTCTACTGGGCGGGCTCGCGCTCGCCCACCTCGCCCGGGTCACGGGATTCCGCGACCGCCGCGGCGCTTAGCCTAAGTCGAGACGCCGTCCAGGAGCGTCCAGTTGCCCTCGAGCGCGGCTTCGGCTGCGGCGACCAGGCGATCCTCGTCGGCGTGCGACGCGTGCCGTTCGAGGAGCTCCCGCGAGTGCCCTGCGTGCGCGTGGTCGCGCTCGGCGTGGATGCGGAAATACGCGGTGCCCGAGCCGCTGCGCTCGAAGCCGTAATGCTCGACGAGGCCCTCGAGCTTCGTCGTCGAGACCTCGGGCTGGCCCGCTTCGATCGCATAGAGGACGGCGAGCGCCTCGAGCGGATCCGCGGCGGCGGTCCACGCCGCTGCACAGCGCTCGGTCTCGGGCCGTGGCGCTCGCTCGAGATCGGCGTCGAGCGTGCAGGCAAACGCATCCCACAGCTCGACATGGGAACGCTCCTCGGCCGCATGCTCCGAGCCGGCGAGCGGCGCGGCGCTCTCGGCTGTCGCGGCGAGCGCGACGACGGCATGCCGGTACTCGGCGGCATAGTCCGCGAGCTCCGGCCGGGTGAGCTCACCACGCTCCCAGCGCGTGTAGAAGGGGTGTTCGAGGATGTTCCGTCGGCGACGGGCTTCGTCGAGGCGGGCGATCAGGCTCATGCGGGTCCTTCCTCTCGGGTGCTTGCTCTGAAGCGATCCTAGTGGCGATGGCTGTCGATGGTCGGGAAAAAGTCCTGCTCGGCTTCGCGGCTCTCGGCGTCTACTGGGGCGCCTGGGGGGCTGCGCTTCCAGCTGTGCAGCGGCGTTCCGGCGCGAGCGATGCGGAGCTGGGCTTCGCGCTCCTGCTCGTGGGAGTGGGTGCGCTCCTGTCCATGCGCGGGACCGGCGTCCTCATGGATCGCTTCGGACCGATGCTCACTCCCATCACGGTCGGGGCGCTTGCCATTTCGGGTGTCTTCCCCGGCCTCGCGACGTCGCCGCTCCAACTCTCGCTCGCGCTCGCCGTTGTCGGGGCCGCCTCGGGCGCAGTGGACGTCGCGATCAATGCCGACGCCGTGCGGGAGGAGATCGCCTCCGGGCGGCCGCTCATGAACCTCGCGCACGCAAGCTTCTCGGCGGCGGTCTTCGTCGGCAGCCTCGCGACTGGAGCGCTGCGCTGGGCAGGGGCTGGAGCGCCCGCCGTGTTTCTCCTTGCGGCACTCGTAATCGGTCTCGCCGCGGTCGCGGCTCGTCCAGGCGGCCGGGCGGGTTGGACCCCTCCGCCGGCGCACGAGCGGCCGCGCCTCTTTCAGCGTGTCCCCGGCTGGGTGCTGGTGCTCGGCTGCCTCGGCGCGCTGGCCTTCTGGATCGAGAGCGCCTGGCAGAACTGGGGCGCGGTGTTTCTCGAACGGACGCTCGACGCCACTGCCGCTGTGAGCGCGCTCGGTCCGGCGCTCTTCGCCGCTTCGATGGCGGCCGGACGCCTCGCAGGAAACCGGTTGCTCGCGCGCTGGTCCGAGCGGAGGCTGCTCGTGGCTGGATCCGTGATCGCCGGAGCCGGGACGTCGGTGGCCGCCGCCGCGCCGACGTCTGCGACCGCGCTCGCCGGCATCGTGTTCGCCGGCGCCGGTTGCTCGGTTCTGGCACCGACGATTCTGGGGCTCGCCGGCGGAGCCGCGGCCCGGAGCGAACGGGCGACGGTGATCGGGTCGACGACCACGCTGATGTATCTCGGCTTCCTCGTCGGGCCCGCCGTTGTCGGCGTGCTGGCCGACGTCGCCGACCTGCGGATCTCGCTCGGTGCGGTGGGCGCCCTCGGGCTCCTGCTGGCCGTCCTCTTCCTGGTCGTTCCGCTCCCGCGTCGCTAAAGCTGCACGATCGTCGGCTCCCCGCCGGCGATCTCGGGCGGCGGCGGAACGGGCGGCGGCGCCGGCTTGCGCCTTCGCCGGATCTCGAGCGCCGCGGAGATGGCCATCGCAGCGATCGCGATCGCGATCGTCCAGAAACCGATCTGCCGCGCCGCTTTGTGGGCGTTCTCCTCCCACTCGCCACGCAGTATCAGGTCACCAGGATCGCTCATCGGAATGAGGTCGACGCCCTGGGGATACCGGGCCGAGTGATCTGTCTCCCAGGTTCCGAGCGGCAGGAGCAAGCCAACCGTCACGGCGATCGCGGCGAGAGCCGGCACGAACACGCCCAGTCGGGGCATAAAGAGCGCGAGGACGCCGACGAGGACGATGCCCGCGGACACGCCGAACGAGAGCAGATAGATCGTGCGCACGGTGGATGGTGAGGGGTCGCCGAGCTCTCCGTTCGCGGCCACTGTCGGTTTGTCGAGCAGAAGCGAGAACGCCATCAGGGCGACGAAGAAGAGCGGCGTCGCGAGGATCCCGGCCACCGCAAGCGGAGTCTTGCGCGCGTCCTTGAGCCGCTCCAGCACTAAAACCGCCCCGCCTCGATCACGCGACGGAGGAACTCGCGTGTCCGCTCCTCCCGCGGCTCCGAGAAGAGCTGCTCGGCGGGCCCTTCCTCGAGGATGACGCCGGCGTCCAGGAAGCAGATCTTGTCCGCAACCTCGCGCGCGAAGCTCATCTCGTGGGTGGCGATGACCATCGTCATCCCGACGCCTGCGAGCCCGCGGACGAGCTCGAGGACCTCGCCGATCAGCTGCGGGTCGAGCGCGCTCGTGATCTCGTCGAGGAGCAAGAGGTTCGGGTCCATCGCGAGCGCCCGGGCGATCGCGACCCGCTGCTGCTGGCCTCCGGAGAGCCGGTCCGGAAACTCCTCGGCCTTGTCGGCCAAGCCAATCTCGGCGAGCAGCTCGCGCGCCCTGGCACGAGCCTTCTGCTTCGACAGCCCGCGGGCGTGGATCGGCGCGAGCGTGACGTTGTCCAGAACGGTCATGTGCGGGAAGAGGTTGTAGGCCTGGAACACGATTCCGATGCTGCGGCGGAGCGCGTTCAGGTCGACCTTCCCGTCCGTGATCGTCTGTCCGTCGACGACGATCGTTCCCTCGTCGACGCGCTCGAGCAGGTTGATGCAGCGGAGCAGCGTTGACTTGCCCGAGCCCGAGGCGCCGATCAGGCACACGACCTGGTGTAGGTCGACGGTGAGGTTGATGCCACGGAGGACCTCGAGATCCTCGAACCGCTTCCTGACGTTCTCGAGCGTGACGAAGTGGGAGTTCGGCGCCGTCACACCGCTTGCGCGCGCTCCCGCCGCTCGCGCTCTCTGATCAGGTTGTCGGTGAAGCGCGCGAGCGGGATCGTGAGAATGACGAAGAACACGGCCGCGACGGTCAGTCCCGCGTAGTTGAAGTAGTCGGACGCGTAGAAGTTCGCCTGGGCCACTGCCTCGGTCACGCCGATGACGGTCACGAGAGCGGTGTCCTTTTGCAGGCCGATGAAGTCGTTCAGGAGCGGCGGGACGACGCGCCTGATCGCCTGCGGCAGGATGACCAGGCGCAGCGTCTGCGTGTAGGTGAGCCCGAGCGAGCGCGCGGCCATGCGCTGGCTGGGATGCACCGACTCGATGCCGGCCCGGTAGACCTCCGTGACATATGCGGTGTAGACGAGCGTCAGGGCGATGACCCCGGACGTGAAGAAGGAGAGATCAGAGATCACGGCGAGGTTCAGCGCCGGCAGGCCGCCGAAGATCATGAAGAGGACGAGGATGAGCGGCGTGCCGCGAAAGAAGTCCGTGTAGACGACTGCCAGGGCGCGGAACGGGAGCGCCGCGCGGCCGGGCAGGCCGCGGACGACGGCAACTGCGAGCGCGAAGACGAGCACGAGCGCCTCCGCGATCACCATCAGCTTCAGGTTGGTCTGGAAGCCGTCCCAGACCTGAGGCACCGCGCGGAGGAAGTCGAGCGGGCTGAAGAACGTGTGTAGGAACTTCCCCACGCCCGACCTCCTCCTCCGCTAGATGCCTATTTCAGAATCGCCACACGGGTGAACGGCAGCCACTTCCTCTGCAGCCGGGTGATGGTGCCGTTCGCGCGGAGCTTCCTGATCGCCCGGTCGACGAACGGCTTGAGCGCGCTGCCCTTCTGCATGACCGCGCCGTAGCCCTCCTTGGTCACGATCTGTCCCACGACGCCGCCGTAGGCGCCCGGCTTCTTCTTGCTCTGCGAGACGACGATCGGGACGTCGAGGATGAGCGCGTCGCAGCGGCCGGACTCCACCGCGTCGAACGCGGCGGTCGAGGACGCGGAGTAGACGAGCGGCCGCTTGGCCGGACGCAGCTTGCTCCGAATCCACGTCAGCCCCGTCGTGGCGGCCTGAGCGCAGGTCTGGAGGCTCTTCAGGTCCGCGATCGAGCTGGGTTTGGTCAGGCCCTTCCGGATCAGCACGCCCTGGTTCGCGTCGAAGTACGGCACGGAGAAGCTGATCACCTTGGCCCGCGGCTTCGTGATCGTGGTCTCCTCGAGCGCGAAGTCGAACTTCTTCGGCCCGGCCAGGAGAATCGTCCCGAACGGCGCCCGTAGGAACTGGACCCTCGAAATCCCCATCTGCTTGGCGATCGCCCTCGAGAGGGCGTACTCGAAGCCGGACGGGTTCTTGATCGTCGTGCCCGACGCCCTGCCGTTCCAGAAGCCCGGCGCGGGCAGGTCGAAGCCGACGATGAGCTTGCCCGGCGACTTGGTCGGCGCAGCCGCTGTCTGCGCCGAAGCGGTGACGGCCGTCGGCCAGAACACAGCCACAGCAGCCAACAGCACGATTCGTTTCACGGCACCCTCCTTGTCGGTGGTCCCACGTCCGAATGTACCGTCCGATCGACGCCTCTGCAGGTGCGAGGAACCGACCCGACGGTTCTCACTTGACAGGCGCATGGCGGAGGTGAGAGAGTCGCTCCGTCGAGTCCTGTGGGCCTTCGGGTTTGCAGGACTCGGCATTTTTGTTGCTACTTTGTGCGCCAGGGACGGCAATCCGGCCGACCCGTGAGGTGAGCTTCTCGTTCCTTCTTCGGCGGTTTCGAGGCAGGCGAATCTCGAACCGCAACTGAAGGAGTCGAACGTGTCACAGAAGTCTTTCAAGGAGCTCGGCGTAGCCGAACCGATTATCGCCGCGCTCGCGCGGCGGTCGATCTCAACGCCGTTTTCCATTCAAGAGCTCGTCCTGCCGGATGCGCTGGCCGGCCTCGACGTGCTCGCCAAGTCACCCACGGGATCGGGCAAGACGCTTGCCTTCGCCGTCCCGATCGTGCAACGGCTCGAAGCCCGCGATGCGCGGCCGTCGGCGCTCGTGCTTGTTCCCACGCGCGAGCTCGCGACTCAGGTCGCAGAGGAGTTCGCGGACATCGGGCGCGCACGAGGGCTCCGGGTCGCCGCCGTTTACGGCGGAACCTCTGTCGCCGCCCAGGCGAAGGCTGCGAAGAGCGCACATATCCTCGTCGCCACGCCAGGCCGGCTCGAGGATCTCGCCAACCGGCGCCTCGTCAAGCTCGACGGCATCCGCATCCTCGTCCTCGACGAGGCCGACCGGATGCTGGACATGGGCTTCCAACCGCAGGTCGACGCGATCGTCCGGCGCCTTCCTCGTAACCGCCAGACGATGTTCTTCTCGGCCACGCTCGACGGGGAGGTCGCGCAGCTCGCGAGGGCCTACACGGACAGTCCGAGCCGCTTCGACGCTCAGCTGCCGAGCCACCTGGAGCGCGGGGAGACCGAGCACCGCTTCGTCGGAGTCACCGCCGACACCAAGGTCTCGACACTCGTCGACATGCTCGGCCACGACGATGGGCTCACGCTCGTCTTCGTCCGCACCAAGCGCGGCGCGGACCGCCTGGTGCAGAGGCTTGCCCGCCACGAGGTGAAGGCCGTCGCGATGCACGGCGACATGCACCAGCGCGCCCGCGAGCGCGCGCTCGAACGTTTCGAGACTGGAGAGGTCTCGACTCTCGTCGCCACCGACGTCGCGGCGCGCGGGCTTGACCTCGATCACATCACGCACGTGATCAACTTCGATCCGCCCGCTGACAACAAGGGCTATGTCCACCGCGTCGGCCGGACGGCCCGCGCAGGGCGCGACGGGACCGGGATCACGCTGGTGCTTCCGGAGCAGCAGGCCGACGTGAGCCACTTCGCCCGAAGGGTGGGCGAGGATGGGCAGTTCGCGCAACAGGGCATGAGCGTCGCGCCCAAGCGGCTCGTCTACTCGGGGCGAGGCCGCCGTTCCCGCTGGGGCGCACCGCCAAAGCGCCGGAAGATCTAACCGTTAGTCCAGGAGGACGAGCGCGACCGCCGTGTACTGGCACGCGGCTGCGGCGATGACGAGCGCATGAAAGAGCTCGTGGTAGCCGAAGACCTCCGGGACCGGGTCGGGGCGGCGCCGTGCGTACACGATCGCCCCGACGGTGTACAGAATTCCGCCGGCCAGGAGGAGCCCGACTCCGGCCAGACCGGTGTGGGCCCAGAGCTGTGGCAGGGCGACGACGCCGATCCAGCCGAGCGCGATCCCGATCGTGACGGCCAGCCACTTGGGCGCGTCGACCCAGGCCAGCTTGAGCACGATCGCGACCAGTGCACCGCCCCACACGACGGGCAGGATCGTCCAGCGCCAGACGTCGGCCAGGGCGAGGACGGCGAAGGGCGTGTACGTCCCTGCGATCAGCAGGTAGATCCCGGCGTGATCGAGCCTCCGCATCCACAGCCTCGCGCGGGGGCGCCACGCGACCCGGTGATAGAGCGCGCTGACCCCGAACATCGTCGCCAGTGCTGTTGCGAACACGATCGCCGACATTCGCTCCGCCGGCCCCGAGGCGCCGACAACGAGCACCGCTCCGAAGACAAGCGAGGCGAAGAAGGCGTACTGGTGGAAAACGCCGCGTAATCTCGGCCGCAACTCGACATTCATGCGTCGAGGATAAAAGGTGAAAGACTCTCGTGGTGCTCATCGCACAGATCTCGGACGTCCATGTCGGTGGGGGCCGCTATCGGCGCGAGCTTCTGACGACGGCGATCGAGGAGATCAACGCCGCCGAGCCCGACCTCGTCGTCGTCGCCGGTGACCTCACCGACGACGGCTTTCCCGATCAGTACCCCATTGCCCGCGAGGAGCTCGGGGCGATCGCCTGTCCGGAGATCGTGCGCGTCCCGGGGAACCACGACGCACGGAACGTCGGTTACCTCCTGTTCGAGGACACCTTCGGCGGGCGCGACTCGCGGCGGCGGCTCCACCTCGGCGGCTTGGAGGTCTCGCTCGTCGCCGTCGACTCGTCCAAACCCGACCTCGACGAGGGTGAGATCGGGCGTGAGCACTACGGCTGGATCGCAGAGGGCTTCGCCGGGCCCGCGGATCTGCGCGTCTTCGTGTGCCACCACCACCTGATGCCGATTCCGGGCACCGGCCGGGAGCGCAACCAGGTGCTCGATGCCGGCGACGTGCTCTCGCTCCTTCGCCATTGCCAAGCCGACCTCGTCCTGTCGGGCCACAGACACGTCCCGTACGTCTGGCCCGTGGCCGGCCTGCTGCTCGTGCACTCCGGCACGGTCTCGACACTCCGCACCCGGGGTTTCCCCCGGCCGGCCTACAACCTCATCCGGGTCGGCGACGGCCGCATCTCCGTCGAGCTCTGCGTCCCCGGCGGCGAGCGGCGAAGCCTCGGCGATTATCCGCGGGATTGGCCCGAGGAGCTCTCGGCCCGGGGGAGCGACACGTTCGGGCGCGCTCCGCGTGGGGTCTCGCTGGCCGAAGACGAGCCTGCGCCGACCGGCGCGGAGTAAGCTCGCGGCATGGCCGAGACGAAGTTCCTGCTCCCGGAGTCTGCGATTCCGGAGCGCTGGTACAACATCCAGGCCGACCTTCCGAACGCCCCGCAGCCGATCCTGCATCCAGGGACGGGCGAGCCGATCGGCCCGGACGATCTCGCGCCGCTCTTCCCGATGGAGCTGATCGGCCAGGAGGTCTCACAGGACGCCGAGATCGCGATCCCCGAGGCGATTCGCGACGTCTACCGGCTCTGGCGGCCGACGCCGCTCTACCGCGCCCACAGGCTCGAGCAGGCGCTGGGGACGAAGTCGCGGATCTTCTACAAGTACGAGGGTGTCAGCCCGGCCGGCAGCCACAAGCCGAACACGGCCGTCGCCCAGGCCTACTACGTGAAGCAGGAGGGGCGGACCCGGATCTCCACCGAGACCGGCGCGGGCCAGTGGGGGAGCGCTCTCGCGCTTGCGTGCCGGCTCTTCGAGCTCGAGTGCAAGGTCTACATGGTCAAGGTCTCCTACGAGCAGAAGCCCTACCGCCGCTCGATGATGCAGACCTGGGGCGCCGCCGTCGTCCCGAGCCCGTCGGAGGACACGCAGGCGGGGCGCGCCATCCTCGAGGAGAAGCCCGACACGCCGGGCAGTCTCGGGATCGCCATCTCGGAGGCGGTCGAGGACGCCGCGACCCGGGAGGACACTGCTTATTCGCTGGGCAGCGTTTTGAACCACGTGCTCATGCACCAGACCGTGATCGGCCAGGAGGCGCTCGCCCAGATGGAGCAGGCCGGCGCGTTCCCCGACCTGATCGCCGGCTGCGTCGGCGGCGGCTCGAACTTCGCGGGGCTTTCGTTCCCGTTTCTGCGCGAGAAGATCGGGGGGCGCGAGATCGACGTCCTGGCCTGCGAGCCCGAGGCCTGCCCGACGCTCACGCGAGGGCCGTTCGCCTACGACTTCGGGGACACCTCGCAGCTGACGCCGCTCGTCCCGATGCATACGTTGGGTCATGACTTCGTGCCGGCCGGGATCCACGCCGGAGGCCTCCGCTACCACGGCGTCGCGCCGCTGATCTCCCAGCTCGTCCTCGATGGGCTCGTCCGAGCCGAGGCCTATCCGCAGACGGAGGTCTTCGCCTCCGCCGTCCAGTTCGCCCGCAGCGAAGGGATCATCCCGGCGCCTGAGGCGGCCCACGCGATCCACGGCGTCGTGCGCGCGGCGGCCGCCGCCGACGAAGAGGGCCGCGAGCTGACGATCCTCTTCAACCTCTCAGGCCACGGCCATTTCGACCTGGGCGCCTACGACGCCTACTTCTCCGGCCAGCTGGAGGACTTCGCGCTCCCGGACGCCGAGATCGAGCGCGCGCTCCAGGCCATCGAGCCCCTGCCGAAGCCGGCGATCCGGGCCTGAGCCCCTAGGCCGCCATACCATTCGCGTCGGCATGGCGCATACCGAACAAGACCGGTTGCGCGCGGTTCTGGACGCGGCGATCGCCGTTTCGTCGGAGCTCTCGCTCGACGCCGTCCTGCAGCGGATCGTCGAGGCGGCTGCGTCGCTGACCGACGCGGAGTACGCCGCCCTGGGCGTCATCAATCCGAGCCGGCAGGGGCTCGAGCGCTTCGTGGTCACCGGAATCGACGAGGCGACGATGGAGGCGATCGGCGACCTCCCTCGAGGTCGCGGGATTCTCGGCGTCCTCATCCGCGATGCGAAGCCACTCCGCCTCGAGGAGCTGTCGGCCGATCCGCGGTCGGTCGGGTTCCCGCCGAATCACCCGCCGATGCGGACGTTTCTCGGAGTGCCGATCCTGCTGCGCGGCGTCGCCTACGGCAACCTCTACTTGACCGAGAAAGCCGGCGGCGACGCGTTCACGGAAGAAGATCAGGAGCTCGTCCAGCTGCTGGCGGGCCAGGCGGCCGTCGCCATCGAGAACGCGCGGCTCTACGAGTCCGCGACCCGCTGGCTGGAGCAGCTGGAGTCTCTGACCGACGTCGGGAACGCCCTCTCGACGGAGATCGAGCTGCCCAAGCTCCTCCAGCTCGTCGTCACGCGCCTCCGGGAGCTGATCGATGCGCGACTGGTCTTCATCGCGAGGCCGCAGCCCGACGGCCTGGTCCTGATCGAGACCGTCGCCGGCGAGGATGCCGACCAGTACGCCGGCATCACGCTCGATCCGATGAAATCGAAGACTGCGCGGGTGCTGGAGCGGCGCCGGAGCGAGCGAGTCGACTCGCTGCTGGAGGATCCGGAGGTCGATCAGGCAACCGCTCGGAGGATGGGAGCGAGAACCGGCATGTGGGTCCCGCTCATCGTTCGGGACCGCGCGATCGGCGTGCTCGTCGCCCAGGACAAGGAAGAACCCGATGCGCGGTTCACGGACGAAGATCTCCGCATCGCGGAGGCGTTCGCAGAGCGGGCGGCGCTTGCGATCGACCTGTCCGAGCGCGTTGCGCGAGATGCGCTTCGACGTGTCGTCGCGGGCCAGGAGCTCGAGCGCCAGCGGCTGGCCCGTGAGCTCCACGACGAGACCGGGCAGGCGTTGACCTCGATCCTGCTCGGCCTGAAGTCGATCGAGGAGGCCGGGAACGGTCAGGACGTCCGTCAGTCGGTGCTCGAGCTGCGCGAGCTCGTCGTCGGGACGCTCCAGGATGTCCGCCGGCTCGCCGTCGAGCTCCGCCCGAAGGCGCTCGACGACTTCGGCCTAGTGGCCGCCCTCCAGCGTCTGGCCGAGACCTTCGCAGAGCAGACCGGAATTCGCGTCCACGTCGAGGCGGCGCTCGGGGATGCCCGGCTGGCCGGCGAGACCGAGACGGCCGTGTACCGGATCGTCCAGGAGGCGCTCACGAACGTCATCAAGCACGCGCAGGCCGAGACGGTCAGCGTCGTGCTGACGCGGAAAGGGAACCGTGTCGTCGCGGTGATCGAGGACGATGGTCGAGGCTTCGATCCAGCGGACACACGCGACGAGCGCCTCGGCCTGCTCGGGATGCGGGAGCGGATCGCGCTCGTGGACGGCAAGCTGTCGGTCGAGTCGCGACCGGGGGAGGGAACCACGATCGCCGTCGAGGTGCCGAGCGCGTGAGACATCGCTTGCGATGTCTCCTTCAGGCCGTACGGCTAAGGCATCGCTTGCGATGCCGTTTTAAAGGGCATGCTGGCTTCGCCAGCGTGCCCGTCTCCTCTCCCGTGCGACCGTCTGCAATGACCGGTCGACAGGTCGGCGATCGGCAGGTTCGCCTATGAGCATCCGGACGCTCGTCGTCGACGATCATGCGGTCGTTCGCACCGGGCTCCGGCTCTTGCTCGAGGGCGAGGACGACATCGAGGTCGTGGGGGAGGCGGGCGACGCACGCGAGGCCGTGTTCGAGACCAGGGCACAGAAGCCGGACGTGATCCTCCTGGACGTGGTCATGCCTGGACGCAGCGGGCTCGAAGCGATTCCCGACCTCCTGAAGGAGTCGCCGGAAAGCAAGATCCTCGTGCTGTCGATGCAGGACGACGCGGCGTACGTCCGCGAGGCCTTTGCGTCCGGGGCGAGCGGCTACGTCCTCAAGGAGGCGGCCGACGCCGAGGTCGTCGGCGCCGTGCGAGAGGTGGCGGAGGGGCGGCGCTACGTCCATCCGGTGCTCGGCGCTCGTCTCGTCGCCGCCGATGCCGAAGAGCGCGCCAAGGAGGAAGCGGACCCGCTGTCCGAGCGCGAGCACGAGATCCTGCGACTCCTCGCTCTAGGGCACACGAACCAGGAGATCGCGAGCGCCCTCTACCTCTCCGTGCGCACCGTGGAAACGCACCGGGCGCACATCATGCAGAAGCTCCGGATCTCGACTCGCGCCGAGCTCGTCCGCTACGCGCTCGAGCACGGGATGCTCGAATCCTCACCCGAGTAGGAGGCGAGCAACGCTGAGGCTCGACCTCAGCTCGATCCGTCCGATCTCGTTGGCGCCAAACGGTGCCGAACCTGGGCGAACCGTACGAACCCTCCGAAAGGTGCCAGGCACCGTTAGGAGGGTTGAGAGTTTCCCGCCGAAGTTGACGTCAGCCGAGCAGTACGAGCTGCACGGCGACCATGACCGCTGCCGCCGCGAGCATCGTCGCGGCGACGGCGAACGGTCGACTGGTTCGGAGGGCGTCGGGAACGAGTTGCGCTGCGACGAGCCACGCCATCGCTCCAGCGGCGAACCCGAGCCCGAACGGCAGGAACGGCTCGATCAGCTCGAC
>DASSCT010000190.1:0-8325 GCA_035697545.1 Gaiellaceae bacterium | reverse complement strand
AGACCCGCGAGGAGCCGGACTGAGACCGCCGTCCGAGCCATCAGTGTCTCGCCGGACTCAGGCGTCATTCGTGAACACTGGCGCAGGCGAGAGTCCTCGGTGTGACTCCTTCACACGCTGGGACGTCGCCGGCACTCGTCGCACGTGCCTTGCCTCGCGCCCACCGGGATGTGCTTCATGCAACCCCGGCAAAGACGGAAACGGGTCACTTTTTCTTCGGTACCGGCACGGTCTTGATCGGCGGCGCTTTCACGACACCGGAGTACGACCCGGAGAGCCGCTGGTCAGGTGGACAACACCGCCAGCTTGTGGCCGCTGTGGGGCGGAACTCAAACCAGCAGCTAGCGAAGACTTGAGCGTGTCACTGCGGGAGGGGAGAGCCTGAGCGGAGGCGCACTCCCCCTGCTGGGGAAGAAGTGCGCTCTCTGCGGTCCGGTGTCACCGTCGCTCCAGCGCAGCCTTTCCGCGCGAGACTCAAACGCTCCCAGGTCTGCCGTTACAGCTCGTCTCGCCTCCCGATTACAGGACGGGGGTTCTCGTGGATTCTGGGCTTTGGAAGGGGGCGCATCTCTGATTACGGCCGCGCTCACCGGGGTCGACTGGTGCGGGGGAGATCAGAGCCTTCCTTTGGACTCCTCACCGCTTGGGCGGTAAACCAGGGCCGTCCTAGTGGCCACCGCCTATCGGCTTGCGCAAGCTTCCGTCGGTTACCGTGCATTGAGCTATGCTCGCGCACGGGCCTCGGCACGATGCCCACGCAGGTTGCTGTTTGGCATCGCCCTTGACGTGGGAATACCAACTCGCCAGTGACGATCACTGAGATCGAGACCGTTCTCGGCAGCGAGGACGTTCGGCAGCTGCTCGAAACGGCCGAACAGACCGGCGGTGCGGTGCGCCAGCAAGAGCTCCAGGAGGTGCTCGAGCCCCTCGAGCTGGACGCGTTGGAGGTCGAGGCGCTCCGGCAGGAGCTAGAACACCGCGGCATCGAGATCGTCGACGACGAGCGCCTGCAAGAGCAGCGGCCAGCGCAACCGCAGCCCCAGCCGGTCCTCGTCGAGACCACTACCGATGCACTGCAGCTCTTCCTGCGCGAGGCCGGCCGGCACCCGCTGCTGACCGCCGCTCAGGAGGTCGAGCTCTCCAAGCTGATCGAGCGCGGCGACATGCAGGCGAAGCAGCGGATGATCCAGTCGAACCTCCGTCTCGTGGTCTCGATCGCGAAGAACTATCGGAATCAAGGGCTTCCGTTCCTCGATCTGATCCAGGAAGGGACGCTGGGCCTGATCCGGGCGGTGGAGAAGTTCGACTGGCGCCGGGGCTACAAGTTCTCCACCTACGCAACGTGGTGGATCCGCCAGGCAGTCGCTAGGGCCCTTGCGGACAAGGCTAGAACGATTCGCATGCCCGTGCACATCGTCGAGCGGCTCCAGAAGCTGAACAAGGCCGAGCGACTGCTCTGGACGCAGCTCGGACGCGAGCCGACGCTCGAGGAGATCGCCGAGGAGGCGAGCCTCCCCATCGAGCAGGCGCGGGAGGTCAAGGCTGCCGCCCATGCCTCCACGAGCCTCGACCAACCGGTCGGCGACACGGACGACGCCGTCTTCGGCGACTTTGTCGCCGGCGACGGGCCGTCGCCGGACGAGCAGGTCGAGGTTCTGCTCCGGAGCCAGGCGCTCGCGCGGGCGCTGACCGCGCTGAGCGACCGGGAACGGCAGGTGCTGATCTTGCGCTACGGCCTCGACAACTCGGATCCGCGCACGCTGGAGGAGATCGGACGCTCCCTCGACCTCACGCGCGAGCGGGTCCGCCAGATCGAGGGCCAGGCACTCAAGCGCCTCGCCCGACTGAACGAGATCGAGAGCGTCTCCTAGCTCTCCAGGTAAAGCTGCAGCCCGGGTGCGACCGACCGGAGCTCGCGGAGCGCGTTCGTCTCGAGCTGGCGGACACGTTCGCGCGTGACTCCGAGTTCCGCGCCGACTTCTTCGAGCGTTCGTGGACTATGGCCCTGGAGGCCGAAGCGCAGCGTCAGGACACGATGCAGGCGCGGGCTTAGGCGGAGCAGCGCCTGTGCCAGCTCGGCGGAGCGAAGCTCCTTGGCCGTTGCCGCCTCCGGCTCGTCCGAGTTCGTATCCTCGATGAGGTCGCCGTAGACGCTCTCGCCGTCTCCGACGGGCGTCTCCAGGCTGACGGGGTCCTCGACCAGGTCGAGGAGCTCACGGACGCGCTTCGGCGTGAAGCCGCTCTCCTTGGCGATCTGTTCGACCGTCGGGTCACCGTTGAGCTTCTGGGTCAGGATCCGCCGCGCCCGCAGCACCTTCCGTGCCTGTTCGGCGACGTGGATCGGAAGGCGGATCGTTCGCCCCTGGTCGGCGAGAGCGCGCGACACCGCCTGGCGAATCCACCAGGTCGCGTACGTCGACAGCTTGTACCCGAGTCGCCAGTCGTACTTCTCGACGGCGCGGATTAGTCCCAGGTTCCCCTCCTGGATCAGATCGAGCAGCGGCACAGAGGCCTTCGTGTAATTGCGCGTGATCGACATCACGAGGCGCAGGTTCGACTCGATCAGCTTCGCCTTGGCCGCCTCGTCCCCCTCGTCCTTCCGTCGAGCGAGCTCGCGCTCTTCCTCGCGGGTGAGCAGGCGCCCGTCGCCGATCGCCCGGACGTAGAGCTTCAGCGGATCCTGAAGCTCGCCCGCAGGCTCGGAGACACGCAGGGGTTCCATCGCAAGCTGTATCGGCGCGCACGAAGACCCACGGCCTCCCCTGTTTGGGGGAGAACAGGATCGGATAGCTAACCGAAGGAACGTAAGAGCGTCATACGGAACAGGGGTCTCTCGGAAGGCGTCGTGCGCGGACAGAGGCATGCGGGGCCATCTGAGGTCGTTCCTAGGATCCAAACTATGTGCGGAATCGCTGGATACAGCCTGCAGCCTGGAGCCAACGTCGGCAGGACGCTGGCTGCCCAGGCGCTGCTTGCCGGCATCGCCGAACGCGGCGCTGACGCGGTCGGGTACGCGCATCGCTCGCACGGCGGCCGGCCGATCGTCCACAAGCGGCGCGCGGGCGCCAGCGCCCTGCTCCGGGAGCTCCTTGTCCCGCAGGACGCGTCCGACGTCCTCATCCACGTGCGGGACTACACGAAGGGTCATCCGACGATCGAGGCCAACAACCACCCCGTGCGTCACGGCGAGGTGGTCGGCGTCCACAACGGGATCATCGTCAACGACGAGGAGATCTTCGCGCGGCACGGCTTCGAGCGCGACGTTCCCGAGATGTCGGTGGACACCGCAGCGATCTTCGCGCTGGTAGAGGAGTTCGGCTCGACGGGCTCGACGCTCGAGAAGCTGCGGGGGTCGATGGCGTCGGCCTGGGTCGACGGCCGCGAGCCCGGGATCGTCTACGTCGCCCGAGGCACAGCCCGACCCCTGTGGGTGGGCAAGTCGCCGGAGGGGATCTTCTTCGCCTCGACCAAGCACGGGCTCGAGGTCTTCGAGTACTACATGAGGATGCCGCTCAAGAAGCGGGAGCTCGAGGAAGGAACGCTGCTCCAGATCGGCGAAGGCCGCGAGCTGCGCTGCGATCGCTTCATGCCGGACCGCGACTTCGAAGAGAGGGCGCTGCCGGCGGTGCGAGCTCCGCGCGAACGCGAGAGCTGTCTACGTCTTCTGACGGCTCTGGCCTCGCTTAGCTGAGACCTTTCCGTCTCGCCCCACGCGATAGCCATCCTCGAGCAGGCGCTCGCGGATCAGGAACTGGAACGTCGACCAGGCGCCGCGCCTGACGTCGAACATCCGGTACACCTGCCACTCGGTCAGGAGCGAGTCGTCCTCCTTGCGAGCGTCCGCCCAATCCTGGAATTTCGGCAGATGGCCCAGCTCGACCGCCAGCGCGCTGCCCTGGTCGACGGCGCGCTCGAGCCGCTCCTCCCCCACCGGTACGTCGAAGCCGGCCTCACGCAGCGCATTCGTCAGCGAACCGAAGGTGTGCCAGTAGAGCGACTTCGAAGGCATGGAGCCGCGGTGCTCGTCGAGATCCCGTGCGGTCGGCGTGTGCCCCAGCTCCTCCCCCAGCTCGCGCAGGAGCCTGAGCAGCTCCTCACGCGTCGCGAAGCGGCGCGGGACGAGCCCAGCGGCGCGTTTCGCAGCGTTCCAACTTCCGAAGTGCTCAATCACGGTCTGCGGGTGCACCGAGGTTTCCGGGTCGGCCGAGAACTCGCGCATCGACGGCGAGCGCCCCAGCCGCCTGGCGCACTCGAGCAGCTGCTCGACGATCTCCTCGTCCGTGTAGCGCTTGCGGATCCCGGCCTGGAAGCTGGCCAACGCATCTCGGTCGAGGCTGTCCAGGACCTCCCGCGCAGACCTTCGCGCCATGGCAATAAGAATAGAGCAAATTGTCCCAGATGCAAGACCGGGCGAGCGGTAGGCTCAGCCCGTGCGCATGCCGCTTCCACTCTCCGCTGAGATCGCCGCGGCGCGGGCCGCCGGGCGGCTCTCCCGGCTCGCCCGGCGGGGCGGCGGGACGACGTTCCCCGGAAAGCTCCTGACCTACCTCGATCCCACAGCGGTCGAGCGCCTGGCGGCGAGGTTGCCGCGTGGAACGGCACTCGTCTCCGCCACCAACGGCAAGACGACGACGACCGCGATGGTCGCGAAGATCCTGGAAGGCAAGGTTCGCCTCGCTCACAATGCGGCGGGGGCGAATCTCCTCTCCGGGGTGGCATCCACGCTGCTCGCCGCGCAGGACGCCGAGCTCGGCCTCTTCGAGGTCGACGAGGCGGCATTGCCGGACATCGCGCGCCGAGTGCGGCCGCAGGCGCTCTGTCTCGGGAATCTGTTCCGTGACCAGCTTGATCGCTACGGCGAGCTGGAGCTCGTTGCGGAGCGTTGGCGCGGCGCGGTCGAAGAGCTTGGCGACGAGGCGTGGCTCGTCGTGAACGGCGACGACCCGCAGGTTGGCGACCTCGCGCGCGGGCGGCGCCGGAGCGTGGTGTTCGGAATGGACGATCCGCGCCAGGCGGCGCCGGAGCTACAGCACGCCGCCGACTCGAAGTGGTGCCTGCGCTGCGGTACGCCGTACGAGTACGCGGCCGCCTATGTCGGTCATCTCGGGGACTACCGGTGCCCCGCATGCGGGCACGCTCGGCCGCGGCTCGACCTGCGGGCCCGCAAGGTCGAGCTTCACGGGCTCGACGGCGTCTCGTTCGACCTCGTCGACGAAGCAGGGCCGATGCGAATCCGGCTCGGGCTGCCGGGGCTCTACAACGTCTACAACGCGCTGGCAGCGGCGGCCCTCGCCCGTGTGCTCGGTGCGACGAGGGAGGAGATCGGGGATGGCTTGACGCACTTCCGGGCGGCGTTCGGCCGCTTCGAGCGTCTTCAGCTCGGCGACAAGAACGCGCTCGTCCTCCTCGTCAAGAATCCCGCCGGGGCGAACGAGGTCGTTCGCACGCTCGTCAACGGGGGGCCACCGCGCGTCGCGGTGATTGCCCTGAACGACGGGATCGCCGACGGGCGCGATGTCTCGTGGATCTGGGACGTCGACTTCGAGCCACTGCTCGAACGGCTCGACCGGATCGTGGCGACGGGCGACCGGGCCGCCGAGCTCGCGCTGCGGTGCAAGTACGCGGGTGTCTCCGAGGAGGCGGTCGAGGTGATCCCCGAGCTCGGACGCGGGCTCGACCGCGGCCTGGAGCTCACACCCCTGGGCGGTGAGCTCATGGTGATCCCGACCTACACGGCGATGCTCGAGCTCCGGCGAATCGTGACCGAGCGCGGCTTTGCCCGCCCCTACTGGGAGCAGGCCGCGTGAACATCCGCGTCGGGCACCTCTATCCCGACTACCTGAACATCTACGCCGATCGCGGCAACATCGCGGTGCTTGCGCGGCGGGCGGCCTGGCGGGGGCATGAGCTGGAGGTCGAGGCAATCGGCATGGGCGCCGGTGTCGAGCCGGGCGCTCACGATCTCTACTACGTCGGCGGCGGGCAGGATCGGGAGCAAGCGCTCGTCGCCCGGGACCTGGCAAAAAAGGGCGATGAGCTTCGGGATGCGGTCGCCGGCGGCGCGGCCGTGCTTGCCGTCTGCGGCGGCTACCAGCTGCTCGGGCGTTTCTACCGCGAGCGAAGCGGGGCCGAGCTGCCCGGGATCGGGCTCCTCCCGCTCCACACCGTCGCGGGCGAGCGTCGGATGATCGGCGACGTGCTGCTCGAGTGCGAGCTCGAGCCCGGCCGCCGGCGGACACTCGCCGGTTTCGAGAACCATGCGGGCCGAACCATCCTCGACGCCGGCGCTGAGCCGCTCGGCCGCGTCGTCGCCGGCTTCGGGAACGACGGTGAGAGCGGGTTCGAAGGCTGCCGTGTCGGACGGGTCATCGGGACGTACCTGCACGGCCCCTTGCTGCCCCGCAATCCCTGGCTGGCCGATTGGCTGCTGGCGCAGGCGCTCGCGCATCGGACGGGCGAGGCCGTCGCGGAGCTCGAGCCGCTGGGCGACGCGCTGGAGGCGGAAGCCCACGCCGTCTCGGCTTCCCGGGCCAGGGCCCGAGGTGGCAGGTACTCCTAGGTCAGACATAGCCATGGCGATCGAGCCACCGCAGCGAGAAGTACCCCCAGATGGGAGGCAGATAGAACGTGCAGAGGCGCTGCGTGAGCGCGACCGCGAAGGCGGTCGACTCGTCCACACCGATGGTGATCAGGGCGGCTGAGATAGCAGCTTCAGCTGCCCCGATTCCTCCAGGTACTGGGATCAGGCCCGAGAGGACGGCTGCCGAGGTGTTGACGAAGACAAGCTGCGCCACGTTCAGGTGGACGCCGTACGCCAGACAGGTGGCTCCGAGCGCGAGCGCGTAGCTCAATTCCGAGGCGAGGTTCCCGCCGAAGAGCTCGATTCGCTTCCGCCGATCCCGAGCGACATCCCAGAGGCCCGAAAGTGCACTTTTTAGTCCCGGCACCACCCTGGCGTGCACCTTGGGGACGAACACGACGACCAGCAGGCTCACGAGAAGCGCTACGGCGATCCCTGCGACGAGTCGAGTATCGGGCCCGGCGCCGCCAAACTGGCTCGTGTCGACCTTCGCCCCCACGAACGGGAGCGTCAACAGCAGGAGCGCGAC
This sequence comes from Gaiellaceae bacterium, assembly GCA_035697545.1. Lineage (GTDB taxonomy): Bacteria > Actinomycetota > Thermoleophilia > Gaiellales > Gaiellaceae > JACDAN01. Next base: position 1,216 of record DASSCT010000190.1, on the reverse strand, counting down.
CTGAACCATCGTCTCGGAGACGTCGTCGATCGCCCCTGCCACGAGCGCCTGCGCGCGCGGAACACCCATCCGCTGGAGGAACCGGAGGTTCATGCCGATTCGACCAGCTGAGCTGGGCACCGTGAGATTGATGAACTTGATCGCCGACTGCAGCACGACACAGGGCAAGAGGGGAAGCGGCGCCGGCACAGCCCCTCGCACGGAGATTCCAGACCCGACGAACGCAGCTTGGGCGACGATGAGCGCGATCACCACCCACACTGGGTCGGCCTCGCCCAGCTCGTGAGCGATCGTGCCGAAGCCGATCGCTGCAAGCTGAGTGACGACCAGATAGGCGGCGACGATCAGCGCCGCCATGGTTAGAACGTCCTTGGGGCGGACGCGGCGAAGAGGAACGATCTCTGGCTCGGCAGAGCCCGTAGCGGCCGCAGCCGCTGCGCGAAGCTCCTTGAGACCGACGTCGTGGCCGCGGGCGAGGTCCCGGAGATGCGGAGTAAGTGCAGCGGGTTGCAGATACGGCAGCACGCGTGAAACCGAGTCGGCCCACCCCGCACCGACGGCCTCACGCAGCGTGCGTTCCGGGCCGACGAGGACGCAGCACGAGACGAGGAGCTCGGCTACGTCAATGTCGAGCGCAGATTGCGGTGCACTGAGGGTGGCCGCCGAGAGATCGACGAGCACCGGCTCTTCGTCGACGACGAGCACGTTGCTCAGGTTGAGCCGGCCGTGGGAGATCCGCGCATCGTGGAGGAGCGCCACCTGGCGCCAAAGCTCCCGGAGCAACTTGTCGCTGACGCGGTCGGCGCTCCACAACTCGAGCGGCTCCAGGTCCGGTTGCCGCGTGACCAGCACCGCATCGCCCTGGGGACCGAGGCCGACTGTCACGACCTCCGGGACGCGAACGCCTGCTTCCCGTGCCATCAGCGTCGTCAGGGCTTCGTGCTCGACCTGCTCGAGGCGTCCGACGGGCGCGCTACGCGGCGGATCGCGGTAAGCGAGAAGTCGCCAGCGTCTGGCTACCCGCTGGGTGTCTTGGGCGTCCCGACCGAGCACGCGCACCTTCAGCTGGCCTCCCGTCCCATCCTGGCCAACGAACTCCGCCGCGCCGACCCGTTGTCGCTCCGAGATCCGGAGCTCGGCAGCGTCGATGCCGAGCGACGCGAGGGCTGCCCGCACGCGATCGATCGGCGGCACTCCCAGTGGGGAACCGAAAGCC
>DASSCT010000189.1:0-8612 GCA_035697545.1 Gaiellaceae bacterium | reverse complement strand
CAGCGGATCGCTCTCGCTCGTGCCTTTCTGCGCGACGCACCCCTCGTGATCCTCGACGAGCCGACTGCGAATCTCGATCCGGAGAGTGCCGAGCTCGTCGCCGAGGCCATAGAGCGGTTGCGAGCGGGGCGGACCGTCCTCCTGGCCGTCCACCGTCCCGGGCTCTCCGTCCTTGCCGACCGAGTCGTGCGGCTGGAGTCGGGGCGGATCGTCGAGGCCGAGGCCGAGGCCGCGTGACCGTGACGCTGCGCCGTTTGGGGGCGCTCGCTCAACCGCCTTCGCGCCCGATGGCTCTCTCGATCCTCCTGGGCAGCCTCGCCGTCGGTTTCGGCGTCGCGCTCATGACGACGGCGGGATATCTGATTTCGCGCGCGGCCGAGCGGCCTCCGATTCTCGCCCTGACCGTGACGATCGTCGCCGTCCGCTTCTTCGGGATCGCGAGACCACTGGCGCGGTATCTCGAGCGCTTGGTGTCACACGATGCCGCCCTTCGCGCGCTTGGTCGGATCCGCGCTCGTTTCTACGAGCGCATCGAGCCATTGGCGCCGGCGCAGCTGGAGGAGTACCGCTCGGGCGATTTGCTCGGGCGCATGGTGGGAGACGTCGACGCGCTCCAGAGCCTGTATGTCCGCGGCTTCGGACCGCCGGTCGTCGCGCTTGTTGTCGGCGCGGCCAGCGTAGGAGTCGCCGCCGCCGTCCTCCCTCCGGCGGCTGCGATCCTCGCCGTCGGGCTCCTCGTCGGCGGCGTGGTCGTTCCTCTCGTGGCCGCTCTGGTCAATCGCGCCGTTGGCCGCCGACAGGCCGGCGCACGCGCCCAGCTGACCGCAGACCTCGTCGAGCTCCTCCGTGGCGCGCCGGAGCTCGTCGCCTACGGACGGGAGGAGGAGACGCTGGAACGCGTCCGCACGCTCGACCGTGAGCTTGTCCGCCTGAGCCGCCGCGACGCGCTCGCCTCAGGCGTCGCGGAGGCGCTCTTGATCCTGGTCGCCGGCCTGACCGTCGTGGGTGTCCTCGCCGTCGCGGTGGCGGCCCATGACTCGGGCGCCATCGATCGCGTGCTCGTGGCGACGCTTGCCCTCCTCGCGCTCGCCTCGTTCGACGCGGTTGCTCCGCTGCCGGCCGCGGCGCGCGAGCTCGCGGGGACTCTGGCCTCCGGTCGACGCGTGTTGGAGCTCACCGACCGCGAGCCTGCGGTTCGCGATCCCGATGTGCCTCGCAACGCTCCCACGCGACCGGCAGTCGTCGCGCTGGAGGGCGTCACCGCGCGGTACTCGTCCAACGACGAACCCGCGCTCAGCGGCCTCGACCTGCGGCTGGAACCGGGCAAGCGCCTCGCGCTCGTTGGCCCGAGCGGGGCTGGGAAGACGACGGTCACGAACCTGCTCTTGCGGTTCCTCGACCCGCAGGAGGGTCGCGTCACGATCGCGGGCCACGACCTCCGCGACTATCGCCAGCAGGACGTCCGTGTCATGTTCGCGCTCGCGGGCCAGGACGCGCACGTCTTCAACTCGACGATTCGCGCGAATCTCGAGCTCGCCCGTCCCGAGTCGTCCGACGAGGACCTTTGGGACGCGCTCCGCCGCGCCCAGCTCGCCTCCTGGGTCGCTTCATTGCCGGACGGGCTCGACACCATGGTCGGCGAGGAAGGGACGCAGCTCTCGGGAGGCCAGCGTCAGCGGCTGACGCTGGCGCGGGCGCTCCTGGCCGACGCGCCGGTGCTCCTCCTCGACGAGCCGACGGCGCATCTCGACCCGGAGAATGCGGAGGCGCTCGTCCGCGACGTGCTCTCAGCCGCCGACGGCCGGTCGGTGCTACTGATCACCCACCGGCCGGAGGGCCTCGAGCAGGTAGACGAGATCGTGTCGCTCGGTGGCTAGCTCTCTGAGGCCGACGCCTCCGCTCCGACTAGGCCGATTGCAATCAGGTCCGTCGCGTGGATCCACTCGTCGGCGAGCGGAAGCCCTCCTGCCCGCACGATCGCATCGCGGAGCGGAATCGCCCAGCGGTGCTCGATGAGGGCTATGCCGGCGGCGCTCCCGTTCGGGATCGCGTCAGCGACGTACCAGACCTGGTCGTCGTCGAAGACCTGCTGGTCGGCGAGGGCCTCCGCTCCGGCAACGGCACCCGCTTCTGCCCCTTCCTCGCCGGCGGCGCCAAGGCCGATCAGTGCCCCCACGTAGGCGCCGAACTCCATCGCTTCGTCTTCGCTCAGGTCACTCGTGTGCAGCGTTTCGATGTTGCCCTCGTCGTCCTTCCTCACGACCGCGAGGTCGATCAGCCGGATGATGTCCTGGTCCTTCAGGCGCTTGAGCTCCTCGAGCACCTCGCCTTTGAACTTGGGCTCGTCGAAGCCGACTATGAGCATCTGCACAGGGCCAATAGCCATCACGTCACCTCACATTCCCTGGAGGATCTTCTGTTTCTGCACCTCGAACTCCGCGTCCGTCAGAACGCCTGAGTCCTTCAGCTGTGCCAGCTGCTTGAGCTGCTCGATCGCCTGGTCACTCATGGCGCCCGACGGTGCCGCCGGAGTGGCGACCGACTGACGGGCCTCGAGGTCCTCAAGGCGGGCATCCTGCTCCTGTTCCTCGTACTGACTACGCTGCCGGTGCTTCCCGACGGCGTACGCCGTTCCGCCGACCATGGCGGCACGGGCGAGCGGTCGTCGTCTCATGAACATGGCGCTCTCCTTTCGGTCGAGTCTCTATCGAAATCTTCGCACGCCAAGTGAACATCACCCGGATCGAATGATCATGTCATCAGGGTGGACGCTCCAGCTGCGTGAGCAGGACGACTGAGATCACGAGCAGCGCAGCGCCGAAGGCGATCAGCCCGTATCGGGCGCCCCGGAGCGGGAAGTGGGTGCTGATGCCGACCAGGAAGAGCACGACTGCGAGGACCACCGTCGTGCGCACGTAGTCGTCTGCCGTCGTGCCGGCCTTCGACCCGGCTACGAACGCTTCGTCAGCGTGCTCGTCGAGTGCAGTTGCCTTGGCGAGCCCGGGCTGCCGGTACTGCGGCATGTAGGTCGGACCAGGCGGCGCGTTCGGGTTGGTCTCGGGCTTCGTTGCGCGCCATGCATCGAAGGCGACCCGAAACTCAGGTCGGAACCGACGCTCCGCGACCGCCATCGCCTGCTCGTTGCCGGCCGTGTACGCGGCGAACCAGGCATTGAACGTCGAGGAGTCGAAGTTGCGGAGCTCCATCGCCTCGAGGTGCGCGCGATTGGCCTTGGCCCTTGCCGTTGAAGACTCGGCCAGGTGGAGGCGTGACTCGGTGCTCCACTTCGCCGCTGCATATCCCGACCAGCCCGCCACAAGAGCGACGATCGAGAGGAGGACGGCCTCCGCGACGGAGAGCATCTGGTCCCGCCGCTCGTGGTCAGGATGCTTCGCGTGCCCGGCGATCTCCTTCCCGACTTCGGTCGCCGATAGTCCCTCCGACACGACCGGCCACTAGGCCCGAACGGGGTTGCTTGTGCGCGGGCGTAGTGCCTCGAGCAGGTCTCGCCCCCGAGCGAATGCGTCGACCCGACCCCAGCGCCCTGGGATGTCGAGCAGCCCCAGAAGCCCGATGCTGTCCGGGAGCGCCGGGTCCACGATTAGATACTCGCCCTGCGGTTCGAGGCCGAGCATCGTGCGCAGCAGGAGCAGCGGTGTTCCTGTCGACCAGGCCTGTGGACTGCACGCCGTCGGGTACTGCACCGGGTATTTGGTCACACCGCGCTCGTAGCCGCCGAACGCCTCGGGCAGACGTCCCTGGAAGAACTCCGCGGCGTCGAGAATGCCGGATGCGATCTGCGCAGCCTCCTCCTTGAAGCCGTAGCGCCGCAGCCCCCAGGCGATGAAGGAGTTGTCGAACGGCCAGACCGTTCCCACGTGGTAGCCGATCGGGTTGTACCGCCCCTCGCCCTCGGCGAGCGTGCGCACGCCCCAGCCCGAGAAGAGCCGCGGCCCCATGAGCTGCCGGACAACCGCCTTCGCCTTCGACTTGTCGACGATGCCGCTCCAGAGCAGGTGGCCGTTGTTCGACGTGAGCGAGTCGACCTGATTCCCCTCGGTGTCGAGCGCCAGAGCGAAGTACTCCCCGTCCTTGACCCAGAAGTCACGGTTGAAGCGCCGCTTGAGGTCGGCTGCCTGCTGTTCCAGGGCTTCGGCGAGGGCGGGATCCTTCCACACGAGTCGTGCCAGGCGGGCCCCGCGCATCTTCGCGTCGTACGCGTAACCCTGGAGCTCGCAGGTCGCCCGCGGGAAGCCGGGAAGGCGGCCGTCGCGGTAAGAGATCGAGTCCCAGGAGTCCTTCCAGCACTGGTTCTCCAGGCCCGTCTCCTCGTTGCGGCGTTGGTACCAGACGTAGCCGGTTCCGAGCAGGTCGGCGTACTCGTCGATCCACCTCAGCGCAGCGCGCGCCTCGCTCTGGAGCTCACGCACGAGCTTCCGGTCGCCGGTCCACCGCTCGTATTCGTCGAGGAGGATCACGTAGAGCGCCGTCGCATCGGCACAGCCGTAGTAAGGAGAGTGGGGGCGCTCCTCGAACGCCGTCAGCTCGCCGTAGCGCATCTCGTGAAGGATCCGGCCCGGATCCTCGTCGCGAAAGTCGTCGACCCGGCTTCCCTGCCAGCTCCCGAGCGCGCGGAGCGTCGTCGCCGCCAGCTCCGGCGTGAATGGCAGGGCCTGCAAGCTCGTGAAGATGCTGTCGCGTCCGAACATGGTCATGAACCAAGGGAGGCCGGCGGCAGGCAGGCTCCGCCCGCCGGAAACGGGCGGGGCGAAGCGCAGGGCGGCAAGGTCGACCAGGCTGCGCCGGTAGGTCACCTTGAGCGGATCGGAGTCGCTTTCGAGGCGCGGCGCTTCCGTCAGCCAGCGCTCCAAGCTGCGCCCCATGTTCGGCTGTGCCCGTCGCTCGCCCCGCTCGTACTTGGGCCGGACGTACGTTCCACCGGCCCCGATTGCGGTCACGACGTCGAGATCGGTCGTCCATTCGCCTTGAGGCTCGATGTGAACCGAAAAGGTCAGACCCTGTTTGTCGATCTTGGCCGGTGCCGACGCGGAGATCGCAGTCTGACGTCCGAATGTCTCCCGCTCGTAGCCAAGCAGGAGCCGCCCCTTCTCGACCCGTGTGTAATAGCGCCCCTTCTTCTCGAGCGCATCCTTGACCTCGAAGAGGTCTGCGAAGTCGCTGGCGGCCTCGAGCCGCACCTTCAGATCGACCGGTTTCGCGTCGTGGTTGAGGATCGTGAGCTCCTCGTGGAAGCCGTCGCCGACAGCGCGCCGCCGGATCACCGACAGTTTCGCGTCGACATAGACCGTTCCCGTGCCTGGCACGAGGAAGAACCGCGTCTCGAAGTACTGCAGATCGTCGACAGAGAGGGGATTTAGCCTCTCGCCGTCCACGGTCAGGATCCACGTCGACAGAAAGCGGTTGTCGAACGAGAAGAGACCGGTCGGGTCGGTGAGAGACGCCTCGATGTCGCCGCGCGAGTCGCTGACGACGAAGGTATTGCCGTCGAGAATCTTGACGAGATCGTCGTTCATGACCGGCTCCGCGGTGGTTCGGGGAAGAGGCGTTGAAAGATCACCAGCACCTCCGGGTTGCCTTCGATTCCCATCGCCCCGCGCAGCGCGGCTGCGAAAGCGTTGACCTCGCCGCTCGCGATGCCATCGAAGACGGCGCTCTTCGAGCGCACGACGCAGTCCGCCTTGGCGTTCTTGTGCGAGACGGCGATGTCTCCTTTGTCGATCGCAACGAGCCAGCGGGCGGTGCGCTTGCCGTTCGTGAGGTCGAAGCGCAGCGTCGCCGTCACCTTCTCCAGCCGAGGGTCGTGGCCTCGCGCTTCGAGCCCGCGGAAGAATTCTGTGGTCGCGTCGGTCATCTCTCCTCCTTCGTCGACTCAAGAGAAGCGTCCGGCCGATGGAGGCGCATCACCCGGACCGCATGAATCACACTGTTCGGATGATGCTTGCGGTCCGAGTCTTGGACGAATCTGTGTCAGATCGTGAGTAGCGTCGACGTCAGCGTCGCCGAAGCTGAGGCACCCGCCGGGAAGCGCTCGCGCGTCCTTCCGTTCAACGACCCCTCCCGGCGCCGGCGGCTCGTCAAAGTCGCCGCCTGGCTCGGCGGCGTCGCCCTCCTCCTCGTCGTCCTCAACCTGCTTGGGGTCGACGTCCAGGGCTGGCTCAGCGACGTCTGGGACGCGCTGACCGAGATCTCCGTCGGGTATCTCCTCGCGGGCTGGGCGCTGCAGACGGTGCAGACGACACTGACGGCCCTTGCCTGGTACTTCATCCTCCGCGCCGGGTTCCCGCGGGCGCCCGCGCCCTATCTCCAGGTGCTCGCTGCCTACTCGGCCGGTGTCGCGCTGAACGGGTTCCTGCCGGCCAACATCGGCACGTTCGTGATGCTGTTGATGTTCGTGGCGATGATCCCCGGGGCGAACTTCCCCGGCGTGTTGGGCGGCATGGTCGTCCAGAAGATCTTCTTCACCGTCGTCGGCACGCTCGTCTACCTCTATCTCTTCCTGTCCGTCCCGGGGTCCTACAACCTGCAGCTCGGGATTCCGCACGACCATCCCGCCCTCACGCTGCTCGTCCTGGCCGGCGCCGCATTCCTGCTCGTGCTTCTCGGCAGGATCTTCTGGCGGAAGCTCCAGGGGCTCTGGGTCAAGGCGAAGCGCGGTGGGGCGATCCTCGCCCGTCCTCGGGACTACTTCGTCCAGGTGTTCTTGCCCTCGCTCGGCGCCTGGCTCGCGAAGCTCGGGGTCACCGCCGTGTTCCTGGCGGGCTACGGCATCCCGGTCACCTTCCACTCGATCATGTCGGTGATCGGCGGGAACTCGCTTGCGAACACGGTCTCCGCCACGCCCGGAGGCGTCGGGATCAACCAGGCGGTCAACGCCATTGCGCTCGACGACGTCACGAGCACGGCGAATGCGACCGCCTACTCGCTCGGCCAGCAGCTGGCCGTCACGACCTGGAACATCGCGTTCGCCGTCGTCCTCGTGGTTTGGGCCTTCGGCTGGACCGGGGGCAAGCTGCTCGTCCGGCAGTCGTATGACGATGCGAAGGTGAAGGTCGCCGAGCAGAAGGAGCAGCGCGCCGAGCAGCGCGCCGCCAAGAAGGCCGCGAAAGGTGTCCCGACTGATGACTGAATACGGTCAAGCGGTGATGTGGCAGCCCGACCGGCCGAAGTTCAGGCCGCTGCGCCTCCTGCTCTCGTGGTTCGTGACGGCTGTGGCGCTCTTCGTCGCGGCGGGGATCCTGCCGGGGCTCCATGTCGACGGGTTCTGGGGGGCGCTCCTGGTTGCGGCTGTCGTCGCCGCGCTGAACGCTGTGCTCCCCCCGGTGGTCGCGGCGCTGCGGCTTCCTTTCATGCTCGTGCTCGGCTTTCTGCTGATCCTGGCCTTGAACGCGTTCGTGTTGAAGCTCGCCTCCGACGTGCTCCCCGGCAACACGTTCACCGTCGACTCGTTCTGGTGGGCTCTGCTGGCTGCGCTGATCGTGGCTGCGGTGAGCATGGTGCTCGAGGTCCTGTTCGGGACGAACGACGACGACACCTACACGCTCAGCGTCGTCCAGCGGGTCGCGCGCAAGCAAGGCGGCGGCGAGCCGACGGATGTGCCCGGGATCGTCTTCCTGGAGATCGACGGGCTCGCTCTACCGGTGCTCCGGCGCGCCATGCGCGACGGCAACGCGCCGAACATGGCGCGCTGGCTCTCCGAGGACACCCACCGGCTGACCGAGTGGGAGCCCGACCTGTCGTCTCAGACCGGCGCCAGCCAGGCAGGCATCCTCCTCGGCTCGAACGACGACATCCCGGCGTTTCGCTGGGTCGAGAAGGAGACTGGAACGCTGATGACCTGCTCGGCGCCGGATGACTGCGCGCGCATCGAGCAGGACCGGGCGACCGGCAAGGGCCTGCTCGTCGACGGCGGCTCGAGTCGTGGCAACCTGCTCTCCGGCGAGGCCGAGGAGCAGATCCTCACCGTCAGCCGGATCGAGGCCGAGAAGCGCGCGAACCCCGGCTACCGCGCGTTCTTTGCGAACGGCTTCAACGTGACACGCTCGCTCGTCCTCTTCGGGTGGGAGGTGATCCTCGAGTGGGTCGCCGCAGGGCGGGCGAAGCGCCGTGACGTCCGACCCCGCGGCCATCGCGGTGGCTTTTACCCGTTCATGCGCGGGGGGATGTGCGTCGTCGTCCGCGACCTGATCGTCTACGGCGTCCTCACCGACATGATGCGTGGCCGTCCTGCCGTCTATGCCACCTTCTCGAGCTACGACGAGGTGGCGCATCACTCGGGCCTCGAACGCGCGGACACGCTCGAAGCGCTGCGCAAGCTCGACCAGCAGTTCGGGCGCATCGAGCGGGCGCGCCGGTACGCCCCGCGGCCGTACGAGATCGTCGTCCTCTCCGACCATGGCCAAACCCAGGGCGCAACGTTCAAGCAACGGAACGGCTACGGGCTCGACGACCTGGTCGAGCGCTCGCTCGAGGGCAAGAGCGTGCAGGAGTTCGCCGGCGGCGACGAGCAGCAGGCGATGGTCGGGCACGCGCTGGGCGAGGCGACCGGCAAGAAGCCGAAGCGGCGTTCGAAGAAGGATGTCTCCGGCGAGCAC
>DASSCT010000188.1:0-4953 GCA_035697545.1 Gaiellaceae bacterium | reverse complement strand
CAGATCGAGCTGACCCGGCTCGCCGGCAGCCTGCACGACCTCGGGAAGCTCGCGATCCCTGAGGAGATCCTGCGCAAGCCCGGCCCGCTGACGCCGCCCGAGCGACTCGTGCTCGAGCGTCACTCGCAGATCGGCTACCGGATGCTCGAGAGTCTCGAGGTGGATCCGGTCGCGGACTGGGTCCTTCACCATCACGAGCGCTGGGACGGAACCGGCTACCCGAACGGGCTTGCCGGCGAGGAAATCCCGCTCGGGGCGCGCATCATCTTCGTCGCGGACGCCTACGACGCGATGACCTCGGACCGCGCCTACCGGGGCCGGCTGACGCCGCAGGAAGCCGTCGCCGAGCTCGAGCGCTGCGCCGGCACGCAGTTCGACCCGGAGATCGTGAGCGTCTTCGCCCGCGAGCTCGGATACGCGCCCGCGACAGTCGCAGCGGCGCGCTAACCCCTACAACGGAATGTTCCCGTGCTTGCGGCGCGGGCGAGGCTCGCGCTTCGGCTGCGACGTCTGCAGCGCGTCGATCAGCACGGGCCGTGTCCGTCTCGGCTCAATGACGTCGTCGACGTAGCCGCGCTCGGCGGCGACGTAGGGATTCGCGAACTGCCGACGGTAGTCGGCGATTAGCTCCTGCCGCCGCTCGTCCGGATCATCGGCATCCTCGAGCTCCTTGCGAAAGACGATGTTGACGGCTCCCTCGGGCCCCATGACGGCAACCTCCGCCGTGGGCCAGGCGAAGTTGAAGTCCGCCCGGATGTGCTTCGAGCTCATCACGTCGTACGCCCCGCCGTAGGCCTTCCGCGTGATCACGGCCAGCTTTGGCACCGTCGCCTCGGAGTACGCGTAGAGGAGCTTGGCGCCGTGCCGGATGATCCCCCGCCACTCCTGGTCGGTTCCCGGGAGGAAGCCGGGCACGTCGACGAACGTGACGAGCGGGACGTTGAAGGCGTCGCAGGTGCGCACGAAGCGGGCCGCCTTCACCGACGAGTCGATGTCGAGCACGCCGGCCAACGCGTGCGGCTGATTCCCCACGATCCCTATCGAGTGCCCACCGAGTCGGGCGAAGCCGCAGACGATGTTCTCGGCGAAACGCTCGTGCACCTCGAGGAAGTCGGCATCGTCCACTACTCGCCGGATCACGTCCTTGACGTCGTAGGGCTTCGTCGGCTCGTCCGGGACGAGCGTGTCGAGCTCAGGGTCCTCCCGATCCGGTGGGTCCGTAGGCGGGAAGTAAGGCGCCGGATCGAGGTTGTTTTGCGGCAGAAAGGAGAGCAGGTAGCGAGCGTCCTCCAGACAGGTCTCCTCGTCGGGCGCGATGAAGTGCGCGACGCCCGACTTCGACGCGTGCGTCGCCGCGCCGCCGAGGTCCTCGAAGGTCACCTCCTCCCCGGTCACCGTCTTCACTACGTCGGGGCCCGTAATGAACATGTACGAACTGCCCTCGACCATGAGCACGAAGTCGGTCATCGCGGGGGAGTAGACGGCGCCCCCCGCTGACGGCCCCATGACGAGGCTGATCTGAGGGATCACGCCCGACGCCTGGACGTTCCGCCAGAAGATCTCCGCGTAGCCGGCAAGCGAGACGACCCCCTCCTGGATCCGCGCGCCGCCCGAGTCGTTGATCCCGATCACCGGGCAGCCGAACTTCGCGGCCATGTCCATGACCTTGCAGATCTTCTCCGCGAACGACTCGGAGAGGCTGCCGCCGAAGATCGTGAAGTCCTGCGAGAAGACGAAGACCTTGCGGCCGAAGATCGTGCCGTAGCCGGTGACGACCGCGTCGCCGTACGGCCGTCGCTCCATCATCCCGAAGTACGGGTTGCGATGGCGCACGAAGCGGTCGAGCTCGACAAAGGAGCCGGGGTCGAGCAGCTTCTCTAGCCGCTCGTGCGCGAGCAGCTTCCCCTGGGAACGCTGGCGCTCGACCGCCTGCTCGCTCGCCGGGTGGAGCGCCTCCTCGCGAAGGCGGTTGAGCTCGTCGAGCTTTTTCTGGGTCGAGTCGTCGGTCGTCGCCATGGCGCCTGACACTAGTACAGTCGCGGAGCGTGAGCCCCGCTCCGCTCGACCGCTCCACGATCTGGCCCTACGAGCATGGCGAGCCGGGCGAGTTCTACTACCAGCGGTACGGGCACCCGGCGGGCGTCGAGGCCGAGGCGGCGCTCGGGGAGCTCGAGGGCGGGCATGCCCTGCTCTTTCCGTCCGGTTCCAGCGCGACTACGGCGCTCGTGCTCACCCTGCTCGAGCCCGGCAGGACCATCGCCCTCGCCGAAGGCGCGTACTACGGCACCGGGGTGCTGATGCGGGTGCTGGAGCGCTGGGGGCTCCGGGTCGTGGAGTTCGACCAGACCGGGACGCCGCCGGACGGCGTGGATCTCGTCTGGGTCGAGGCGCCGTCGAACCCGCTGCTGACGATGCCGGACTTCGAGGCCGCCACCGCTCATCCGGCACTGCTTGTCTGCGATGCGACTGCGGCGACGCCGGTGTACGTCCGCCCGCTCGAGCGCGGGGCCGACTTCGTCCTCCACAGTGCGACGAAGTACCTCGGCGGGCACCACGACGTGCTGCTCGGGGCGGTTGTCGCCAAATCGGAGGACGACTGCGAGCGCCTGAAGGAGTTCCGCACGCGCAGCGGCATCGTCGCCGCTCCGGATCCGGCCTGGCTCCTGCTTCGCAGCTTGAAGACGCTGCGCATCCGCATGGAGCGCATCACTGCGAGCGCCCGCGAGGTGGCCGGCCGGTTAGAAAGGCACCCAGCGGTCGAGCGCACGCGCTATCCAGGGTTCGGAGGGCTGATGTCCTTCGACGTCGCCGGCGGAGCGGAGGCGGCCCGCCGCGTCGAGACCTCCACGAAGCTGATCAAGAACGCCACGAGCCTGGGCGGCGTGGACTCGGTGCTGGAGACGCGCGCCCGGTGGGAAAGCGGCCGGGTGCCCGAGAACCTCGTCAGGCTGAGCGTCGGGCTCGAGGACGTTGACGCGCTCTGGGCCGACCTCGAGCAGGCGCTTCCGGCCTAGACCCGAGCGCCAAGACAAGCGACTCCTCGAGCGGCAGGGCCCGGCCCTCTGCGTATGCCACCTCGAAGTCGTCTTCGCCGAGCATGTCCTTCAGGTGCTCCACGGTGCGGTCGTAAGTCGCCTGCTCGCTTGCTTCCACGTGCGCACCCAGCTCTAGGAAGAGCCGATCGGAGGCGCCGAGGAGCCGGGCCGAAGCTTCTGCGTCCCCCCGGGCCGCCCGGACCTCGCCGCTGCCCTTGAGGCAGTAGGCAATCATCTCGCGATAGCCAAGATCCGAGGCCGCGCGAAGCGCCTCCTCGAACCGCGCCGTCGCTGCCTGGTGACGCTCCAGAAGCATCGAGACTCGTCCGAGGTTGAAGAGGGAGATCACGAGCTGCTCGTCGCGGCCGGACGAACGGCAAAGCCCGACCGCCTCCTCGTAGAGCTGAGCGGCCTCGTCCAGTCGCCCGAGGCTCATCAGGCACACGCCGAGGTTCGAGAGGACGGTTCCGAGCTCGTATTCGAGCCCGAGTCGGCGAAGCAGCTCGGCGCTCTCCTCGTAGAGCGGAATCGCCTGCTCTGAATCGCCTTCGAGGTCAAACGCGCTCGCGACATCGCCGAGGGCGCGGCCGACGCCTGCGTCGTCGCCGAGGCAACGCCAGATCTCGAGCCCCTCCTCCCACAACTCCCTGGCCGCGGCATAGTCGCCGCGCCGTTGGGCGAGCGCGCCCGAAGCCTCCAGCGCTCTCGCGCGGCCAGGAGTCGCGTCGAAGCCCTCGTGTGCGAGCCCGCTCTCCAGCCAGCGGCGTCCCTCAGCGAGGTGACCACGCACCCGCCAGAACAGCTTCAGGAGCCCGGCGAGCTCGAGCATCAACTCTGGCGACTGCTGATCCGCCCAGCGAAGCGCCCCGCGGATGTTGTCCAGGTCGGCGTCGAGCCGCGCGTAGACCTCCGAGCTCGGCTGTCCGGAACGAAGCTGCGCCGCGGCCCGCTCGGCCGCCTCGCGGTAGTGCTCCGCGTGCCGCCGCCTCAGACGCTCGGCCTCGCCCTGCTCCTGAAGGCGCTCGAGCGCGTACTCCCTGATCGTCTCGAGCATCCGATACCGCGGCTCCTCGTCTCCCGTCCCCTCGCGACGGAGAAGGCTCTTGTCGACGAGGGACGAGAGTCCGGCGATGTCGGCGCTGCAGACGGCCTCGGCGGCCTTGAGCGTCGAGCCGCCGGAGAAGGCCGCGAGCGCGGCGAACAAGCGTTGTTCTTCAGCGTCGAGGAGCTCGAAGCTCCAGTCGAGCGTGGCCCGCAACGTCCGCTGGCGAACGGGGGCATCGCGTGGCCCCGCGGTGAGGAGGTCAAGCCTGCTCTCGAGGCGCTCGAGCATCTCCTCCGGAGCAAGCTGGCGCGTTCGCGCCGCCGCGAGCTCGATCGCGAGCGGTAGACCGTCGAGCGCGACGCAGATCGCCGCGATGATACGGGCATTCGCTGCACCCAGGCGAAACCAGGGGTCGACCGCTCCTGTCCGGGCGGCGAAGAGCTCAACGGCCTCGTTTCGGCCGAGGTTTTCCACGGCGTCGTGCTCGAGATCGGGAAGGGCAAGCGGCGGCACCGGGTACTCGTGCTCGCCGGACACGTGGAGGACGACACGGCTCGTAACGAGCGCCTTGAGCTCCGGAGCGGCCGCGAGCAGCTCGATGATCAGCGGGCCTGCGTCGATCACTCCCTCGAAGTTGTCGAGCAGAAGGAGGAGCTGCTGCCCGCGGAGGGCCTCTTTCAACGTCTGGACGACCGGATGACCCGGCTGCTCGTCGACCTCGAGCGCTCCGAGGATCTGAGAGCCGACGAGCGCCGGGTCTTCGATCGGTGCGAGGTCGACGAAGACCCCGCCATCGCGGAAGTCGTGGACGAGCTCCCAAGCAGCTTCGAGCGCGAGGCGCGTCTTGCCGGTGCCGCCCGGCCCCGTCAGCGT
>DASSCT010000187.1:0-23125 GCA_035697545.1 Gaiellaceae bacterium | reverse complement strand
TTCGGCGGCGTCTCGCGCGTCGCTCACCTCTTGGTCTGCCACGTGCAGCGTCGCGGCGCACGCGATCACGACGAACGCCCCGATTACGCCGGTCATGACCGCGCCGACGACGACGTCGACGCGCTCATAACGGAGGTCCGCCGAAGTGAGCCGTTTGTCCGCGCTGTACGACTGGATGAAGGCGAGCCCCCAGGGGGCGAGCGTCGTCCCGACCGTCGCGGCGACGAGCACGAGCGCCGAGGTTGGCAAGCTCGGGACCACCATGCCCTTTGCAGCCGCAGTCCAATCGGGCCCAGCGAGAACTCCTGACGCGATGTAGGCGACGAAGACCGCCCCGAGCGCCAAAAGGACGTGCTCGACCCGATGGAAGCTCTCCTCGAGGACGAGCATGCCGACGCCGAGCGCCGCAACGGGGACGCTGACGTACCGGCTGACGCCGGCAAGCTCCGACGCCGCAGCGACACCGGCGAACTCGGCGCATGTCGTCCCGAGGTTCGCAGCGACGAGCGCCGCCGTCACGACGAAGGTCGCCGACCCGCCGTAGCGGTCGCGCACGAGCCAGATCACTCCCCGCTGCGTCACGAGCCCCATCCGCGCTCCAAGCTCGTGGAAGACGACGAGGGCTGCCGTCGCGAGCACGAGCACCCACAGGAGCTCGTAGCCGAAGCGTGCGCCGAGAACCGAGTACGTCGTGATCCCGGCCGGGTCGTCGTCTGATAGACCCGCGAGCACGCCGGGGCCGAGAACTGCGACGAGACCCGTGAGCCCGAGCCGGCGGAGGAGCGCACCGTGCGGAGGGCGCCCATGACGGCGCCGGAGCCGCGCGGTGATGGCGGCGAGCATGGAGAGATCTCACCGCCTGGGGTGACCGACTCGCAAGGAACGGCCGCCGAGCCGAGGCCAAGCGGCCGCTCCGAGCGAATCCCTCAGGCGAGGATGAGTCCCTCCGCGAGCCGCGCTCGCTCGAGGACCGGCTTCAGCGCGTCCTCGAGGTTCGGTCGCCCGAGCTCGCGAAGCTCGTACGTGGCATGGCGTATCGGGTGCTTCACCGAGATCAGACGCCCGAGGTCGATCGGTGTCCCGGTGACGATGACGTCGCAGGGGATCGCGTTGATCGTCGCCTCGAGCTCCTTCAGCTGCTCGTCCCCGTAGCCCATCGCGGGCAGCACGTGGCCGATGTGGCGGAACCGCTCGAAGACCTCGGCGATCGAGCCGACGGCCCACGGCCGCGGGTCGATCAGCTCGTCCGCACCGGCGTTCCGCGCCGCCACTGCCCCGGCCCCGAATGGCATCTGGCCGTGCGTGATCGTCGGCCCGTCGTCGATGACGAGGACACTCCTGCCGACGAGCGTCGGGCCCTTGGACAGCTCCACGGGCGACTCGGCCCGCACGATCGTTGCGGCCGGGTTGGCCGCCGTGATGTCCACGAGGACCCGTCCGACCTGATCCGGCGTCGCCGAGTCGATCTTGTTGACGACGACGACGTCGGCCATGCGCAGGTTCGCCTCGCCCGGGTGGTAGCGCAGCTCGTGGCCCGGACGGAGTGGATCCGTGACAACGACGAAGAGATCGGGCCGGAGGAACGGGAAGTCGTTGTTCCCGCCGTCCCAGATGATCACGTCCGTGTCGTGCTCCGCCTGTTCGAGGATCGCGGCGTAGTCGACGCCGGCGTACACGATCATCCCGAGCTCGACGGGCCGCTCGTACTCCTCTCGCTCCTCGAGCGTCGGGTTCGAGGCGTCGACGTCGGCCTGCGACGCGAAGCGCTGCACGCGCATCGCCTCGAGGTCGCCGTAGGGCATCGGATGCAGAACGAGTGCGACGCGGAGACCGTGGTCGAGCAGGATCCGTCCGATCCGCCGGCTCGTCTGGCTCTTGCCGGCGCCGGTCCGGACTGCCCCAACTCCGATCACCGGCTTCTTGCTCCGGAGCATCGTCGTGTTGGGACCGAGGAGGCTGAAGCTCGCTCCTGCGGCGAGGACGATCGATGCCTTGTGCATCACATCCTCGTGCGAGAGGTCCGAGTACGCGAGGACGACCTCGTCGACCTCGTGCTCTCGGATCAACGCCGACAGCTCCTCCTCGGGGTGCACCGGGATGCCGTCCGGATAGAGGGGCCCGGCGAGCGAAGCCGGGTAGCGGCGTTCGTCGATGCCGGGGATCTGCGCCGCCGTGAAAGCGACGACGTGCGTGTCCGGATTGTTGCGGAAAACCACGTTGAAGTCGTGGAAGTCGCGGCCTCCCGCGCCCATGATGATGACCTTCTTCACGGCGTCTCCTTTCAGTGCTGGACTAGCGGCTCGCCTCGTTCCGAGCGGCATCGTTTCCATTTCCCGGCCGCTCAGACCGCTGCGGCGTCGGGATGAACCCGCCAGTCGGGGTGCTCCGACACGTCGTGCCGGACGTTCACGGTGAGCAGGCGGCCGTCGAGGCTGACCCTCACCCGGTCGGTCGCCGGGAGCTCCACCTGCCACACGAGCTCCCTGTTCGTCTCGTGCTCGCGCACCTTGGGGAGCAGGCGGTGTCCGTTCTGACCGTCCATCATTCCTCCTTTTGTTGCTTGTCTCGATCGTCCACCCAAAGGGCGGCGCGGCGCATCGGCGCCGCGCCTGATTCGGTCTGTGGAGGACTACGGAGCGTGCGAATCAGTGCGACATCGAGCCCTTCACGTTGCCGACCTTGAGCAAGCCGACCTGTCCGAGATCCACGTGCGCGAAGGCATGCGAGACGAACGGATACAGGCCCGGCTTGTCGATCTTCACGTCGAACACCCCGCCCCCGCCGGCCGGGACGGCCACGGTCTGCACGTTGCGCTGGAAACGCGTCATGTCCCCGTTGGCCCAGGCTCGGTTGAGGATCGTGCCGACGACGTGGAAGTTCGTGTCCAGCGTCGGGCCCGCTGCGACGACCCAGAAGCGCACCGTCTCACCCGGCTTCGAGACCAGCGGGTGCGTGACGTACTGATTGGCGTACCCGTTGAAGGTCGTCCAGTCGGGCGTGACCGCGCGCGCCTTCGCCATGCTCAGGTTCGCCGGCTTGTCGACCCCGTCGCTGTCGAGGTACCACTCGCTGGCGACCAGGACGTACTCCCGGTCGGCCTTCGGCAGCGCCTGCTTGGGCTCGACGACGATGGCCCCGTACATCCCGTTGGCGATGTGCGCAAGGACCGGCTTCGTCCCGCAGTGGTACATGAAGACGCCCGGATCGCCGGCCGTGAACCGGAAGGTGAGCGACTGCCCGGGCATGACATCCTTGAACGCCACGTTCGGGGCGACGCGTGCCGCATGGAAGTCGATCGAGTGTGGGATCGCGGCGCCGTTCGTCAGCGTCATCTCGACGGTCTGCCCCTGCCGAACGTGGACGATCGGCCCCGGCGCGCCGTGCCCGTCGAACGCCCACGTGTTGTAGCGGACGCCAGGCGCGATTTGGACCGTCATGTCCTTGAGGGTCATGTGCACCTTGACGACGTCGGTCGCCGGAATCGGCGGCATCATCGCGTCGTAGGCGTTGTGCGCTTCGGCCAGCGCCTGCGCGTTGCTCGGGACGACCCCGGCGAAGCTGTTCAGCGGCAAAGCCGTGTTGTGGTCGGTCGCGTGGTTGTGCGTCGCGTCGGTCGCGGCGGCCGCGCTCGTCGAGCTGTTGTCCCGCGACTGTCGGGCATCGGCCCACATTAGGACGGCGACAATCGCAAGCGTGCCGGCGAGCAGGCCGAGCATCAGCGCTGCGGCCTTAGCCAGCGCCTCGGCGTTCGTGTCTGGGCGGCGACGCGGAAGTGGTGAGCTGTGGACAGACATGGTGAGCAGGCTCCTTTGTCGGATCTACCGCTCATGGTCGGAGAGACAACGTCCGGACAACTCCGAGCGCATCCGCAGACCCGCTGCGGGTTTTCCGCAGGCCGGTCGCGTGGATGAAATCAGGGACATACCGGCGTAGCATGGGAAGGCGACGATGGTCTCGCGTGGCCTCCTCGTCGTGGCGGCAAATGTGCTTGCGGCAGTGTTGGCGTTTGCCGTAGGGGCGAACGCCGGCACCGCCGCGTTCCCGGGAGGAAACGGACGGATCGCGTACACCTGCTCCCCGGACGGTCAAGAGATCTGCGTCGTGAACCCGGACGGGTCGGCGCTCGGCTATTTCACGCAGGACGACCGGCGGAACAGCGGTGACGAGCGCTATCCGGCCTGGTCGCCAGACGGGCGCCGGATCGCGTTCGTGCTCGTCCGCTTCTGCACGAACGAGATCTACATCATGAACGCCGACCGAACCGGCTTACGCCGTGTCCTTCGCGAAGAGGGCGAGAGTGCCGGCATGTGGACGATTCAGGACCTGTCGTGGTCGCCCGACGGGCGCCGGCTGGTGTTCGCGAAGTCGTTTCATCCCGGTCGTTGCCCGATGCAGTTTCCCGCGGAGCTGAAGCAGCTCTTCACGATCGGCGTCGACGGGACGGGCGAGCGGCAGATCACGAATGGGAACGCTTCCATATGGGACCTCGAGCCGGCGTGGTCGCCCGACGGCACCAGGATCGCGTTCGCGCGCGACCTCAATCCGCTCGCGGACTACGGTCTCCACGTCATGAGCCCCGAGGGCGGCTCGAGCCGCCGGATCGACTCGGGGTATGCAGCCGCTCCGGATTGGTCGCCGGACGGCAGGCACATCACGTATCGCTGTGTCGGCGGCATCTGTATCTACACGGAGGGAGAAGGGATTCGCAGAATCGGTCCCGGATCGACGCCGGCCTGGTCTCCGGATGGGAGCCAAATCGTGTTCGTCCTCCAGCCGGGCGAGGGCGGCGATGTTTCGGGTGGCATCTACGTCATGGCGCCGGACGGGACTGGCCGACGGGAGATCGTCGACCGGACGGGCTATGCGTCTGACGGGGTTGGCCATCCGGATTGGCAGCCGTGCCCCGGCGCCTGTGCGCCGGCACCCGGCATGGCCTCGTACCTCAAGCGCCCGACGCCGCCGCCGACTCTCTACGCCAACGTCGGACCGGGGTTCACGATCAGCCTGCGCAACAAGGCGCGGCGTCCAGTCAAGACGCTTGTCGAGGGTCCGTATGACGTGCGGATCAGCGACCGCTCGCGCCGCCACAGCTTCCACGTCATGGGCCAGAACGGCAAGTTCCAGGCCGGCAGCACGGTGAAGGGGACCTCCCGCGGCGCGGTGCAGCGCTGGGAGCTCAAGCCGGGGCGTTACCGCTTCTTCTGCGACATGCACCAACGCCGAATGCGCGGCGGTTTTCGTGTCGTCCCGGATCCACTGGGTTCGTACCGGCCCTGAGCCGGGGAGCCGGCGGTTTCGGGCGTCCTGGCGCCGCGGCTAGCCGCGGCTACGGGCTCGGCCGACCTCCATGGCCCGCGCAAGATCAGTGATCGACAGGAGCCCGACGAGCCGCCCGTCGTCAAGGACGAGTGCGCGGCGGAGGTCGCTCGTCCCGAGCCGATCGAGCACGTCGACCAGGCGATCCTCGGCGGTCACGACAGGCACCTGATCAAGCCGAAGCATGCAGTCCCGGACGGAGCGCTCATCCCACTCGCTGCGGGGGATCTCGGCGACGCAGCGGAATGGCAGGAGGCCGATCGCTCGTCCGTTCTCCACCACCGGATACGTCGTGAAGTGCCGTGACCAGACGACGTCGTCCATGAAGCGGCCCAGGGACATGTCTTCTCGGACCGTGGCTGGGTTGCGCACCATGATGTCGCCGACCCGTAGCCCGCCGAGCGCCTGCCTCGTCGCGATCGCCCGCTCCTCGCCCCCAGCCGCCTGTAGGAGGAACCAGCCGAGAAAGGCGAGCCAGATGCCGCCGTAGGATCTCAGGAACACGAGCTCGGCCAGTCCTCCGGCGATCATCAGGTAGGCGAATCCGCGGGCGACCACACCGGCGGTCCGGGTGGCCGAGGCGAGGTCGCCCGACTTCGCCCAGAGCGCCGATCGAAGCACCCGGCCCCCGTCCAGCGGCAGCGCCGGAATCAGGTTGAAGGCGAGGAGGATGAGGTTGATGAACCCGAGCCAGGCGGCGACTGCGTCCACCCCGCGGGGAAGCGGCAAGGCCCAGGCGACCAGTACGAATCCGACCCCGATGACGAGCGAGACCAACGGACCGGCGATCGCGATCCGGAATTCCGCCCCGGCGCTCGGGAACATGCCGCGGAAACGCGCCACGCCGCCGAAGAGCCAGAGGGAGATCCCATCGATCTCGACGCCCTCCCGGCGCGCCTGGAGGGCGTGACCGAGCTCGTGCAGGAGCAGCGAGGTGAAGAAGAGCACAGCTGCGGCCAGCGCCATCGCGATGTACGCCCCGTTGGAGAGCCCCGGGTTCGCGTCGGGGAAGACGGAGTCGGCGAGCGTCCACGTGATCAGCACGAAGACGACGAGCCAGCTCCAGTGGATCGCGATGCGGATGCCCGCGATCCGGCCGACCTCGAAACCCTCGTTCATGGCACTTCGGGCGAGGAGCGATCGCCCGCGAAGATCACGAGCACGCTCAGCCCCTCGTAGCCGACGAACCGGTGATCGGCGCCGGCCGGCACAAACGAAGCCTCTCCTTCCTTGAGGTCGATCCGCTCGCCCTCGATCTCCAGCGTGCCGCGGCCGCCGAGGACGACGTAGAGCTCGTCGCGGTCGTGCGGCTGCTGCCGATCCGGCTCGGGAGCGACGAGGACGTAGACCCCAACCTCCATGCCTGGCGACTCGTGAACGATCTCGTAGCCGCCGCTGCCGGCGGCGAGTCGTCGCTCGACCTCGCGAACGTGGATCGGATCCACGCCTTCGAGCCTACTCTTCCTCGTGTGCCTGCCCGGGCGCGAAGCGTGCGTCGGCGAGCGGCCCGCGCCGTGCGATCCGCTCCGCTGCCTCTCGTTCGGAAAGGCCTCTCGTCAGCGCACGACGAGTACCGAGCACCTGGCCTCGTGCGCTACCCGCTCGGAGACCGAGCCGAGAGCCTTGATCCCGTGCAGGCCGCGACTTCCGACCACGAGGAGATCGGCTTCCATCCCCGCTTCGACGAGGGCCTCCACCGGATTCGGCAGGTTCTCGTAGCGCTCGAGCTGAGCACCCAAGCGTTCGGCGAGGTCTCGGGCGACGGCATCTGCTACAGCCGACTCCTTGGAGCCGTCGACCCCGACCACGATTGAGCTCGGGAACTGCTTCAGCGGCGTCCGCGCGACGAGCACGGGACACGGCGCCTTATGGACGAGCTCGGTTGCGGTTGAGCCGATCAGGATGCCCTTCGCGCGGCCCGCGCCGTGAGACCCGACCGCAACGAGTGTGTGGTGCTCGTGCGCGATCTCGTCGAGCATCACCTCCCACGGTCGTCCACGACCAATCTTTGTGAGCGGCACAATGGGGGCGAGCTCCTGCTTAACCCGGTCGAGCGATTCCGCTACGTGCTCGCGAAGCGGCTCCTCGTCCATGTAGGCGGGGCCCGACATGCCTCCGCCGAAGACGGCGTTCGTCAGGTCGTATGCGCCCAGCAGGGTCACCGGCCCGGTTGCCAGGATCGCGGCCTGTCGAGCGGCCTCCAGGGACTCGGGCGAATCGTCGATTCCGACCAGGACCTTGCCGAAGATCGAGGCGCGTGGGTTCCGTGCGCTAACGGAGTGGTCGGCTGTTGCGCTCATGACTTCCTCCTAGTGTTGGCGGACGACGAGGACCGAGCTCGAGGCCCAGTGACCGACTCGCTCACTGACGCTTCCGAGCGCCTTGAGGCCATGCAGGCCACGACTCCCGACGACCAGCAGGTCCGCTTCCTTCGACAGGTCGGTGAGCACTTCAGCCGGACGACCGGGATCGGTCACGAAGTAAGGCGAGAGCGCCTGAATGGGCGCGCGATCGATGCGGTCGCCGCCCGTTGCTGCGACGATCAGGTACTCGGAGCCGAACCGCTCGGCAAGCACCTTGGCAACGGAGGCCGCGGCGAGGGACTGTGGAGAGCCGTCGACGCCGACGACGATGCTCGCCGGGAACTCGCCGAACTGCGGCGGCCGCGCCAGCAGGACCGAGCAGGGTGCGTCGTGGAGCAGCGTGGCCGCGACGCCGCCGAAGAGCGCTCCGGCCGTCCGGCTATGCCCGCGCGGCCCGACGGCGACGAGCGTCGCGTTCGTTTGCTCGATCTCGTCGAGGAGGCAGGCTGCGGCCTCGCCGGCGAGCTGGCGCGTGGCCGTGGGATTCACCCCGTCGGCTGCGCGTTGCAACCCCTCTCGAGCCGCGGTCTCGAGCTCCTCGAGCACATGGCTCATGGCGAATCCAGCGTGAACCGCGGTGTCGACCTCGGTGACGGCGGCGAGCTGCAGAACTCCGTCCGGCGAGCGCAGCCGCTCGGCCTGCCGGGCGGCCTCGAGCGCTTCCGGCGTTCCATCGACGCCGCAGACGATGCGGTCGAAGACGGCGAGCGCCGCGGATGTCGTTGCGTTCATCGGTGCTCGGTCCTTCGTGCGAAGAACACGAACACGAGCATCACCAAGACAAGGATGAGGGTCGTCGAGAGACCTGCAGCGAACCATGACGCGCCTTGTGTGAAGTCGATCATCTCGAACCTCCTTCTCGCTTCGATCCTGGCTATCGCTGGAACGGCGCGAATCAGGGACGTCCCGGAACGCGATGCGGGAAACCCGCTACCAGGTCTTCGTGCGCGCCACCGCCTCCGCGCGACTGACGCGGACGCGCGCGTCGACGGCGACGCAGCCTTCCGGCGACGCGATCACCGGGTTCAAATCGAGCTCGGCGACCTCATGCAGGTCCTCGCCGAGCCGGGAGAGGCGGTGGAGCAGGTCCGTGAGCGCCTGCCCGTCCGCCGCGGGCTTGCCGCGGAAGCCGCGCACGAGCTCGCCCGCCTTCCCACCGGTGACCAGCTCGTCGGCATCGGCGTCGGTGAGCGGAGCAATGCGGAACTCGGCCTGTCCGATCAGCTCCGCGAAGACGCCTCCCGGGCCGAAGGCGACAAGTGGCCCGAACACCGGGTCCTGGACGACGCCGGCGAGGAGCTCGGCGCTTCCCTCGAGCATCGGTTGGACGATGACCGGCGGCCCGATGCGCTCGGCAGCTTCTCGAACCTCGTCCGTCGTCGCAAGCCCGAGCGCGATTCCACCCGTCTCGGTCTTGTGCGCGCCGGGCTCGGCGCTCTTGACGACCGCCGGCAGGCCGAGCTCGGTTGCCGCCTCCGCCGCCTCGTCGGCGCCGGCCGCGACCCGCTCGGGGACAACGGGTATCCCGTAGGCCTGTAGCAGCTCCCGGACCTGGTCGGGGCGCAGCCAGAGATCCTCGCCGGCCGCGAGAGCGGCCGACACGACTGCACGGGCTCGAGCGGTGTCGATGCCGTCCAGAGCCGGGACCGACCCCGCCGGTCGGCGCAGCCACTCCGCCCGGGCCGCGGCGAGACCCAAGGTGCGCGCGGCCGACTCGGGATAGGCGAAGTTCGTCAGGCCCGGCGTCGCCGGCAGCTCGCCTTCGGCGATGATCGAGGCCAGGACGGGCTTCCCCTTCGCCTCGGCTGAGGCGCGACCGATGGCGAGCGCAACCTCGTCCGCTCCTGCGACCACCGGCGGCACGAACAGGACGATGACCGCATCGACGCCGGGATCCGTCAGCACGATCGGGAGGACGAGCTCGTAGGTGGCGCCCGTCGCCGACCCGAGCATGTCGATCGGGTTGGCGACGCTGGCCTCGGCCGGTAAGACGGCCCGCAGCGCGGTCTCGGTCGCGGGCGCAAGGGCCGGCAGCTCGAGCCCCGCCGCCTCGCACGCGTCTGCGCAGAGGATCCCGAGACCGCCCGCGTTCGTGATCACGCCGACTCTCCTCCCAGCAGGGAGCGGTTGCGCGGCAAGGAGCGCGGCTGCGTCGATCAATTCCTCGAGCGTGCGGGCCCGAATCACGCCGGCCTGATGGAAGAGCGCGTCGACGGCGGTCTCCGAGCCGGCAAGCGCCGCGGTGTGGGAGCTCGCCGCCCGGGCGCCGGTCGTCGTCGTCCCGCTCTTCATCGCCAGGATCGGCTTCTTCCGGGCGACGCGGCGGGCGATGCGCCCGAACCGGCGCGGGTTGCCGAACGACTCGAGGTAGAGCGCGATCAGCCCGGTGTCGGGGTCGTCCTCCCAGTACTCGAGAAGGTCGTTCGAGGAGACGTCTGCCTTGTTCCCGATCGACGCGAAGGCGGACAGTCCGATCCCCCGCTCCTCGGCCTTCTCCAGCAGCGCCAGGCCGAGCGCGCCGCTCTGGGAGGAGAAGGCAACCGGGCCGGGTGGGAGCGCCCGCGGCCCGAACGTCGCGTTCAGCCGTGGCGCCGACACCGCCACGCCTAGGCAGTTGGGCCCGACGAGGCGTCCGCCGTGTGCTCGGACGAGCGCGAGGAGCTCGTCCTGGCGCTGCCTCCCTTCTTCTCCGACCTCGGCGAACCCCGCCGAGATCACGCAGATCGCGCGGGTGCCGCGGCCAAGCGCATCCTCCACGCTCGCGAGCACGTGCTGCGCCGGAACGCAGACAACGGCCAGATCGGGCGCTTCGGGAAGCTCGCCGACCGAGCGGTAGCCCCGGACACCCGCGACGGCGTCGCCGGCCGGATTCACCGGGTAGGCGACGCCCTCGAACTCCGCCGCGATGATGTTCCGGAAGAGCAGGCCGCCGATCGACTCCCGCCGCCGCGATGCGCCGAGCACGGCCACGCTGGCAGGCGCGAAGAACGGTCTCAGCGAGGCGACCGCCGCGAGGTGGTCTCGCTCGTCGACACGGCCGAGGTACGTCTCCGTGGGCGCGATCCGGAACTCGACCTCGACCGTTCCGCTCTCCAGTCTGCGCCTGGTCTCGAAGCCAACCGCCTGGAAGACGCCGAGCATCTGGCGGTTCTCGGGCAGGACTTCGGCGACGAAGCGTTCGATCCCGACCGCCGCGGCGCGCACTGCGAGCCGCTCGAGCAGGCGCGTGCCGATTCCGCGCCGCTGGAAGTCGTCGGCGACGACGAACGCGCACTCCGCCGCGGTCGGGTCTCGGAGACGGACGTAGCTGGCCAGCGCGATCACGCGGCCGCCGAGCTCGCCGATCAAGTGGCCTCGCTCGTGCCATTCGGGCCCAACGAACGAAGACACGAGCGCTTCGTTCACCGTCGGAAAGCCGTGGAAGCGATAGTAGAGGCTCTGCTCTGACAGGCTCTTGAAGAACTCGACGAGCGCCTCGGAGTCGGCAGGCGTGGGCGCCCGGAGTCGGAGCGTCGTGCCGTCACGGAGCAGCACGTCGAGCGCGTCCGCAGACGCGCTCGACATGTTGCCGAGAGGCGTGCTAGGCGGTTGCCGCAACCGCTTCCTCGCCGACAGGGAGGTGGGCAGGCTGTGCTCTAAGCACAACTTTAAGCGCATTTGACACCGCCGCGTCGGCGAACGTGTCGTACGCCTCGGTCATCTCGCCCAGCTCGAAGCGGTGCGTCGCGAACGGGAGCGGGTCGAGCCGTCCCTCGGCGACGAGTCGCAGGAGCTTGGGTGTGGTGAATGTGTCGACCAGGCCGGTTGTGATGGTGACACCTCGGATCCACAGTCGCTCGAGGTGGAGCGTTGCCGGATGGCCGTGGACGCCGACGTTGGCGACGCGCCCTCCGGGCCGGATCAGCTCGGTGCAGAGCTCGAAGGTCTCAGGCATTCCTACCGCCTCGATCGCGACGTCGGCACCGAGGCCACCCGTGAGCTCCATGACTTCCGCGATTGGATCCGTGCGGCCGTTGTTGATCGTCACGTCGGCACCGAACTCTCGCGCCTTCTCGAGGCGGGCGTCGGCGACGTCCAGGACGACGATGCGTCCCGGCGAGAGCAGTTTCGCCGTCATCACCGCGGCGAGGCCGATCGGCCCCGCGCCGACGATCGCGACGGTGTCGCCCGGCTCGACGCGGCCGGAGAGGACTCCGACCTCGTAGGCCGTCGGGAGGATGTCCGCCAGGAACACAACCTGCTCGTCCGTCAGCTCGGGCGGGAGCTTGTAGACGGACGTGTCCGCGAAGGGCACCCTCGCGAGCTCTGCCTGCAGTCCGTCGATCAAGTGGCCAAAGATCCAGCCGCCGCCACCCGTGCAGAGGCCGTAGCGGCCCTCCTTACAGAACCGACAGCGTCCGCAGGACGAGATGCAGGAGACGAGCACGCGGTCGCCGGGCGCAAGCGTTGTCACCGCCTGCCCGGTCTCGACGACCGTGCCGACGGCCTCGTGGCCGAGGATTCGGCCCGGCTCGACCGTCGGGACGTCGCCCTTGAGGATGTGCAGGTCAGTGCCGCAGATGGTCGAGGTGTCGATCCGGACAATCGCGTCGGTCGCCTCCCGGATTGTCGGATCGCCCACGGTTTCCCAGGCCCGCTGACCGGGCCCGTGGTAGACGAGCGCCTTCATCGCTCCTCCTTTCGGCGCCTACGCGAGCCCCGGCGGATGGAACTGGCGGAGCGCGCGGCGCGGATCGCGGCGGCCGAGCCGCTCCCGCAGATCGAGCAGCAGCTCGATGAGCTGCCGGTTGCCCGCGAACTCGGCCCAATGGCTGCCGACGGCGCATTCGTCGTCGACCCAGAAGGGGCACGTGTCGCCTGGACACCGTCGCGTTCGCCCGGCCGCGTAGTCGAGTTGGCACATGCGAAGTTCCATGCCCCTAGCGTCGCGGCGCTCGATCGCGCCGCCATCAGCGTCTGCGCGGTCTTCGGTGCGGCTTACTACCGAGCCGGGACCCAGTCGCCCTGATCCCACTCGAGCTCGACGTCGACCTGCACCGGGCTCGCGGCGAGCGCGTGGGGCGGCGGCTCCGCCGAGAGCCCGATGTGCTCGGCGAGGAACGGGGCGAGATAGCGGCCGACGATCTTGGCCGGCGGCCACCACAGGGGCTCTGTGTCGACCTCGGACGAGTCGTCGAGCAGGCTCGCCGACATGAATCGGGGGCTCAGCCCGGTGAGCAGGAGCCCGCGCAGGACCGGACGGAAGGGCCGGGGCCGGATCGGAGCACCCGCGAGGGCCGCGATCGAAGCAGCGGCTGCGTCCGCCTGCTGGGTTGCGATTCCGCCCTGCTTGAGTGGAAACGTCGTGATGTCGCCGGCGGCATAGACGTCGTCGCGTCCTTCGACGCGTCCGTACGGGTCCGTGCGCACGAAGCCTCGTCCGGCGTCCGGCATCCCTGGGATCAGCCGGCCCTCCGGCACCGGGAGCGAGATCACTTGGTCGGTTCGAAGCGCCCGTCCGGGAACCACGAGGAGCGCGCCGTTCCGGAAGACCACCGGAGTCGTGTCGGTATGGAGACCGATCCCGCGCGTCTCGAGCAGCCCCTTGATGGACGCTGAGGCGTCAGGGCCGAAGAGTCCGAGCGGTTGACTCTCGGGCGTGACGAGGTCGACGCGCACCGTCGTCGCACCGGTGTCCTCGAGGCGGATCTTCGTCATCAGCGCGAGCTCGTAGAGCGGGAGCGGCCAGGCGGCAAGCGTCGGCAGTGCGAAGGTGAGCGAACGCAACCGACCTGCCCCGGCGTCGTCCACGAGCTCTCTCAACGCCGCTCGATCCTGGACGCCCCGGAATGTCAGTCCGCCGGGAACGCCCTGCTCCATCCGGGCGCCGAGTGTTATGAGCAGTACGTCCCATTCGAGCCCTGCCCCGTCGGCGGTCTTGGCGAGCCGGCCGTCGAGGTCGAGGCTTGCGAGCGTCCCGGGCGTCAGCCGCCCGCCGGCCAGCTCGACGAGCCGCGCGAGCGGAAACCGCCGTGCCTCCCCTTGGTCGAACGGCTCGGCGACGGCCAGCGGCCGGTAGACGAACTCCGAGTCGGGCGCGAGCAGCTCGATGTCGACGCGGTCCTCAGCCAGCGCCCGAAGAGCGAGCGTCGCTTCGAGCGCAGCCACGCCGCCGCCGACGATCAGGACGTGGAGGGGACGCTCCATGGCTACGCACGATCGGCGCTGTCACCGGTCGTGGGCATCCGGGTCGCCACTGATCCGGGCTGCGCCTTCCCCGTATTCCGATGTTGTTCTCGATGCGAACATGGAGTCGGTTTGCGCACACACCGTCCGCAAACGTGTTAGGACTACGGGGCGGTCATGTGGGCGTTTGGCGGCAGGCGAAACCGTGTCTGATCGAGCGTGACGGCTCCGGACGTAGCGTCCACCGTCGTCGCCGCCAGGACGCGGCCGGCCTTCGCAACTGCTGCGGGGTACGTGGCGCCCGTCGTTGTGACGGTGCTGTCGATCGCTGCCGCACTGGTCGCGTGGGAGCTCGTCTCTCGCTCCGGCCTGATCTCCGAGGAAGACCTTCCCGCGATGACGACGACGTTTCGCGAGCTCTGGTCGATGATGCACACGAGGGAGTTCTGGGTCGCCTTCGGCCAGACCGTTCGGGGTTGGGCGCTAGGCCTGAGCATCGCGACTGCGTTGGCGGTCCCGATCGGGATTCTCCTCGGCTCGAGCGAGTTCGCCGGGAGGGCGTTCCGCGTTCCGGTGGAGTTCCTGCGGCCGATTCCGTCGGCCGCGCTGATCCCGCTCCTCTTCCTGACGCTCGGGACGACGCTGAAGAGCGAGGTCTTCCTGGCCGCCTTCGGCGCGTTCTGGCCGCTCCTCGTGCAGACCATCTACGGCGTTCGCGACGTCGACCCCGTGGCGCTCGACACCGCACGCTCGTTCGGCGTCGGCCGGTTCGAGCGTCTCTACCGCATCAAGCTCCCGAGCGCCGTCCCGTACATCGCGACGGGCCTCAGGATCTCCTCGGCAGTCGCGCTGATCCTCGCCTTCACGGCCGAGCTCTTCATGGGCACGCCCGGCCTCGGCCAGATCATGAACGTCGCCGAGTCGTTCGGCCTGACCGTGCAGGTCTACGCGCTCGCGCTCGCGACGGGCTTCCTCGGCCTCGCGATCTACGTGCTCTTCTCGGCGTTCGAGCGGTGGGCGCTGCGCTGGCATCCCTCGCAGCGGGCGGCATCAGGGTGATGAGGCTGTGAGCAGGCGGACGTATCACGCTGCGGCAATCGCAGCCGAGATCGCAGTCCCGGTGGCGATCCTCGCCGCCTGGCAGGCCTGGACGGTGCACGCCCAGGACCCGAAGTTCCCACGGCTGTCGACGATCCTCGTCCAGTTCCGCGAGCTCTGGCTGTTCTCGGAGTTCGATCTCCACGTCGTCCCGAGCCTGACGAGGATCGGCGCCGGGTTCGGGATCGCCGTCGTGCTCGGCGTCCTCCTCGGCATCCCGCTCGGCCTCTCGAGGTGGGGCCGGATCATCGCGATGCCACACATCGAGTGGTGGCGCGCGATGCCCCCGCCGGCGCTCCTGCCGATCTCGATCGTCCTCCTGCACTCGATCGAGAACCGACAGAAGATCGCCTTCATCGCCTTCTTCTGCCTCTTCCCGATCCTGCTGAACACGATCGACGGCGTCCGCGGCATCGACCCGACGATGATCGAGACGGCGCGCTCGTACGGGCTGGGCAGGCTCGAGCGAATCCGCAGGATCGTCTTCCCGGCGACGCTTCCTCAGATCTTCGCCGGCATGCGAACGAGTCTCTCGCTGGCCGTGATCATGATGGTCCTGACCGAGTACTTCTCCAGCACGAGCGGCGTCGGCTACGTCCTCCTGATCTCGAAGAACACGCTCCAGCTCGCGCCGATGTGGGCTGCGATCGTCCTCATCGGAGTCCTGGGGTACCTGTTGAACCTGCTGCTCATCCTCGTCGAGCGCCGCGTGCTCGCCTGGCATCGCGGTTGGCGGGCGGCGACGGTGCAATGAGCACGAGCGGCGGTCAGCTCCTGGAGATCAGGAACCTCGGGAAGACCTACGGCAGCGGCACGAAGGCGACAGAGGCGATCGCCGACGTCTCTTTCGCGGTCGGCGATCGCGAGTTCGTTTGCGTCGTCGGTCCGTCCGGCTGCGGGAAGACGACGCTGCTCAAGTGTGTCGGAGGCCTGCTCCGTCCGACGAGCGGGCAGGTGCTTCTCCGCGGGAAGCCGGTGACGTCGCCGCCGGAAGAGATGGCGCTCGTCTTCCAGGAGTACGGCCGCTCGCTGATGCCGTGGGCCTCGGTGCGGAACAACGTGCTCCTGCCGCTCCGGCACAAGAAGCTCGCGCGGGCCGAACGCAAAGCGCTCGTGGAGGAGGCGCTCGAGGCCGTCGGGCTCACTCGGTTCATCGACCACTACCCCTGGCAGCTCTCGGGCGGGATGCAACAGCGCGTCGCCATCGCGCGGGCGCTGGCCTATCAGCCCTCGATCCTGCTCATGGACGAGCCGTTTGCTTCGGTCGACGCCCAGACTCGCGGCGATCTCGAGGATCTCGTCCTGCGCGTGCGGGAGGAGTTCGCGGTCACGATCCTCTTCGTCACGCACGACATCGACGAATCGGTCTACCTCGCGGAACGCGTCGTCGTCCTGCGCCACGCACCGACAGAGGTGAAGGAAGAGATCGAGGTCGACCTCCCGTACCCGCGTGACCAGATCACGACGAAGGAGCTGACGGAGTTCACGCAGCTCCGGGGGCACGTCTACCGGCTGATCAAGCGGGAACAGGAGGAGCCCACCCGGCGGTTGGCGCCGGTCACAACTGCGACGAAAGGAGAAGGAGGATGAGAACACGACTTGGCGTGACGACGATCGCGGTCGTGATCGCCGCCCTCGCCGTCTTCGGAGGCACCGCGTCGAGCGCGCCTCGGGCGACGACGGAGCTCCGGCTGCTCACGTTGCCGATCGCGAACGCCCTGCCACTGGATCTCGGGGTCCAGAAGGGCTTCTTCGCGCAACAGGGGATCACGTTCAAGAAGACCACGCTCCAGAGCGGCAACGACGTCGTCCTCGCTATGGGGAACAACAACGGCGACATCGCCTATGCCGGCTTCGTCCCGATGATGATCGGATCGACGAGCGGCATCCCGCTCCAGCTGCTGGCCTCGAGCGAGGTGGAGGGAACCTCCGCGGCGGACAACTGGCAGAACATCCTCGTCAAGGGCTCGAGCTCGATTCACACGCCGCAGGACCTTCGAGGGAAGACGGTTGCGGTGAACGCGCTCAAGGGCGTCGGCGAGATCATGATCAGGGCGGCATTCGAGAAGCTCGGGATGTCGTCCAGCGCGGCCAGGCTCACTGCCATCCCGTTCCCGCAGATGCGGTCGGCACTGAACAACGGGCAGGTGGACGCGGTGTGGACGCCGGAGCCGTTCCTCTCGCAGATCCTGAGCGACGGCGGCCGTTCCGTGATGGCACCGGGGCCGGTGCTCGGCCGCTACTTCCCGATCGGAGGCTACGCGGCGAAGCCGAGCTGGATCTCGGCCAACAAAGGCCTGGCGCAGCGCTTCCGGTCGGCGATGAACCGCTCGCTCGTCTACGCGCAGTCGCATCCAGACGAGATCCGGGCGCTGCTCGCTTCCGCGATCCGCAACATCCGCCTGCCGATCTGGAGCCCGCTGATCGACCGCGGAAAGCTCCAGCAGCTCGCGAACTACACGCGGAAATACGACGTGATCTCGAAGCTGCCGAACATGAAGCAGCTCGTGCCCACGAGCATCGCGAGCGGGCTCACGCTGCAGGGCACGGTGCAGGGCCGGCGCGTGTTGCTCCGGCTCGAAGGTAAGACGGTGAAGAGGCTCGCCGTCGGTCCGTACGTCTTCGTCGTCACCGACAACTCGCGGACACAGAACTTCGTGCTCAAGGGCCCGAAGGTCAACCGGCGGACGAGCGTCAAGGGCCGCGGACGCATCGCGTGGACGCTCAACCTCCGGAAGGGC
Organism: Gaiellaceae bacterium; assembly: GCA_035697545.1. Classification (GTDB taxonomy): domain Bacteria; phylum Actinomycetota; class Thermoleophilia; order Gaiellales; family Gaiellaceae; genus JACDAN01. Next base: position 5,442 of record DASSCT010000187.1, on the reverse strand, counting down.
ACGTACCGCTACTGGTCGAGCGCTCAGCCTCGAGCGAAGAAGAGCTTTACGGTCGGCTAAGGCTCGAAGGTCGGCGTCGGAGCGATCGCCACGTCCAGGAGCAGCGGCTCCTGGCGCGTGGCGAGCTCCGGCACGACCACGTCGAGCGTCTCGACCAGTTCGCCGTGTTCCGTGATCGACCGCGCCTCGCAGCCCTGAGCGCGCGCCATTCCTGCGATATCGACGTCGAAGCTTGGCCAGGGGCCGTGCGCGCCGTGGCGCTCGGCGAGCCGATCCATGATCGCGTAGCCGCCGTTGGACAGGATCACGAAGAGCACGCCGATCCGGTAGTGCGCGGCGCTCCAGAGCGCCTGGATGCCGTAGAGGGACGAGCCGTCGCCGACCACGGCGACGACGGGCCGGTTTGGAATCGCCATGCGGACGCCGGTCGCCGCCGGCAGCGCGAAGCCGAGCCCGCCCATCGCGGCGCTGAGAAATCCGAGCGGCTCGCGTGCGAGGAGACGCTCGTGGATCTCGGGCCGGTCGACCGGAGCTTCCTCGACGACGACGGCACTCCGCGGCAGGCGCTCGGCGAGCGCGGACAGGACGTGACCGGCGCGAAGCGGCTCTCCGGCGTCGGGCGGCTCGGGCGCGGGAGGCGGCTGGAACTGCTCGGGCGGAGGCGCGTCGCGCGCCGGAACCCGCTGCGCGAGCTCGCGGCACACCGCGGCGGGCGGCGCGAGCACGGCGAGGTCTGCAGGGCTCCGGTGGACCTCGTCCGGATCGTCGCTCACGAGGGCGATCCGCGTGTCCGGTCTTGTGAACGCTCCCGGCGCGTACGGGGATTGACGGAAGACCGGCGCTCCGACGACGAGGAGCGCGTCGAAGGGCGCGAGCGTGTCGCGCAGACGCGGCCGGTCGGCAGGGAGGACGCCCGCATAGAGCCGGTGATCCTGCGGGAAGCCCGCCCGGGCGCCGAAGGATTCCTGGAAGACGGGCGCCACAAGCCGCTCGGCAAGGTCGGCGACGGCCGTCCAGGCTTCCCGGTCGTCAACGCCGGCTCCGGCCACGAGCGCCGGCGCGCTCGCGTCGGCCAGAAACGCGACGAGCTCGTCGATCGCCTGCTGGTCGGCGGCGGCGGCCCGCACGAGCCGCTCGGGGGCGGCGTCCTCACGCTCGGGATCTGCTCGCGCCAACCAGTCGTCCATCGGCACGATCACGATCGCCGGGCCCCGGTGGGTCGTCGCCTCGTGCGCGGCCCGAGCGAGCGCACCCGGGACATCCTGGGCCCGGACCGGCTGGTCGACCCAAACCGGATACTCGCCGGCAAGCCCTTGGAGCCGACCGGCGAGGAACGGTTCATGGGCCAGGTGACGGCGGTCCTGCTGGCCGACGAGCACGACGAGCGGAGCCCGGTTCACCCGCGCGGTTGCGAGCGCGCCGACCGCGTTTCCCAGCCCGGCGGTCGTGTGCAGGAGGACGAACGCGGGCTCGCCTCGCCCGATCGCCCAGCCGGTCGCGAGCCCGACCACGGACGCTTCGTGGAGGGCGAGCACGAAGCGGAGATCCTCAGGGAAGTGCACGAGGAACGGCACCTCGGTCGAGCCCGGGTTGCCGAAGATCGTGGTCAGCCCCCGCGCTCGGAGAACGTCGTACGTCGCGTCGCGGACCGTGCGGAGACCGCTCTCCTCGCTCATGCGCGTGGCAGTATCCCGCAACGCCAAAGTTCGGTATGAGAACATCTGTTCACATGCTGGATCAACCGCAGGAGCGGAGTCCGGACTACGTGCAGTCGCTCGAGCGCGGCCTCGCGGTCATCCGGGCGTTCGGCGCCGACCGCACGGAGCTGCGTCTGAGCGACGTCGCACGGGAGACGGGCCTGACCCGCGCCGCGGCGCGGCGGTTCCTGCTGACCCTCGTCCGGCTCGGCTACGTCCGGCAGGACGGCAGCAATTTCTCGCTCCGCCCGCGGATCCTCGAGCTCGGCTACGCCTACCTGTCCGCTCTCAGCCTGCCCGAGGTTGCGCAGCCCCACATGGAAGCGCTCGTGGCGGAGGTGAACGAGTCGTCGTCGATCGCGGTTCTCGACGACATGGACATCGTCTACGTGGCGCGGGTGCCGACGCAGCGGATCATGACGATCACGATCGCGGTCGGAACGAGGCTGCCGGCTTACGCGACCTCGATGGGCCGGGTGCTCCTCGCGGGCCTGGATCCGGACACGCTCGACGAGCGGCTGGAGCGGATGGAGATCGAGGACCTGACGCCGACGACCGTCCGCGACGTAGGCGTCCTGCGTGAGCGGATCACCGAGGTTCGGAAGGCGGGGTGGGCCGCGGTCGACCAGGAGCTCGAGGAGGGCGTCCGCTCGGCGGCCGTGCCGATCAGAGACGGCAGCGACGGGGTCGCCGCAGCGCTCAATGTGTCCGTGCATGCGACCCGGATGTCGATGCAGGCGCTTCGCCGCCAGGTCGTCCCGCGGCTGCTGCGGACGGCCGAGGCGATCGAAGTCGACCTGCGAGCCGCGGGAGGTGCGAACACGGCTTGACAGGCCGCGCGCGCGGGTGGAGAGTGCTGGTGCGATAGCCGGATGCTTGTTCTCATGGCGAACATCACTGGAGGAGGGAGCGTGAGATGACTGCCACGGCAACGGAGAAGGCGCTTCCCGGGCTGCACATCGGCGGGGAGTGGACGGAGGCGTCTGGGGGCCAGACCTTCGAGGATCACGACCCCTTCACCGGCGAGGTCGTCGCCAGCGTTCCCGCGGGGACGAGGGAGGACGCGCGCCGCGCGATCGAGGCGGCGGCCAAGGCGTTTCCGGCCTGGTCGCAGACGCCGCCCGCTCAGCGCCAGCGGATCTTCCTCAAGGCTGCGGACCTCCTCGAGGCGCGCATCGACGACACCGCCTCGTGGCTGACGCGGGAGACCGGCGCCACCTTCGGCTTCGCGATGTTCCAGCTCCAGTTCGTCGCGGGCCTCTTCCGCCAGGCCGCGGCGCTCGGCTACCAGCCGATGGGCGAGATCATCCCCTCGGACACCGGGGCCTTCGCCATGGGGATCCGGCGTCCCGTCGGCGTCGTCGGCGCGATCGCCCCGTGGAACGCGGCGCTGATCCTGTCTGCGCGCTCGATCGCCGCGCCGATGGCGCTGGGCAACACCGTTGTCCTCAAGCCGTCGGAGAACTCGCCCTATACCGGCGGACTCATCTGGGGTGAGATCTTCGGCGAGGCTGACCTTCCAGAGGGTGTGCTGAACATCGTCACGCACGCGCCGGGAGAAGCCGGTCCGATCGGGGACGAGCTCGCCGAGAACCCGCTCGTGCGGGTCATCAACTTCACCGGCTCGACGCCGACCGGCCGCCGGCTCGCAGAGGCTGCAGGCCGGAATCTGAAACGCGCCGTCCTCGAGCTCGGCGGTTACAACCCGTTGATCGTCCTCGCGGATGCGGATCTCGACTATGCGGTGGACGCGACGGCGTTCGGCGCGTTCTTCCACCAGGGACAGATCTGCATGTCGGCGCGCCGGATCATCGTCGAGGAGCCGATCGCCGACACCTTCGTCGAGCGCCTCGTCGAGAAGACGAAGGGCCTGAAGAGCGGCGATCCCAAGAAGCACGACACGATAATCGGCCCGCTCATCACGGGGGATGCCCTCCAGACCGTGAAGAGCCGCGTCGACGACGCCGTCGCGAAGGGAGCGAAGGTGCTCGCCGGCGGAGAGGCCGATGGGTCTGTCTACCAGGCGACGCTCCTTGCCGACGTCCCAGAGGACGCGGACTTCGCGCAGGTCGAGACGTTCGGCCCGGTTGCCGCGGTCGAGGTGGTAGGCAGCGCGGAGGAGGCGGTCGAGCGGGCGAACAGCACGAGCTACGGCCTCTCGGCGGGGATCATCACGTCCGATCCGGATCGAGGGCTCACGCTGGCGCAGCAGATCGAGTCCGGGATCGTCCACGTCAACGACCAGCCCGTCGGGGACGAGCCGCAAATGCCGTTCGGCGGCGTCAAGGACAGCGGCTTCGGCCGGTTCGGCGGGACGGCCGCGATCAACGAGTTCACGGAGCTCCACTGGGTGACAGTCACGAGCGGCACCCACCCGTTCCCCTTCTAACTAGGAAGAGGCGCGTGGCCGAGATCGTTCCGCTCGCCGATGCGGTACAGGAGCTCGTGCACGACGGGGACGTCGTCGCGCTCGAGGGCTTCACGCACCTGATCCCGCATGCCGCCGGCCACGAGGTGATCCGCCAGAAGCGGCGCGACCTCACGCTCGTCCGCATGACCCCGGACGTGATCTACGACCAGCTGATCGGAATGGGCTGCGCGCGCAAGCTCGTCTTCTCCTGGGGCGGGAATCCCGGTGTTGGCTCACTGCACCGGTTCCGTGACGCTGTCGAGAACGACTGGCCGAGGCCGCTCGAGCTCGAGGAGCATTCCCACGCTGGCATGGCCGCGGCCTACGCGGCGGGTGCGTCCCATCTTCCCTTCGGCCTCGTCCGCGGCTACGAGGGCACCGACCTCGCCAAGCGGACGAACGTGGCGTGGATCACATCCCCGTTCGACGGCCAGCAGGTGGCCGCCGTCCCTGCCATTCGGCCCGACGTCGGGATCGTCCATGCGCAGCAGGCCGACGAGACGGGCAATGTCCAGCTCTGGGGGATCAGCGGCATCCAGAAGGAGATCGTCCTGGCATCGCGCCGCTCGATCGTCACCGTCGAGGAGGTCGTCGAGCGGCTCGAGCAGCGCCCGAACGCGGTCTTCCTCCCCTCGTGGGCGATCACCGCCGTCGCGCCCGCGCCGGGCGGCGCGCATCCGTCCTACGCGCACGGCTACTACGAGCGGGACAACGCCTTCTATGTCCAATGGGACGAGATCAGCCGCGATCGCGACCGCTTCCAGGCGTGGATGCGCGAGAACGTCCTCGAGCGCGAGCCGTCCGTCGTATGACCCAGCTCGAGACGGCGACCTACACGGCCGACGAGATGATGGCGGTCGCCGCCGCGCGTCGGCTGCGCGACGGCATGGTCTGCTTCGTCGGGATCGGGCTGCCGAGCCGCGCCGCGAACCTCGCCCGCGCGACCCACGCGCCGGACTGCGTCCTGATCTACGAGAGTGGGACGATCGGCGCCAAGCCGGAGCATCTGCCGCTCTCGATCGGCGACGGCGAGCTCGCGGAGACGGCGGATGCGGTCGTGTCCGTTCCGGAGATCTTCGGCTACTGGCTCCAGGGCGGCTGGATCGACGTCGGCTTCCTCGGTGCGGCCCAGATCGACCGGCATGGGAACCTGAACAGCACCGTGATCGGGGACTACGCGCACCCGAAGGTGAGGCTGCCCGGAGCCGGAGGCGCGCCGGAGATCGCCGCCATGTGCCGTGAGACCTTCGTAATGCTGCGACACACGCGGCGCGCCTTCGTCGAGAAGCTCGACTTCCTCACGACCGGCGGGGACGGCGTCACCTGCGTCGTCAC
>DASSCT010000186.1:0-6316 GCA_035697545.1 Gaiellaceae bacterium | reverse complement strand
CGAGACCTCGGTCAGCACCTTGTCCTGAACGAGGTCGGCGATCTTCTTGATCACGCCCGAGTCGCCGCCCTTCTTCACGCCGTACGGCAGCTCCGTGACCACGATCGCCGAGCGTCCGCCACGCAGCTCCTCGATGTGTGCACGCGCCCTCATCACGATGCGGCCGCGGCCCGACCGATAGGCCTCGCGGATGCCTTCACGCCCGACGACGATCCCTCCGGTGGGGAAGTCGGGGCCTTTGACGTGACGCGTAAGCCGGTCGACGGAGACCTCGGGCTCGTCGATCAGCAGCACGAGCGCGTCGACGACCTCGGGGAGGCGATGCGGCGGGATGTTCGTCGCCATGCCGACCGCGATCCCGGTGGAACCGTTGACCAGCAGGTTTGGGAAGCGAGAGGGCAGAACGGAGGGCTCGCGCCGCGACTCGTCGTAGTTCGGCGTGAAGTCGACGGTGTCGGCGTCGATGTCCCTGAGCATCTCCGTGGCGATCCGCGACAGGCGCGCCTCGCTGTAGCGCATCGCGGCCGGCGGGTCGTCGTCGATCGAGCCGAAGTTCCCCTGGCCGTCCACGAGCGGATACCGCAACGAGAACGGCTGCGCCATGCGGACAAGCGCGTCGTAGATCGGCGCGTCGCCGTGCGGGTGGAAGTTACCCATCACGTCCCCGACGACGCGCGCCGACTTGCGATAGGGCCGGTTCGGCTGGAGGCCGGCCTCGTGCATTCCGTAGAGCACGCGCCGGTGGACGGGCTTCAGGCCGTCGCGGACATCGGGCAGCGCGCGCGAGACGATCACGCTCATCGCGTAGTCGAGGAAGCTCGACCGCATCTCCTCGTCGAGGAGGCGGTCTTCGATCCGGCCCGGGTTCAGCGCGCCCGTGTCGAGATCAGACATCGAGGAAGCGAACGTCCTTTGCGTTTTGTTCGATGAAGAGTCGCCGCGGCTCCACCTGATCGCCCATCAGCATCGAGAACACCTGGCCGGCGCCGATCTCGTCCTCGACCTGAACACGAACGAGGAGCCGCCTGCTCGGATCCATGGTCGTCTCCCAGAGCTGGTCGTCGTTCATCTCGCCGAGGCCCTTGAAACGGGACAGCTGGATGCCTTCCTTGGCCAGATCGAGCGCCTCGTGCCGCAAGGCCTGATAGGTCTCGGCAGTCCGCGTCTTCTTCGAGTGCGCAATCGTGAACGGCGGCAGCCCGACGAGATCGGCAAGCTTCCCGTAGGCGTCGCGGAGACTCTGGTAGATGCCCGAGGACAGGAGCTCGCGCGGAACCTGAACCCGCTCGCGGGCGCTCGTCTCCTTCTCCGTCACCGTGACGCGAAACTCGTTCTCCTCTTCGCTCTCCAGCTCGAGCTGGTAGCCGTTCTCACCAACCGCACCGAGCGCCTTTGCGAAGTTCTTCGCCACCGCCCCGTCCAGCTCGACGAGACGGTGCTTGACGAGGAAGTCGGCTGCGCCGCCGTAGTCGGCGCGAAGTCGCCCCGACCAGCCCTCGAATGCCGTCAGGGCGCGGGCGAACTGACCCCAGCGGTGCGGCGTCAGCTTGACGCTCTCGCCGTGGCGGTCGTGCAGCTCGAAATCGCCGATCCGCTCGCGGACGAGCAGTTCCTCCAGCTGTGCGTCCTTCTCGAAGTAGAACTCCTGGTTTCCGAGCTTGACCTTGTAGAGCGGCGGCACTGCGATGTAGATGTGGCCGCCGTCGAAGAGCTCCGGCATGTTCCGGTAGAGGAAGGTCAAGACCAGGGTGCGGATGTGCGAGCCGTCGACGTCGGCGTCCGTCATCACGATCACGCGGTGGTAGCGGAGTTTCGAGATGTCGAGCTCGTCGCCGATCCCGGTCCCGATCGCCGTGATCATCGCCTGGATCTCGGTGTTCGAGAGCACCTTGTTGATCCGGTTCTTCTCGCTGTTGATGATCTTCCCGCGCAGCGGGAGGATCGCCTGGTACGTCCGATCCCGCCCCGCCTTCGCGGAGCCACCGGCCGAGTCGCCCTCAACGATGAAGAGCTCGGCGGCCTCGGGATCGCGGATCGTGCAGTCGGCGAGCTTGCCGGGAAGGGACGAGCTGTCCAGCGCGCTCTTCCGCCGCGTCAGCTCGCGGGCCTTGCGCGCCGCCTGACGCGCATTCCGCGCCGCGACAGCCTTCGTAACGATCTGCTTGGCGTCAGTCGGGTTCTCTTCCAGGAACTCGGCGAGCTTCTGATTCACCGTCTGCTCGACGAGGCCGCGGATCCACGGGTTGCCGAGCTTTGTCTTCGTCTGGCCCTCGAACTGCGGGTCGCGCAGCTTCACGGAGATGACCGCGGCCAGCCCCTCGCGAACGTCTTCGCCCTCGAGATTGTCGTCCTTCTCCTTGAGCAGGCCCTTGTCCCGCGCATAGCGGTTCAAGGTGCCGGTCAGCGCAGCCTTGAAGCCCGAGAGGTGCGTTCCGCCCTCGTGCGTGTTGATGTTGTTCGCGAAGGAGAAGACCGAGTCGACGTAGGACGCGTTCCACTGCATCGCGACCTCGACCTGACCCTGCTCCATCTCGCCCTCGAAGTAGACGATCCGCTTGTGGACGGGATCCTTGGCTTCGTTCAGGTAGCCGACGAAGTCGCGAATGCCGCCCTCGGCGTAGAACTCGTCGCGCTCCTCCCCCTCCCGCTCGTCCATCAGGACGATGCGGAGGCCGCGCGTGAGGTATGCGGTCTCCCGAAGCCGCTGGATCAGCGTCTGGCGATCGAACTCGAACTCGTCCGCATCGAAGACCTCAGCGTCCGGAAGGAAGGAAATCGTCGTGCCGCTGTCGCGCTTCTGCGTCTTGCCCACGATCTCGAGCTCCGTGGTCGCTTCACCGCGCGCGAACTCCTGGCGGTAGATCTTCCCGTCGCGCCGGACTTCGACCTTCAGCGACTCGGAGAGAGCGTTCACGACCGACACGCCGACGCCGTGCAGGCCGCCGGACACCTTGTAGCCCTCGCCTCCGAACTTCCCACCGGAGTGGAGCTTCGTCAGGACGACCGTGACAGCGGGAAGACCCTGATCGGGCATGACGTCGACAGGTATTCCGGAGCCGTTGTCCGAGATCGTCACCGAGTTGTCGGGGTGAAGCGTGATGTCGATGCGGTCGGCGCGCCCGGCTAGAGCCTCGTCGACGGAGTTGTCGACGACCTCGTAGACGAGGTGATGCAGCCCTCTGGCGCCCGTCGAGCCGATGTACATGCCCGGGCGAAGGCGAACGGGCTCGAGGCCCTCGAGGACCGTAATGTCTTTTGCGGTGTAAGCTGCTTCAGCCAAAGAAAAAAGCCCTGCATTTCGCCGCTTTTAGGGCCGAGATCAGTCTACCAGATCGGGCGGAGGTCCTGGGGCCTGCGCGAGGCTTGCAGCAGCCGCACGTGCAACAACTTTGCGTAGATTTTGATCCTCGATCAGAGCGGCCAGGCGCTCTCCCTCCGCCTGCTGCGCCGACGTCGGTCCGACAGGCGCAGTCGGGCGCGTTTCGGCCGGGTCACGCGGCGGTTCCGGAAGCCGGCCGGGAGTGAAACGCAGGCTTGCAGGGACGTCCGAGCCGAGCGCCGAAGACAGACGGTCGCGGATGTCGGCCTCCAGCAGGCTGAGCTCGAATGCCCAAGTCGACGAGCTTGTTGCGACATGGAGCGTTCCGTCGCGTGCAATCCGCGCCGGCCAGGCGTTGCGCGCGATCGACTCTCCAACCGCTTGCGCCCAGACCTTCACGATCTCGGCGATCGCTCCGCCCCGCCCGAAACGGCCAAGCTCGTGCTGAACAGCGTCGCCGATCGGCTCCAAGGGCTTGCTCACGCGGCTCTCCGCGCCTCGCCCGGCCGCACCTCGATCAGCTCGTCGGGAGATCCTGGGAGCGCAGCGTCTGTGGTTGCCGTCAGAAACGCCTGTGCTCCCCGCCGCCGCAGGCGCTCCGCGAGAATCGCCCGTCGATCGGGATCGAGCTCCGAGAGCACGTCGTCCAGGAGCAGCAACGGTCCCGCAGGGCCGCGCTCGGCAAGCAGATCGGCCTCCGCGAGCAACAGCGACAAGACCGCCAGACGCTGTTCCCCCTGGGAGCCGAACGCACGCAAATCCCGTTCTCCCGCTTTGACGGCGACGTCGTGGCGATGCGGGCCGAGCCCCGTGGAGCCGCGCGCGAGATCCTGCTCCAACCGCCCCTCGAGCTCCTCTCGCGACGGCGGTTCCCCCTCGTAGCGAAGGGCAGCCGCGCCGAGCCGGAGCTCCTCGGCGGTCTCGGAGAAAGCAGGCGTCAGCAGCTCGATCAACTCCCGACGGGCCAGGACAAGCTCTCGACCCAGTCCCGCGACCTGCGTGGTCCACGGCTCAAGAGCATCCGAAGACGCGTATCCGGCAGCAACCCGACGCAGAGCTCCGTTTCGCTGTGCCAGCGCGGCCGCGTAGTCCGTCGGGGCCGTCGCTCGCGCGGGAAGCAGGCGCGCCAGTGAGCGATCGAAATACGCGCGGCGAACGGCTGGCCCGCCCTTTACGATCGCGAGCCGGTCCGGCGTGAAGACGAGTGCCGGGAGGCGCGAGCGCAGCTCCTCGGCGGCGCGTAGGGGAGCGCCGTTCAGCCGCGCCTGCTTCGCTTCGCCGAGCCGAAGCGTGACCTCGACGGACACTGGAGAGCCGCCGTGATCGCCCTCGACGGCCACTCGCGCGCCGGTCTCTCCAAAGCGAATGAGCTGCGCGTCGGACCGCGTTCGCGGCGAGAACCCTTGCGCGGCGAGGTGCAAGCTCTCGAGCAGGTTGGTCTTACCCGCGCCGTTCGGGCCGACCGCCAGCACGATCCCCGGCTCCAAGCCGAGCTCGAGCCGCGGATACGACCTGTAGTCCCTGAGCTCGAGCGTCCTGACGATCAGCCCGTTAAGGCGTCGCTTGCGACGCCGTCTTCAGCGTTCGCGGGTTTCCCGCGAACGCGTCTGAAATGACCGGTCGACACGATCGACACATCACTCAGCCGGCCAGGCGGATGGGCATGATCAGGTACGAGAAGTCGTCGCTGTCGCCCTGCAAGACAGAGGGCCGGAGCGGGCTAATCAGCTTCAGGCGCAGCTCGTCTCCGTCCGCCGACTCGATCCCATCCCGTAGGAACTCGGGGTTGAAGCCGATCTCGAGCGCCTCGCCGTCGAAGGGAACGGGAATCGACTCGCGTCCCTCACCCACATCTTGCGTTTGCGCCGACACCGTCAGCTCGCCTTCGGAAAAACGCAGTCGCAGCGGCGCGTTTCGCTGCGCCATCACGGCCACGCGGCGGACGACGTCCAGGAGCTCCTCGCGCGGCAGCGTCAGCTCATGCTCGAAGCTCTCGGGAAGCAGCTGCCGATAGTTCGGGAACTGGCCCTCGATGCGGCGCGTCGTGAGCAGAACACCGTCAGTGGCGAAGAGCACCTGGTTCTCCTGTACGCCGAGCTGCAGCTCCGACGCCCCTTGCGCGATGCGCCCAAGCTCGCCCAGCGCTCTGGCCGGCACGATCGCGTCCAACTCGGGCCCCGCGCTGGACAAACCAGTTTCTTTCACCGCGAGTCGATACGAGTCGGTCGCCGCCATGACGAGGTTCTCGCCCTCGAAACGAACGAGGATGCCCGTCAGCACCGGCCGAGACTCATCTCGCGAGGCTGCACGGCCGACCTTTGCGGACGTCGCGAGCAGCGCCTCGGCGTCAATGTCAACCATCTCCGTGCCGGCGGGATCGGGAAGACGCGGGAAGTCTTCGGGGTTGTACGTGTGAATCCGGTACGTCGCAGATCCGCTGACAATCTCGACCACCCCCTCTCCCGCGAGATGCTCGATCGAAACCTCTTCGCCGGGCAGCAGGCGCGCGATGTCGACAAGCAGCTTGCCGGGAACCACCACTGCGCCCTCAGCGCCCACTTGGGCATCGAGTGAGGACCGCAGCGAGATCTCCATGTCGGTCGCAGCGAGTGCGAGCTTCCCCGCCTCGGCGCGGAGCAGGATCCCGCCGAGCACCTGCACGGTCGTTCGCGTCGATGCTGCTCGCGAGACGATCGCAAGCTGGCGAATCAGTTCGTCACGAGCGACGGAGGTCTTCAGGGCGGCGCCGGCCACAGCTACTTCAGTTTCAATCATTTAATCCTCTTGTAGTAGTCGTAGGGAGTGTGGAAGGCGGGGAAGACGCCATAGCGCGGCTTCAAGAGCCACGTTTGCCTGGGGACGCGCACTGGGGGCAAGTTGGCGGTTTGCACAGGCCGCGTCGAGAGGGTCACTCGATTCCACAGAATCAGCCTGCCTGCTTGACGCGTGCGGTCAACTCTTGCACGAGGTTGTACACAGAGCGATCCTCGCGGATCA
>DASSCT010000185.1:0-2828 GCA_035697545.1 Gaiellaceae bacterium | reverse complement strand
CTCGCAGATGATGCCCTTGTAGCGGACGCGCTTGTACTTGCCGCAGTAGCACTCCCAGTCCTTGGTCGGACCGAAGATGCGCTCGCAGAAGAGGCCGTCGCGCTCGGGCTTGAGCGTGCGGTAGTTGATCGTCTCGGGCTTCGTGACCTCGCCCGAGGACCAGTCGCGGATCTGCTTGCTCGAGGCGAGCCCGATCCGAATGGCGTCAAATTCGTTGATATCGATCAAGTGCGCGTCACTCCTGTTCTTCTTCCGTCAAATCGCGTCATTCACAGAGCCGTAGGCTTTACTCCTCTAGTTCCACTTCTTCTGCCAGCGGCCCGGCCTGGTCCTGGGCCTCCTCGGCTGCCTCCTCGTCCGGAGCCAGGTTCGGATCCGCGACGTCGATGAGCTGCTCGTCGTTCGGCAGCGCCATTTCCCCGTCCTGGTCGACCCGCTCCTGGCCTTCCTCGAGCTCCTCGGCGTTCGGCTCGCGTGCCGCGGCCCGCAGGGAGCCGGGCGACAGATCGATGCCGAGCTCCTCGGCAGCCCGCAGGAGCTCGTCCTCCTCCTCGCGCACCTCGACCTCCGCGCCCTCCTCGGAGAGCACGTCGACGTCGAGCGCGAGCGACTGCATCTCCTTCAGCAGCACCTTGAAGGACTCGGGGATCGACGGCTCGGCGATGTTCTCGCCCTTGACGATCGCCTCGTAGGCCTTGACCCGGCCGACGGTGTCGTCGGACTTGATCGTGAGCATCTCCTGCAGCGTGTAGGCCGCGCCGTACGCCTCGAGCGCCCAGACCTCCATCTCGCCGAAGCGCTGGCCGCCGAACTGCGCCTTACCGCCCAGCGGCTGCTGGGTGACGAGCGAGTACGGGCCGGTGCTCCGCGCGTGGATCTTGTCGTCCACGAGGTGGAGCAGCTTGAGGATGTACATGTGGCCGACCGTGATCTTGTTCTCGTACGGCTTGCCGGTCTTCCCGTTGAAGAGGCGGATCTTGCCCGAGCAGCGCCGACCCTCCGGCCGGCTCTCGTCGACGACGAACTTGATCGGCGAGTCGGGGTTCTGCTTCGTCCACTCGATCAGCGCGTCGTCGACATCCTCAGGGGAAGCGCCCTCGAAGACCGCGGTCGCGACCGGCGTCGAGCCGTTGGGCTCGCCGTCCTCGGCGAAGACGCCGTGGTGCGCGGCCCAGCCGAGGTGGGTCTCGAGGATCTGGCCGATGTTCATCCGGCTCGGGACACCGAGCGGGTTGAGAACGACGTCGACCGGCGTGCCGTCCTCGAGGAACGGCATGTCCTCCTCGGCGACGATCTTCGCGATCACGCCCTTGTTTCCGTGGCGGCCGGCGAGCTTGTCGCCTTCGGCGATCTTGCGCTTCTTGGCGACGTAGACGCGCACGAGCTCGTTGACACCCGGTGACAGGTCGTCGCCGGCGTCCCGCGAGAACGTCTTCACGTCGATGACCTTGCCGCCCTCGCCGTGCGGAACCTTCAGCGAGGTGTCGCGGACCTCACGCGCCTTCTCCTTGAAGATCGCGCGGATCAGCTTCTCCTCGGCCGTCAGCTCGGTCTCGCCCTTTGGCGTCACCTTGCCGACGAGCAGGTCGCCGGAGCCGACCTCCGCGCCGATGCGGACGATGCCGCGCTCGTCGAGGTCCTTGAGCGACTCCTCCGAGCGGTTCGGGATGTCGCGCGTGATCTCCTCGTCGCCGAGCTTCGTCGAGCGTGCGTCGATCTCGTACTCGTGAATGTGGATCGAGGAGAGGACGTCCTCCTTGACCAGCCGCTCCGAGATGACGATCGCGTCTTCGAAGTTGTAGCCCTCGAACGGCATGAAGGCGACGAGCAGGTTCTTGCCCAGCGCCAGCTCGCCCTGAGAGGTCGAGCTCCCGTCTGCCAGCACCTCGTCCGCCCGCACGCGGTCGCCGAGGCCGACGATCGGCCGCTGGTGGATCAGCGTCCCCTGGTTCGAGCGCATGAACTTGGTCAGGTCGTACTCGTCCCGCCCGTCCTTCGTCTCGACGACGATCTTGTCAGCGTCCACGTCGATGACCGCGCCCGCGTTCTCGGCGAGCACGACGTCGCCCGTGTCGACGGCGGCGCGGTACTCGAGGCCAGTGCCCACGAGCGGCGGCTCCGTGATCATCAGCGGCACCGCCTGACGCTGCATGTTCGCGCCCATTAGCGCACGGTTCGCGTCGTTGTGCTCGAGGAACGGGATCAGCGCGGTCGCAACCGACACGATCTGCGCCGGCGAGACGTCCATGTACTGGATCTCCTTGGGCGCGGCCATGACCGCCTCGCCCTCCTTCGACCGGCAGAGCACCTGGTCGTGGAGGAACTTGCCGGTCTTCTCGTCGACCGGCTCCGAGGCCTGCGCGATCGTGTACTGCGCCTCCTCGGCGGCGTCGAGGTAGACGATCTCGTCCGTGACCTTGCCGTTCGTGACCTTCCTGTACGGCGTCTGGATAAAGCCGAACTCGGACACGGTCGCGTAGGACGCGAGCGAGCCGATCAGGCCGATGTTCGGACCTTCCGGCGTCTCGATCGGGCACATGCGGCCGTAGTGGGTCGGGTGCACGTCGCGCACCTCGATCGGCGCGCGCTCGCGGGTCAAGCCGCCGGCGCCGAGCGCCGACAGACGCCGCCGGTGCGTCAGCCCGGCGAGCGAGTTCGTCTGGTCCATGAACTGCGAGAGCTGCGAAGAGCCGAAGAACTCCTTCAGCGCAGCCACTACCGGCCGGATGTTGATGATCGTCTGCGGCGTGATGGTGTCGACGTCCTCGGTCGTCATCCGCTCGCGGACGACCCGCTCCATGCGGTAGAGCCCGACCCGGAACGCCTCC
>DASSCT010000184.1:0-3155 GCA_035697545.1 Gaiellaceae bacterium | reverse complement strand
AGAGCGCCCGCGCATTGGTCGGTGTTCTGCTTCGCCGCGACCAGCTGCGCGATGACGTTCGCCGGGCCGACGGCCCAGCCCAGCCGGACGCCGGGGAAGAACGTCTTGGAGGTGGTGCCGGCCTGGACGACGACGTCCGGCGCGAGGCTCCAGATGCTCCGCGGAGGCTCGCGCCCGAAGCCGAGCTCGCGGTAAGCAACATCCTCGACGATCAGGAACCCGTAACGCCGTGCGAGCTCGACGAGCTCAGCCCTTCGGTCCTCTGCGAGGGTCAGGCCCGCCGGGTTCTGGTAGTCGGGGATCGTGTAGAGCAGCTTGGGCCGGAGCCCGGCGGCGAGCCGGCCCTCGAGATCGTCGACCTGCAAGCCTTCGGCGTCCATCGGCACGGCGACGACATCGGCCTCGAAGCTCCGGAAGGCCATGATCGCGCCAAGGTAGGTCGGGCCCTCGACGACGACAACGTCTCCCGCATCCAGAAACGACTTGCCGACCAGCTCGAGCGCCTCGATCGTGCCGCTCGTGACCATCACCTCGTCATCGGCCGGGCGACGCCCCTGGTGGGCATCGAGCCGGTCGGCGACGACGTCCCGTGGGCCTGGCAGGCCCTGCGTCGGCGCGTACTGGAGGGCGCTCGCGTCCCCGACGGCCACGAGCTCGGCGAGCAGCGTCGCGGCCGCGGCACCTGGGAACGTCTGCGCGTCCGGGAAGCCGCCCGCGAACGGAATCAGCGTCGTGTCGCCGGCCAGGGCGAGGATGTCCGCCAGCCCCGCCCCGACCCCTGCGCGCGTTCGCGCGGCAAAGAGGTCGTTCCAGCTTCGCGCCTCTCGTGTGAGTGCCATCCGGGCTACCGGGCCCAAACCTAACATCGGCTCGTTCGTCGCCCAGATCGGCGGGGCATTTCGCGTTGCGTCGCGGCTCTACGAGCTCTGCTGAATCCGCTCACACTGTTTACACGGCGGTTCCAGGCGCGCACAATGAGCGCGCACAGATCTGGTTTTCCTATCTCACGGAGGAAGTGCGGTGGCCAGAAAAGTTCTGAGTCGCGGAGGTCCAGTTGTCGACGGCGCCATGTCGTCCCACAGTGCCCTGGCCGCGGACATCATCATCGAGAACGCGCCGGATCCGGTGTTCGTCGCCGATCTGGACGGAAAGATCCTGCAGGCGAACGAAGCCGTTTCGCAGCTCCTGGGGTTCCGCAAGGACGAGGTCGTCGAGCAGTCCCTGTCGCGGTTCATCAGCCCGGAGGAGACCCGTGAGTTCACCGCCGCGCTGAGGGAGGTCGTCGAGCACGGCGTCACCCGCGACGCGGTGCTGAATCCGCGGAGCGCCTCGGGCGAGGTGATCCCGACGAGCTTGAACGCGTCGGCGCTCCGCGACTCCGAGGGGAACGTGATCGGCGCGATCGGCGTGCTCCGCGACATGCGCGAGCTGGACAAGGCGCGCGCGTACGCGCAGCGGCTGATCGAGGACGCGCCCGACCCGGTGTTCGTCTCCGACCTCGAAGGGAAGATCCTCGAGGCGAACGAGGCCGTGTCGCAGCTGCTCGGCTTCCGCCGGGACGAGGTGGT
This sequence comes from Gaiellaceae bacterium, assembly GCA_035697545.1. Lineage (GTDB taxonomy): Bacteria > Actinomycetota > Thermoleophilia > Gaiellales > Gaiellaceae > JACDAN01. The sequence goes on along the minus strand of DASSCT010000184.1, from coordinate 1,587 downwards.
CGAGCAGTCGCTGTCGCGCTTTATTAGCGAGGAGGAGACGCGGGAGTTCACCGCCGCGCTCCGCGAGGTGGTCGAGCGAGGCGTAACCCGCAACGCGCGCCTGAACCCGCGCGCTGCGACGGGCGAGATCATCCCGACCAGCTTGAACGCGTCGGCGCTGCGAGACACCGACGGGAAGGTGATCGGCGCGATCGGCGTCCTCCGCGACATGCGCGAGCTGGACAAGGCGCGCGCGTATGCGGAGAGCCTGATCAAGAACGCCCCGGACCCGGTGTTCGTCTCCGACCTCGAGGGGAAGATCCTCGAGGCGAACGACGCGGTCTCGGAACTCCTGGGCTTCCGGCGGGACGAGGTGGTAGAGCAGTCGCTGTCGCGCTTCATCAGCGAGGAGGAGACGCGGGAGTTCACCGCCGCTCTCCGCGAGGTGGTCGAGCGCGGCGTGACCCGCAACGCGCGCCTCAACCCGCGAGCGGCGACCGGCGAGGTGATCCCGACGAGCTTGAACGCCTCGGCGCTCCGCGATCCAGACGGCAAGGTTATTGGTGCGATCGGCGTCCTTCGAGATATGCGCGAGTACGAAGAAGTCGTGCGCGACCTCGAGCGGTCAAAGACCGAGCTCCAGGAGAAGATCCTCGACCTCGAGAAGTTCGAGGAGGTCGTCGTCGGCCGCGAGCTGAAGATGATCGCGCTCGAGAAGGAGCTGGAAGGGCTCCAGCAGGAAGTCTCCAAGCTCCGGGCGGAACGCGCCGCAAGCTGATGGCCGAGGGGTCGGAGGGTCCTTCGCCGATGGCGGCCGGCAACGGCGGCGCAGCCTCGGGCACGGAAGAGCTGCAGGCGCAGATCGAGCAGCTCCAGGCCCGGGTGCGCCAGGCCGAGGAGCGTCGCCGCGCGCTCCTCCACATCATGGGCGACCTCCATGAGTCGAACCGCAAGCTCGGCGATCAGCGGCGGGCGATGCTCCACATCCTCGTCGACTACGAGGGCGATCGCAGCCGGCTGGCGCGTCAGACCGAGCGGCTCGACAACTCGCGCCGCGCCCTGCTTCACATCCTCAAGGACTCGCACGAGTCGAACCTGAGGCTGGAGGACAGCCGTAAGGCGATGATCCACATCATGGGCGACCTGCGCGAGACGGCGCAGGAGCTCGAGGACAAGCAGGAGCAGCTGGTACAGGCGGGGAAGCTGGCGACGCTGGGCGAGCTGACCACGGGCGTCGCTCACGAGCTCAACAACCCGCTCAACAACATCGGGTTGTTCATGGGAAACGCGATCGATCAGATCGAGCTCGGCAAGTTCGACCGTCAGCGCGTGGTCGCCGACCTGGAGAAGGCGATGGATCAGGTGCGGAAGGCGACCGAGATCATCTCGCACCTGAGGACGTTCGGGCGTGCAGCGGCTGTCACCTTGGAGCGGGTCGACATCGACGAGGTGATCGAGCGTTCGCTATCGCTCGTCCAGGAGCAGCTGCGGATGCGCGGGATCACCGTGTCGTTGGATCTCCGCAGGGACTCGTTGGTCGTGCTCGGGAACCCGATTCAGCTCGAGCAGGTGTTCATCAACCTGCTGACGAACGCGCGCGATGCGCTT
>DASSCT010000183.1:0-7712 GCA_035697545.1 Gaiellaceae bacterium | reverse complement strand
TTCAAGTTCCCGGTGCGTCCGTGGCTCTTCACGATCAAGAGCCTCGGCGGCTGGGCCTCCGTCGACAAGCGGTTCTTCGATCCGAAGACCGGCATCGTGACCAAGATCCAGAAGGAGACGGACTGAGTACGCCCGCTGTCTCGATTCCCGCCCCCAGGGTCTCACGAGGCCCGGGGGCGGCGGTCGCACAAGGCCTCGCGACCGCCTATCTCAGCCTGATCGTCCTGCTGCCGCTGGCGGCACTCGTCTGGCACGCGGCGGGCGGAGGCGTGGACGACTTTCGCGCGGCCATCACCGACCCGCAGGCAGTCGCGGCGCTGAAGCTGACGCTGCTCGCGTCGGCTGGGGTCGCGCTGATCAACGCCGTCATGGGGACGATCGTGGCGTGGATCCTCGTCCGCGACCGCTTCTTCGGACAGTCGGTCATCAACGCGCTCGTCGACCTGCCTTTCGCGCTCCCGACGATCGTCGCCGGATTGACACTGCTCACGCTCTACGGGCCGACGAGCCGCGTGAACGTGAACGTCGCCTTCTCGCGCTGGGCAGTCCTGGTCTCGCTCCTGTTCGTGACGCTGCCCTTCGTGATCCGGACGGTGCAGCCGGTGCTTCTCGAGCTCGACCGCGAGATGGAGGAGGCCGCCGCGTCACTCGGAGCCGGCTCGTTCCAGATCTTCCGCCGGGTCATCCTTCCGAATCTGCTGCCGGCAATCCTCTCCGGCGTCGCGCTCGCCTTCGCCCGGGCAATCGGCGAGTTCGGCGCCCTCGTGCTGATCACTGGGAACCTTCCGTTCAAGACGGAAGTCGCCTCCGTCTACATCTTCGGCCGGATCGAAAGCGGCGACCCCCGGAGCGCCGCCGCGGTCTCGGTCGTCCTGCTCGTCATCACCTTCCTGGCCCTGTTCCTGATCGGCGCGCTGCGGCGGCGCGTGACGAGGCATGACGCGGCTGCGTAGATACGCGCTCAGGTTCGTCGGTTTGAGCTATCTCGGCGTGTTGCTCGTCGCGCCGGTCGGGCTGGTCTTCTACCGCGCGTTCGAGAACGGCTTCGGAGCGGCCTGGGACGCGGTGACGACTCCGGCGGCCAAGCACGCGCTGCTGGTGACGCTCATCATCGCCGCGATCGCCGTCCCGGCGAACACGATCTTCGGGATCGTGTGCGCGATCGCGATCGTCCGGCACCGCTTCCCCGGCAAGAACCTCGTCAACGTGATCGTGGACTTGCCGCTGGCGCTCTCCCCGGTGATCGTCGGGCTCGCGTTCCTGCTCCTGTTCGGCACCGGGGGCTGGCTGGACGGCCTGCCGTTCGACGTCGTCTTCGCCCTTCCTGGAATGGTGCTGGCGACGATCTTCGTCTCGCTTCCGTTCGTCGTGCGTGAGGTCGTGCCCGTGCTGCGTGAGATCGGCACGGAGCAGGAACAGGCGGCGGCGACGCTCGGCGCCGGCGGCTGGCAGACCTTCCGCCGCGTGACGTTTCCTGCGATCCGCTGGGCTGTCGCCTACGGCGTCGTCCTGACGACGGCGCGGGCGCTCGGCGAGTTCGGCGCGATCAGCGTCGTCTCCGGCCGGCTGATCGGCAAGACGGAATCGCTCACGCTCCACGTGGAGGAGCGCTACCAGTCCTTCGACTACGTCGGGGCATACGCCGCGTCCGTTCTGCTCGCAATGCTGGCGATCGCGACGCTCGTCGCGATGACCGTGTTCCGGCCCAAGGAGGAGACCAGGTAATGGCGATCGAGGCCCAGTCGGTGACCAAGCGCTTCGGCGAGTTCGTTGCCGTCGACGACGTCTCCATGTCCGTTCCTGCCGGCTCGTTGACTGCGCTCCTGGGCCCGAGCGGCAGCGGCAAGTCGACGCTGCTGCGGGTGATCTCGGGGCTCGAGCAGCCGGACGCGGGGCGTGTGACCATCGAAGGCTCGGACGTCACGGGCCTGCCGCCGCAGCGACGTGGCATCGGCTTCGTGTTCCAGCACTACGCGGCGTTCAAGCACATGACCGTGCACAAGAACGTCGCGTTTGGCCTGGAGATCCGGCGGCGGCCACGCGCCGAGATCAAGGCTCGGGTCGACGAGCTGCTCGACCTCGTGCAGCTCACTGGCCTCGCGAAGCGCTACCCGGCGCAGCTTTCCGGCGGTCAGCGCCAGCGGATGGCGCTCGCGCGTGCTCTCGCCGTCGAGCCCACTGTCCTCCTCCTCGACGAGCCGTTCGGGGCACTCGACGCTCGCGTTCGCAAGGAGCTCCGTGCCTGGCTCCGCCGCCTCCACGACGAGGTGCACGTCACGACCGTCTTCGTCACGCACGATCAGGAGGAGGCGATGGAGATCGCCGACCAGATCGTCCTCATGAACCAGGGCCGGGTCGAGCAGACCGGCACCGCGCGCGACCTCTACGAGCAGCCGGCGAACGAGTTCGTCATGAGCTTCATCGGGCCCGTCAGCCACTTCGGCGAGGAGCTCGTGCGGCCGCACGACATCGACGTCCGGCGTGAGCCCAACGGCTCGGCGGAGCGCGCCACCGTCGAGCGCGTCGTGCACCTCGGCTTCGAGGTGCGCGCCGATCTGGCGCTCGACGACGGCCGCGAGGTCTGGGTGCAGATGACCCGCGACGAGGCGTGGCAGCTCGACCTGCGAGAGGGCACGCAGGTCTTCGTGGCTAAGCAGTAAGCGCCAGGAACGGGATGTAGGTGGTGAGATCCACCACCGAGATCGCCGGGAGCTCGTCGTTCGCGCAGCGAAGCCGGTCGAGGCCGTCCTTCAGCGGGCGACCGAACCAGCGCTCGAAGGTCTGCCGGCGCTGGATCTCCCTGAGCGCCGCGACGACTGCCGGCCGCGCGAGCCCGAGCGGGAAGGTGCCGAGCGGATGCGCGTCGTCCTGCGACCGCACCTTGAAGAGACCGTCGGCGGTCCGGATCCGGATCCACTTCTTCCCGGCGGGGATGCCGAAAACCTGCGGCGGGGCGAGGGAGCCGATCGCGAGGCCCTCGCGGCGCTCGCCGAGCCACCAGGCCCGCGGCTTGACCTCGATCATGCGCGCAGGGGTGTCCGCGAGGCTCTCGTAGTAGCTCCTGATCTGGTCGGCTGTCGGAGCACCGACGCGGAACCGGCGGCCCATCCGCTGCTGGCGGACCTCGTCGGCGATCACTTCGCGCGCGAGCGCCTCGGTCGCGCGTGAGCGCGCAAGCGCGCGACGGTATGCCCCGCGGCTGCCGCGGAAGTGGGACGCGATGATGGCCCGCTCGGCAGCCAGCACGTCGACCGGGTCGACCTGGACGAGCCCCGCGAGAACGGCCCGGGCGTATGCCGCCGAGAAGGCGATGCCGGGATCCCCAGTGACGCGTGTTAGCTGCGTGACGCCGGCGCGCGTGATCGAGCGGTCGCCGATCGAGCAGCGGACGCCGCGTGGCAGCGTGATCTCTTGCTGCGTGAACGACGTGTCGAAGTCGGGCCCGGCTGCCTCGGGCGCGTTGCAGAGCCTCGGGTCGCGCGTCCAGAGCCATATGCAGGCGCCGACCTCCTTGTCCGGGTCGGCCTGGGCCGTGTTCCGGGCCTGCCAACCCCACGACCAGACGCTGCCGAGCCCCGTCTCACGCGCGACCTGCTTGATCGCGAGAGCCTGCAGCTTCACATGGTGGAACCAGGGGATCGCAGCCATGCTCCCGCGATTCGAGGCCTGGAAGCCGAGCATGATCCCGAGCTTCTTGGCCGGGATCCCGATGTCGGTGAACGTGCGGACCGCCTCGCGGAAACGCGCGCGGACGGTCCGGCCGCCGGCCGCCGGCCCCTGCCGATTGATCAGCTTCCCGGTGAAGTAGACCTCCTGGACGAGGTCGGCGTAGGCGGCAGCCTCGCGCCACCAGAGCCCAGCTTCGCCCTGCGTGTACGGGCGGCTCGAGAGCAGGAGCATCGGGCGTGCTCCCAGCTCACGCAACGCCCGGATGAAGGTGATGACGTTGTGACGGTACGCCGCGTTGCTGGAGGTCCACGGAGTCGTCGTGGACGCGCCGAAGAGCTCGTTCAGCGCCATCCAGGGCCTCGAGCAGCCGCTGGAGGCGGCGGCGCGGTAGAAGATCCGCTGCGCCCAGTCGATGACCTTCGCCTCCGACTCGGGCTTGTCCGGCGTGCCGACGCGCCCGTTCAAGTAAAGATCGAAGTAGATCGTCTTCGCGCCGCCCGCTCGCAGCTGGGGCGGAAAGATGAAGTTCGAGGCCGCGGCGATCACCCCGGGGCGCGCGAACCGGTACCAGAACGGCACCGTTCCGTCGGCGAAGTCGATCCATGCCGTCCCGCTCGTCGGTAGCCCGCAGGCGTCCGCTGCCCGGGCAGGCTGCGCCGTGGCGGCGGAACACGCGATCACGATGAGCCCCGCGAGGACTGCTCTCCTCACGCGGCCGATGGTAGCGACCGCCGTCACTACACTCGCCAGCCGTGGCACGACATCTCAGGACGATCCTCGTGCTCGGCGTTCTCGCTGCGACTGCCGTGGCCTTCGTCGTGACCGAGGACCTGAAGCTGGAGCCCGATCCGATCGCGCGCCCGCGCATCGATCCCACGGTCTCGCCCGGTTGCCGATGTGATCACCAGACCGCGCGGATCGCCTTCCGCCTGCGGGCCGAAGACGTGCTGACACTGACGATCGCGGACAGTGACGGCAACGTCGTGCGCACGCTCCTCCGCGAGGCGCGTTTTCGCCCCGGGAACCACCAGTTCGGCTGGGATGGCCGCGACCAATCGGGCCGAGTCGTCCCTGACGGCCGCTACCAGCCGCGGGTGGAGCTGCAGCGCCTCGGCCGCACGATCGACTTCGCCCGTCGGATCACGGTGGACACGAGCCGTCCGAGCATCCGCGTGCTCCACGTGAGCCGCCGGATGCTGTCGCCCGACGGGGACGGCCGCGGCGATGCGATCACGATCCGGTACCGAGCCGGCCAGCCGTCGAACGTCCTGCTGCTCGTCAACGGCAAGCGGCAGATCCGTACACGGCTCCGCTCCGAGGGCGCGATTCGCTGGGCGCCCCGCCGCCTCCGGCCGGGCCTGGAGCGCCTTCAGCTCGTCGCCGTCGACGCCGCGGGGAATCGGCAGGCTGCGCAGCCCTTCTACGTCCGCGTTCGCTACCTGGAAGTGACTCCGACCCGGCTCCGCTCCAGGCCGCGGAAGCTCTTCACTGTCCGGATCGGCACCGACTTCCCCCGCTACACCTGGCGGCTCGGCCGCCGTAACGGCTCGGCCCGCAGGCACACGTTGCGCCTCCGCGCGCCTGCGAAGCCCGGCCGCTACGCGCTGAGAATCAGCGCCGGCGGACGGCACGAGACAACGGTCGTGCTGGTTCGGCGCCCTCGCTAGCCTGATTCGCCGTGCGGCGAACATGGCTTCTGATCCTGCTCGGCGTCGCGGCCGCGTTGGCCCCCGGCGTTGCGCTCGGCTTCTGGCTCCACGACGAAGGAACCATCGACTACAAGCGGGGCTCGTCGACGGTCGAGTTCGTGACCACGCAGAAGCGGCCTGAGCAGAAGCGCCCGCGCAAGGTCGTTCTCCGCCTCCCCTGGCCGACCTACGGCCTGCGAGTGCAGCGGACGCACACCGGTGCCGACTTCAACCTCCGGCCTCCGTTTCGCCTGCGCTGGACGTTCAAGGCCCACCACGTCCTCGAGTTCCCGGCCTCGATCGCCTACGGCCGTCTGTATGTCGCCCAGCAGCGCGGCCGCTTCTTCGCGATCCACCACCGGACGGGGAAGATCGTCTGGCAGCGGCGCTTCAACCATTGCTCCGCGTCGTCTCCGACGATCGCCTACCGAGTTGTCTACCACGCTTGGATGCAGCCGCTCCCTTGTAACCGCTACCCGCGAAGCCAGCCCGGGATGATCACGGCGATGGCGGCACGGACCGGGAAGCTCATCTGGCGGTTCGACGCCGGCGCGTTCGAGACGTCGCCGCTCGTCATCGGCCGAACGCTCTACGCGGGCTCGTGGAATCACAAGCTGTATGCGCTCAACATCTACACCGGCAAACCGCGCTGGACGTTCACTGCCGACGGCGAGATCAACAGCTCGGCCGCGTACGTCGGCGGCAAGGTGTATTTCGGGACGGACGCCGGCAGCGTCTACGCGCTCGACGCGCGGACGGGGAAGGAACGCTGGCGTGCGCGGGCGCTCACCCGCTTCGGGCGGCGCGAGTACTTCTACGCGACGCCCACGATCGCCTACGGCCGCGTCTTCATCGGGAACGCGGACGGCACGTTGTACGCCTTCGGAGCTTCCAGCGGCCGGTTGCTATGGGCACAGCGGGCGGGCACCTACATCTACACCGCCGCCGCCGTATGGCGCGGCCGCGTCTATGTCGGCACCTACGACGGCTACTTCATGGCGTTCAACGCCGCCACGGGAGACCGGCTCTGGCGCTTCTCCGCGTCATCTGCGGTCCACGGCGCGCCGAGCGTGATCTCCGGGCTCGTCTACTTCGCCGCGTGCCCGCGCTGCGGAAGCGTGGCCTCGCGCTACGCCAAGCAGGGCGCCCGCGGCACCTACGCGCTCGACGCGCTGACCGGGAAGGAGGTCTGGCACTGGCCCGACGGGGTCTTCAGCCCGGCCGTCGCCGACAGCCAACACGTCTACATCATCGGGCGCTCGAGGATCTTCAGCTTTGCGCCGAAGCTTCGTCGAGCTCGTCACGCTCCGAAGAAGCCAAAACAAAAGAAACAAGCAGCGCGGTCAAAGGCCAGATCAGGTATGACGTTTGGAAGACCCGCCCCAGGTACATCAGGCCGAAGATAGAGGCGGCGAATGCGGCCGCTCCCACCCAGAGCCGCTTCGAGCGCCACTGCGTCCACACGAGCCACGCGGTCACAGGCAGCCAGAGGAGAAGCGCGAGCGGGAGGAACGGGTACGCCCCGAAACGGTCGTCCAGGACCCCGATCTCGATGAGGACGCCGGAGAGCCCGTAGCCGACGATCCGGTAGGTCTGGGCGCCGTACGCGATCGTGTCGTCCCAGAGCGCTCCCGGATCGGCGATCGCGAACGGCAGGATCCCCGCGACCAGCACGAGCGCGAAGACGCCCGCGGCCCGATAGAGGACGGGCTTCGCCACGCGACGGGTGAGCATCATCACGGCGAGAAACGGCAGCGCGACGAGCGCGAACTGCTTCAGGAGCACGGCGACGGCCAGGCTGGCCGCGGCCAGGACGTAGCGGGCACGCGTCACGAGCGCGAAGGCGAGCACGGTGCAGAGCAGGCTCGGCGCATCGGCGGTCCCGAACCACGCCCCGCGGATCGCCAGCGGGTTTGCGGCCAGCGCCGCCCCCGCCGCAAGCTTCCACGGGAGCGGGGCGTCGAAGAGCAGCGCGGCCGCGAAGAGCGCGAGCGTGCAGAGCAGGACGAACAGGCGATAGTCGTCGAACGGTTTCGGCAGAAGCCGCCAGACGGCTGCGCTGAGGACCGTGCCGGGGAAGTAGGCGAAATGGTCGAGCGCGACCTGCGGGATGTCCGGGCTGGCTCCAGCCGCCGGATACCACTTCTCCAACCCGGAGCCCCGATAATCGTGGCCGTACGGATTGTCCCCGTCGAGGACGAGGTCGCCCGCGATCTCGATCTGGTACGTCGAGTCGTTGACGTGGTACCACGGCTCGGTCGAGTCCCGAAGCCCGACCTGGAGGAAGGTCGCAGGAAGGACGAGGAGGCCGACGACGACGGCGCAGGCGGCGTAGACGAGCCAGGGCCGGACGAC
>DASSCT010000182.1:0-2956 GCA_035697545.1 Gaiellaceae bacterium | reverse complement strand
CCCCCGGTCGGCCGGCTCGGAGGCCGGATGCTCGAGCGCCCACTCGCACAGCCTGCGGAGGAGCGCGATGAACCCGGCGGTCACCTCGAGGGCCGTCGGCTGGTCCGGCATGCGCACCTCGAGCGTTCCGAAGTTCGGGTGCAGCCGAACGTCCCACCAGAACTGGGTGTAGCTCGAGGCGAGACCGGTTACCAGGAACCGCTCCGTCCACTGCTCCCAGTCGTCGTAGGAGTCGAACACCGGCGGTGCGCCGCTCCGTGGGAGCTGCGCCAGGATCTCGGCGCGGTTCGAGGCGAGCCCTGTTGCCTTTCCGGCCAGGTAGGGCGAGTTCGCCGACAGCCCGAGCACGAGCGGGAGCCAGGGGAGGATCGTCTCCAGCGTCGCCAGGCACTCCTCGGCGCTCGGCATCCCGACGTGAACGTGAACCCCGTTCACCCCCTGGCGCCGCGCAGTCACACCCGCGTAACCAACGAACTCTCGGTAGCGCTTCTCGTCGACGATCTCGAGCTCCTCCGGCTCGGCGAAGGGGTGCGAGCCGGCTGCGGCAAGACGGAGGCCGCGCCGCTCCAGGAGCTCGGCCGCCCGCCCGCGGAGCGTGGCCAGCGCCTCCACCGCCTCGTCCACCGACGTGCAGACGTCGGTGTTCAGCTCGACGACCGACGCGTGGAGCTCCGTCTTCAGCCGTCCGGGCAGCTCGTCGCCTTCGGCGTCGGCCAGCAGTTGCGTGACGGCGGGAACGGGAACGAGCGACTCCCCGTCGAGCAGCATCACCTCCTCCTCGACGCCGATCGAGAGCGCCGGGCTCTCGCCGAAGTGGCGCTCGATCACCGGCGGTCGGTCGCGAGGCGCAGGCCGAGCGCGACGAGCACGACGCCCAGCAAGGCATCGAACGCGCGCCGGACCGCGGGTCGGCGGAGCACGTCGCCGGCCCTGGCGACGGCGAACGCGTACGCCGTCAGCCAGACGAACGTCATCGAGCAGAAGACCAGCCCCAGAGCGAGCAGGCTCGGAAACGAGTCCCCGAACTGCGGCAGGAGGCTCGTGAAGAAGACCGCCATCTTCGGATTGCCGAGGTTGCTGATGACGCCCTGGCGATACGCCGCCCGCGCAGTCAGCCCACCGCCGCCGACGGAACGCGGCTCCCGGGGGCGACCGCGGAGCGCACTCAGGAGCGCGTGCACGCCGAGGTAGACGAGGAAGGCGGCGCCGGCGAGCTTCAGCGCGACGAACGCCGGCTCGAAGGCGACGATGAGCGCGGCGATCCCGACACTCGTCGCAAGCGCCCACACCGCCTGTCCCGTGGAGACACCCGCGGCGGTGAAGATCCCGGCCCGGCGCCCGCCGAGCAGCGAGTTGCGGATCGTCAGCGCCGTGTCCTGCCCCGGCGTGACGATGACGACGATCGAGATCCCGATGAAAGCGGCGACCATCAGGGTCGCACCAGGATCGCACGGGCAGGAGCGCCGTCGGAGCCCACGAGCTTCAGCGGCAGACAATAGAGCTGGTACGACCCCGGCTCGACGTCGCTCAAGTCGAGCCCCTCCACGATCACGACGCCTGCACCAAGCAGCGCGACATGGGCGCCGGGGTCACCTACGGAAAGGCGGTCGACGCCGACGAGACGGGCGCCACCCTCGACGAGCTTCCGCGCCGCGGCTTCGTCGAGCGCCGGGGCGTCCTTGATCACCACTCGCTCCGCAATCCCGGTCCCGACGACCACCTCGCAGGGCCCGGTCAGGACGTCGAGCCGCAGCGTCTCCGTTCCGCGGCCGCCCTCGATGAAATGCACCGGCGCGTCGACGTGCGTTCCGGTATGCACGCCGAAGTCGAGGCGGCTGACCGCCGGATTCGAGCGCACGCGCTCGAGGAAGACCTCGGGGTCGCCCGGATAGACCTCCATGCCGGAACGCACCGACATCGAGATGTCGAAGATCTCCATAGCGTCCTTCTAACGCATCCAGCGCACGTGGGGAGGTGGCATGAACACACACTTCGACTTGATCGTCCTCGGGTCCGGCTCCGGAGCGCGCGACGGGGCGAACAAAGCGCGGCTGGAGTTCGGCGCCAACGTCGCGCTCGTGGAGAACACCCGCTGGGGAGGGAGCTGTCCGAACGTCGCCTGTAAGCCGACGAAGGCGTACGTCGTCGTGTCCGACCTCGTGCACGACGTCAACACCCTCGCCGACAAGCTCGGGATCGAGGCCGGCGAGGCTCGGGCGAATCTCGCACGCGTCAAGGCGCGGAAAGATTCCCTGATCGTCCCGCGGGAGGTCTGGATGGAGCGACTGCGCAGCGCCGGTCACGAGCCGTTCGACGGAACCGGCGCGTTCCTCGATTCGCACACCGTTCAGGTGAACGGAGGACGGATCTCCGCCGAACGGATCCTCGTTGCCACCGGCTCGCGCACCGCGGTCCCGCCCATCGAGGGCCTCGACGAGGTCGGCTGGATCGACCATGTGACCGCGCTGGAGCTGACCGAGCTGCCCGAGTCGCTGCTCGTCGTCGGCGGCGGGCCGGTCGGGCTCGAGCTTGCGCAGATCTTTTCGCGCTTCGGCTCACGCGTCGTGATCGTCCAGCAGCCCGACCGGATCGCGCCCCGCTCCGATCCGACCGCGACGGATGAGCTCCACGCCGCGCTCGTGGAGGAGGGCATCGAGATCCGCACTGGGTCGACGGTCTCGCGCGTCCGCCGCGAGGACGGCGACATCGTCGCGACCCTCGGCGACGACGAGCTTCGCGTCGCCCGGATCCTCCTGGCCTCGGGCCGGGTTCCCAACGTCGAGCTGCTCGACCTCGACCAGGTCGGCATCGAACGGAACCGCGCCGGGATCACGGTCGACGACCGGCTTCGGACGTCACTCGACGGCGTTTGGGCATCCGGCGACGTGACGGGCGTTCTGCCGTTCACTCCGATCGCCCAGTACCAGGCACGCGTGGCCGTCGAGGACATGTTCGG
>DASSCT010000181.1:0-5191 GCA_035697545.1 Gaiellaceae bacterium | reverse complement strand
AGAGCTGGAAGCCCGTCCAGAGCGAAGTCGTCAACGATACTCCGGGCGTGCCGAGGGACTTGCCCGCGGGGACAGTGACGTTCCTGTTCACGGACATCGAGGGCTCCACACGCCTCCTCAAACAGGTCGGCCCGGGGCTGTATGCCGAGGCACTGGCCGAGCATCGCCGCGTGCTGCGCGACACCTTCGCGGCCCACGGCGGTGTGGAAGTCGACACCCAAGGTGACGCGTTCTTCGTCGCCTTCCCGACCGCTGCTGGGGCCGCCGCCTCGGCGAGGGTGGGACAGCGGGCGCTCGCGTCCGGGCCGATCGCGGTGCGGATGGGCCTGCACACGGGAACGCCGATCGTGGCCGCTGAGGGCTATGTCGGAATCGACGTCCATCGCGCTGCCCGGGTAGCCGCGCTCGCCCACGGCGGTCAGGTGATCGTCTCGGCCGCGACCGCCGCGCTGCTCGCGGATGAGCCGCTCCGGGATCTCGGACGCCATCGGCTCAAAGACTTCGACGCTCCAGCTCGTCTGTTCCAGCTCGGCGTCGCCGATTTCCCGCCGCTGCGAACGCCGGGTGCTCTCGACCTTCCTGCTCCGGCGACTCGCTTCCTCGGTCGCGAGCGCGAGCTCTCGGAGGCTGCCAGTATGTGGCTCGAACGCGAGCCGCGCCTGCTGACGATCATCGGTCCCGGCGGCACTGGCAAGACGCGGTTCTCGATCGAGCTCGCCCGGTTCCTCGCCGAAGAGGCGGACGGGGGCACGGTCTTCGTTCCGCTCGCACCCGTTCGCGACGCAGCAGTGGTCGTGTCCTTGATCGCCGAGCGCCTCGGTGCCTCCGGCGACGATGCCGCCGCGATCGCGACGCGGATCGGTGAGAAGCGAGCCCATGTCGTACTCGACAACATGGAGCAGCTGCTCCCTGACGCAGCGCGCCCGGTTGCGGAGCTGCTCGCGGCCGCTCCTGCTCTTCGCCTGCTGGTCACGAGCCGCGAACCGCTGCGGATCTCTGGCGAGGCCGAGTTCGACCTGCCGCCGATGGACGAGGGAGATGCCGTCACGCTGTTCATCGAACGGGCGCAGGCTGTCCGGCGCGATGTCGGCGACTCGCCCGCGGTGCACGAGCTGATCCGCCGCCTCGACGGGCTCCCGCTCGCTATCGAGTTGGCCGCCGCAAGGCTCAAGCTGCTCGGCCCTGAGCAGCTGCTGGAACGGATCGCGCAACGGCTCGACCTGCTCAAGGGCGGCCGCGACGCCGACGAGCGCCACGCCACGTTGCGTACGACGATCGCTTGGAGCTACGGCCTCCTCGACGACGACGAACAGCGGCTGTTCGCCCGGCTCGCAGTCTTCCGCGGCGGCTGCACTCTCGAGGCGGCCGAGGCGGTCTGTGCCTCGAACCCCGACACGCTTGCGTCGCTCCTCGACAAGAGCCTCGTCCGCCGACGCACCGACGCGAACGGGGACGAGCGCTTCTGGATGCTCGAGACAATCCGCGAGTTCGCGCGGGAGCACCTGGCGGCCTCGGGTGAGGAGGATGCCCTTCGGCGACTGCAAATCGACTTGTTGATCGAGCTCGCCGATCGTGCGGGCATGCGCGCGACTGTCGGTGTTCCCGGCAAGTGGGATGTCGATCTCATCGCGCCCGAGATCGACAACGTCCGCGCCGCGCTCGATTGGGCGGCCGAGCACGACCCCGAGCGTGGCCTCGCTCTGGCCGCGTCGCTCGAGGGATTCTGGCTCGTTCGCGAGCAAACCGAGGGCGCGTCACGCCTCGAGCCGCTGCTCGCACGAGCCCCGGACGCCGAACCGAAGCTTCGCGCACACGCGCTGCGTGCCCTCGGCGGTGCACTCCAGGTCTCCGGCGAAACCGAACGTGCCGCGCCCTGCTACCAGCAGAGCCTCGAACTCTTCATCGCGAGTGGAGACGAGGTCCAGACGGCGAACCTCCGCTACCGCGTCGCTGGAAACATGGTTGACAGGGGTGAGACGGCCGCCGCCTGGCCGCTGCTCGAGGAATCACTCCTCACATTCCGACAGCTCAGCCTGCCTCGTGGCGAGGCACAGGTACTCGGATACCTCGCCGAAAAGCCCCACGGAGAGGGCGATCTCGCACTCGCGATCGAGCTCAGGCTTCAGAGCGCCGCGATCGCCCACGAGATCGGCTGGGCATGGTGGGAGAGCGGCCAGTTCAAGGGTGCTGCCGCGTTCGAGCGCGAGCGCGGCAATCTCGATGCCGCCGGAGGTCATGCGCTCCGCTCACTCGAGCTCTCCTTGGGCCTCGGTGACCGTCGGCGCGTGGTTTTTGCGGCCGCTGAGCTTGCCGTCATCGCCGCAGAACGTGGTGACGCCGAGCAGGCCGGCCATCTTTGGGGGGCGATCGAAAGCGAACAGGCGTCCAGACCCGTCCGACAGTGGGAGAACCACCGCGAGGAAGTCGAAGCCCTCGTCCTCGGCGTGGCCGGACCCGCGTTCAGCGACGCGCGAGAGGAGGGCAGCCTGATGTCGATAGGCGAGGCTGCCGGCCTCGCCCCGGACCGTTCTCACCCACAATCCTCTCAGGACAAGGCCCGGTCGGCCATCTAGCCGTGCTGGCGTTCGGTCGACGGCGTCTGCCTGCCCTGCGAGAGTGCAAGCGTGGTCGAGGCTATTCGGGGCGTGGAGGTCCTCGAGGGCACCGCCGGGCAAGCCGCCGTTTCAGACGTACCGCTGGCCGACCCGACCTCACGCGCCGGCGAGATACAGGCAGCACTCATGGGACGGCAGTTCGCAAGCGCCACGGAAGTCGTTCTGCTCGAGGAAGAGCGCTTCGCGGGGATCGTTCCGATCGAGCGCCTGCTCGCCGCGGCCGAGGAGACGTCGCTTGCTGAGATCTCGGAGGAGGCCTTGCTTGTTCCGCCGGAGGCCGACCTCGAGACAGCCGCACGAGCGACGGCCGTTCGCGGCGACCGCACCGTCGCCGTCGTCGACGCCGACGAACGCTTCCACGGGCTCGTCCCGCCGGAAAGGCTCCTCCAGCTCCTCGAGCTCGAGCACGAGGAAGACCTGGCTCGTCTCGGCGGCTTCCTCCGCGGCGCCTCGGTTGCGCGGACGGCCTCGCTGGAGCCGGTCGCGCGGCGCCTGTGGCACCGACTGCCCTGGCTCGGGCTCGGCCTCCTCGGCGCGATGGCCTCGGCCGCGATCGTCGGCGCGTTCGAGGACGAGATCCGCAAAGAGGTCCTCCTGGCGTTTTTCGTGCCGGCGGTCGTCTACATGGCCGATGCCGTGGGGACGCAGACCGAGACGGTCGTCATCCGCGGCATGGCACTGGGAATTCCCGTCCGCGCGGTCTTCCCGCGCGAGCTTCTGACCGGGCTCGTGATCGGCGGACTTCTGGGCGCGGCGTTCCTCGCCTTCACCTTCGCGATCTGGGGACAGGCGGACGTGGCTGTCGCCGTCGGCATATCCCTGGCGATCAGCTGCTCGATTGCCTCGGTCGTCGCCATGGCGCTGCCGTACGGACTGGCCCGGCTCGGACGCGATCCCGCGTTCGGCTCAGGCCCACTCGCCACGGTCATCCAGGACCTGCTCTCGATCATCACCTACTTCGCGGTCGCTCTCCTCCTCGTCGCCTAGGTGCCGGTCACCGTCGAGGCGCCGCCTCTAGCGTCCAACCCGAGCGCCGAAGCAGCGCCTTGCCGATCTCGACACAGGCGAACGGCGCGAAGGCAAGGACCGCGACGATGCCGAGCTCGGCAGGGCCGAGGGGCACGGTGCCGAGCGGCTCGTTCAGCGCGGGCACGTAGAGGGTGACGAGCACGATGGCGGCGGAGAGGACGACACTCCCGACCAGATACAGGTTCCGGGACGCCTGCCACGCGGCAAGGACAGGCGAGCGGAGCGAGAAGACGAGCGCAAGCTCCGCGAACGCGACCGTCGCGAAAGCCATCGTTCGCGCCTCGTCTCCCCCGTCGATGCGGCCGAGGAGAAACGCGATCAGCGCGGCGAAGCCGACGAGTACGCCGATGAGGGCCAGTGCGCCCCACGCGCGCGGCGGGAAGAGGCGGTCGCCGCGCTCGGGCGGCCGTTGCATCGTGTCAGCCGCAGCGGCATCGCGCGTGAGCGCGATCGCAGGGAGCCCGTCCGTGAGGACGTTGACCATGAGCACCTGCACGACGGTCATCGGCGCACCGAGACCCGCGGGAATCGCGACTGCGAATAGCGCGACCTCGCCCAGGTTCGCCGAGAGCAGGAAGGCAACGAACTTCCGGATGTTGTCCGCGATCACGCGCCCTTCGCGGATCGCCGCGACGATGGTGGCAAAGTCGTCGTCCGTAACGACGAGATCGGCCGACTCGCGGGCCGCCTCGGTGCCGCCGCGACCCATGGCGACGCCGACGTCCGCGGTCCGGAGAGCCGGCGCGTCGTTGACACCGTCCCCGGTGACCGCGACCACCTCCCGCTCATCCTGCAGCGACTGCACGAGACGCAGCTTCTCGGCGGGCGTCACGCGTGCGTGAATCGCAGAATCAGGCAGGCCGAGCGAGCGACCGATCGCCGCCGCGGTCAACGCATGGTCACCGGTGATCATCTCCACGCGCAGGCCCGCCGAGCGCGCATCCTCGACCGCGTCGTGGGCCGTCTCGCGCAAGGGATCGTGCAGCGCGACGAGCCCGACGATGCTGAGCTCGCGCTCGAGAGCCTCCTCGTCGAGGGGCATATCCGGAAGCCGGCGTTCGGCGACGGCGAGCACCTTGAGCCCACTAGACGCCCACTCCTCTGCGACCGCCTCGATCGCCGCGGACTCGTCCGCCGACAGTGTCGAGCGCTCCAGCACGACCTCGGGCGCACCCTTCACGTACAGGTGGCGCCCGTCGTCCCCGCCGTAGACGAGAGCCATGCGCTTGCGTACCGGATCGAACGGCAGCTCACGCAGGGGGCGCTGACCCTCGACCAGCCCGTCTCCGGTCAGACCGCTCTCGTGCGCGGCGAGCACGATCGCGGCGTCGACCGGATCGCCGACTGGCCTGAGCCGTCCTTCCTCGGCGAGCAGTCGTGCGGTCGACGCCAGAACAGCGGCGGTCAGCAGCTCCCGCTCGTTCCGGCCGTTCGCGGGCCGGGTGTCGGCGAGCCGGAGCCGGTTCTCGGTCAGCGTGCCCGTCTTGTCCGAGGCGATCACGGTCGCGCTCCCGAGCGTCTCGACTGCGGTCAGCCTGCGGACGATC
>DASSCT010000180.1:0-3392 GCA_035697545.1 Gaiellaceae bacterium | reverse complement strand
CTCGATGCGTGGCGCGCGGCGAGCAGTCGCGATCCGGACTCCGGGTATGCGATCCGCTCCGCCGACCTGTTGTTCCGTCAGTTTCCGCCCGGGTTGCCTTCGTTCATCCCCAGCGTCGGCGCCGACCGGAGCGTGACTCGCCTGCCGCCGGCGCGGCAGCTCGCCGTGCTCGAACGCCGAGCGCGCGGGCCAAATGTTCACGCCAAGCTGCTCTACGGGCTCGCACTCCAGCGGATCGACCGGCCGACTTCGGCGCGTCGGCAGTACGCCGAGGCGGCCCGGCTGGCACCGCATGATCCGGAGGCGCTGGTCGCCGATGCCGTCGGACGGTTCGACAAGGCGCACCCGGAACGGGCGTTCGGGCGGCTCGGGCCGCTGACCCGCCGCTTTCCGCGGGCGGCGACCGTCCGGTTCCATCTCGGGCTGATGCTTCTGTGGCTGGGGCAGGTCGAGGAGGCCAAAAAGCAGCTCCGACTAGCCGCCGAGCGCGAGGAGTCTCCGTTGGCAAGGGAAGCTAAACGCCTCTTGACCCGTCTAGAAAGCGTACGGAAGCCACGATGAAAGATAGGACCACATGAATCGAAAGATGGGCCGGTCGGCCTATGGCGGCAGAGGCGGGCGCATGGAAGACTCTCGCAGGCAGGGATAGTTCGGATGCCGTTGGACCGGGCTGAAGGCGAAAGAGGGGAGCCGGTGGTGGGAGCGGAAGCGGCAAGTCGAGAGGCGACTCCCGAGGGTGTTTTAGAGGGGTTGATCGCGGGCGCCCAGGAGACGGGCAAGCTCGCTGCGGAGGACCTGGCCGTCGCGCTCGAGGAGCTCGAGCTGGACGCCGGACAGATCGATGATTTCCACCACCGGCTCGAGGAGCTGCAGATCGAGATCGTGGCCGCGGAGCAGGAGGACGAGGACGGCGGTGTCGACGCGCGCGAAATTTCCACCGAGGCGCTGCAGCTCTTCCTCAAGGACATCGGCAAGGTGCCACTGCTCACCGCGGCGCAGGAGATCGAGCTCGCGAAGCGGATCGAGCGCGGAGATCACAGCGCGAAGCAGGAGATGGTCGAGGCCAACCTGCGGCTGGTCGTCTCGATCGCGAAGCGCTATCGCAACCAGGGTCTTCCGTTCCTCGATCTCATCCAGGAGGGCACGATCGGGCTCGTTCGCGCGGCGGAGAAGTTCGATCACCGCAAGGGGTTCAAGTTCTCCACGTATGCCACGTGGTGGATCCGCCAGGCGGTCGCCCGTGCGCTGGCCGACAAGGCGCGGACGATCCGAATGCCCGTCCACGTGGTCGAGAAGCTGAACAAGATCATGCGCACCGAGCGCAAGCTCCGGGCCGAGCGGGGCCGCGAGCCCAGCTCCATGGAGATTGCCGACGAGCTCGATCTGAGCATCGACGAGGTCGATCAGATCCGCCGGAGCGCCCAGACTCCTGTCTCGCTCGAGAAGCCGGTCGGGGATGACGAGGAATCCGAGTTAGGGCACTTCATCACCGACGAGCTGGCGCCGCTGCCGGACGAGCTGGCCGAGGACGTGCTCCGTCGCGAGGCGCTGACGAAGATCCTCGGGACGTTGTCCGAGCGGGAACGCCGCGTGCTGGAGCTGCGGTACGGGCTGAACGGCGAGCAGCCGCGGACGCTCGACGAGGTGGGGCGGACGTTCCAGGTCACGCGGGAGCGGATCAGGCAGATCGAGAACCAGAGCCTGAAGAAGCTCCGCGCGCTCGCCGACTCGCAGAAGCTCCGCGTCGCTTAGCTCTTCGCTGAAAATCTCACGATTTTGGCGTCACTCTAGGAGCCGTAGGCTGACGCTTCGCGCCGCGCGGCCCACGATCGCTAGGAGGCTTCCCCCTCGATGAGCCGATGCGGCGGAATGGGCAAAGCCCTTTCCGCGGCGATAGGGTCGGCGACCGTGTCGGACCTGGATCCCGCCTGGCTGGAGGAGCTCTCGGAGTTTCTCCGCATCGAGAGCATCAGCGCCGACCCGGAGCATGCGGACGAGGTGCGGCGGGCGGGGGAGTGGGTGCGCGACTTCATTCGAAGGGCCGGGGGCGAGGCTGAGCTGGTGGAGACCGCGACCTTTCCGCTTGCCGTTGGCGAAATCGCCGCCTCGACTGAAGGAGAGGCGCCGACCGTCCTCGTCTACGGCCACTTCGACGTTCAGCCCCCCGCGCCGCTCGACGAGTGGGAGTCGTCGCCGTTCGAGCCGACGATTCGCGACGGCTGGCTCTACGCACGCGGGGCGGCCGACGACAAGGGCCAGCTCTACACGCTGCTCAAGGCCGCGTCCGAGCTGGCGGCGGCCGGCGATTTGCCCGTCAACGTCCGGTTCATCTGCGACGGAGAGGAGGAGACGGGCGGGCACGAGGTGGTCGACTTCATCGCCGCAGATGAACGTGGAGCGGACGCGGCAGTCGTCTTCGACTCCGCGATGCTCAGGCGCGGCGAGCCGGTGTTCCACACCGCCACCCGAGGCCTCGTCTACTTCCACCTATCCGTCAGGACCGGCGAGCGCGACCTCCATTCCGGGGTCTTCGGCGGCGCCGCGCTGAACGCCGACTACGCCTTGATGCAGACCCTGCGGAGCGTGCTTCCGCGCGAAAACGGCCTGCTGCCGGACGAGCTCCGCGCCGGGGTCGTCCAACCCACCGAAGAGGAGCTCGCGGCGTGGAGGGAGCTCGATCCGGGCGCCCAGGTGCTCTCAGAAGGGGGTGCACGGCCGGCAGATGCCCAAGCCGCCGAAGACTTCTACCTCCGCACGTGGGCGGAGCCGGCCGTCGACGTCAACGGCATCGCCGGGGGCGAGCCGCACCTACAGAAGACGGTCTTGCCGGTGACTGCGCAGGCGAACGTCTCGATCCGGCTTGCGCCCGGGCAGGATCCAGACGAGATCGCCCCGATCTTCGAGCTTCTCATCCGCGACGCCGCGCCGGAAGGCGCCGACGTCCAGCTCGAGCGCTGGTCAAGCGCGAGGCCGGGCCTCATCCCGCCCGACGCGCCGGCGATCAAGCTGGCGCTCGATGCCTTCGAGCGCGTCGTCGGGAAGCGACCGCTGCTCGTTCGCGTCGGGGGCACGCTGCCGATCGTCCCGGCGCTTGCCGACAAGGGGATTCCAACGATCCTGAGCGGTTTCGACCTGCCGGAGGGAAACATTCACGCGCCGAACGAGCGCCTCCTCGTCGAGCACATCCCGCTGGCCGTCACCGCGGCCCGCGAGCTCTTCCGGGAGCTCGCGAAGCTGCGCGGCTAGAGGTCTGGTGTGAAATTCGGCCGCAGTCGGGGGCGCTCCAGACCAAGCCGGGCAGTGCGGTCGTTCGCGGCGCGTAGCAGCGCTACGTGTCGCGGGCGAACGCGCTGATCCGGCGCCGTGTCTGGGGCGTCATCCGGCCCGGGCGA
>DASSCT010000179.1:0-7449 GCA_035697545.1 Gaiellaceae bacterium | reverse complement strand
TGCCCGTGCCGCGATCAGCCGAGGACATTGCCGTGTTGGGCAAATCCGGAGGATGTTCTCGAGCCGGGTGAAGGCCGGGCGCGTCGTCTCACAGACGCCGCGTGTCGGTGCACGGCTCGCCGTCGGTGCCCGAGTTCACCTGATGGCGAGCAAGGGCAAGCGGCGCTAGCCGACTGAACGAACCGTGCGGGGGCGGCGGCCCGCCCCCGCACCGTCTAAGCCCTGCGTCGCACTCGCCGCACGCGCGGCGAGTGCGACGCCGGCCATCGTCAGCGTCTGCACAGCCGCTGCCGCGGCGAAGACCGGGGTGACGCCGAAGGCGTCGAGGAGCGGCCCGGCGCCGAGGATTCCGATCGGCATCGCCAGCGCGTAGAGCGTCATCAGGCTGGTCATGACGGTGCCGCGGAGCGCCGGCGGGATCCGGAGCGTGATAATCGCATGCAGGCTCGGGTTGATCAGCCCGTTCGCGAGGCCCGAGGCGAAGAGGACGCCGATCGCCGCAACGGCCGGGAGGTCGAGCACCAGGAGCCAGATCGGGAGCGCCTGTGCCAGCGCCACTCGGGCGATCAGGTGTAACCCGTCAACCTGTTTCACGAGGCGATAGGCGACCGTGTTACCCAGCACGGCACCGACGCCGAACGCTGCGAAAAGCGCGCCGACGATGCGCGCGTCGGCGTCGTAGCGGGCGACCACGAGGACGGGAAGTGCCACGAAGATCGCCTGCCACGCGACGTCGCCGACGATGAAGCAGAAGCGCCAGGTTCGGATCAGCGGCTCCCGCGCCACCCAGCGAAGGCCGGCGAGCACGCTGCGATCCTCGCCGTCCGCTTCCACCGGCCTCGTCGCCGGCACGAACACCGCGACGAGCAAGATCGCCACGACGTAGGTCGCGGCGTCCACCACGAGGACCGACGGCGCCCCGATCAGGCCGATGAGCACGCCCGCCGTCACCGGCCCGAGCAGGAGCGTGATCCGGGTCGCTCCCTGGAAAAGGGCGCTCGCCTGGCTGACAACCGTCTCGTCTTCGCCGAGAAGCTCGGGCAGGATCATCCGGTTCGCGGCGAAGTACGGCGCGCTGAAGGCGCCCAGGGCGAAGGCGACGGCGACAAGCAGCCCGAACGACAGCGCGTCGGCCCAGTGCAGCACCGGGATCACCAGCATCAGCGGGCCGCGGAGGCCGTCGCAGAGAAGCATCGTCCGCCGGGCGCCGATTCTGTTGAGCAGCCGCCCGCTGGGAAAACCCACCGCGGCAAGACCGACTGCCTCGGCCGCCATGACCAGGCTCATCTGCGTCGCCGAGCCCGTCGTCACCAGCACGAACCAGGGCAGGGCGACCCACGTCATCTGGCTGCCAGACGTCGAGATCACTTCGGCCGCAAGGAGGGCGCGGATCGCGCCGCTGCGGAGGACGCGCGTCTCCACTACGCAGCCTCCGCCGGCGCCTCGCGCAGCCTGGGAATCGGCGAGAAGACGAGCCAGACGACGCCGAGCAGCGCGCCGAGGGCGCCGATCCAGAGGGTCGTCTGTAGGCCGATCGCCGTCCCCAGCGCGCCGCCGAGCAGCGCGCCGATAGGGCGGATGCCGTAGTTCACGAAGCGGAACGTGCCTGCCGTCCGGGCGCGAATCCGGTCCGGCGTTCGCATGAACAGCATGCTCGCGGCCGAGACGTCGAAGATCATCACGCCGACGGACGACAAGAACTCTGCTGTGCCAAGAATCAGGCCGAGGGTCAGCTCGGAGCCGGAAGCGATCGGCACGAGGATGAGCGGCGCCGGGAACAGGATCGAACCGACTACGACCGACGGGCCGATGCCAATCGCACGCTCGAGGCCCGGAGCGACGAGCGCGCCAAGGATCCCACCGACAGCCCCGACACCGAGCGCAACGCCGAGCGTGCCAGGCGCAACTCCGAGCTCCTTCGTCGCGTAGAGGATGAAGACCGCGTGGAAGACGTAGTTGAAGAGGTTGACCGTCGCCGCACAGCCGAGGTCGGCGCGGATCAGGTCGTCTCGGAGGACAAACCGCATGCCGTCACGGAGAGCGCCGAGGGCGCCGTTTCCATCGTGCTCGACCGGCGGCTCCTGCGTCCGAATGCGCCCGAGGAAGAGCGCCGAGCCGACGAACGAGAAGGCGTCCAGGAGCAGCGTGACCGGAGCGGTCAAGGCCTGGACGAGGAAGCCGGCGAGCGCCGGGCCTGTAACGAACGAGATCGAGCGGCTGAGGCTCAGCTTGCTGTTCGCGTCGACGAAGTCGCGCCGAGGCACGACGGCCGGGAACAGCGTCGCCCAGCTGATGTCGAAGAGCACCGCGCAGCTTCCGGCGGCAAAGCCGACCGCGTAGAGCTGCGGAAACGTGAGCAGGTCGAACGCCGCGGCGAGCGGGACCGAGGCGAGCAGCCCAGCCCTCGCGATGTCGGCCGCGATCATCAGCCTCCGCCGGTGCGGCCGTCGCTCGATCCAGACGCCGGCGAAGAGCGAGAACAGCAGGTGCGGCATGAGCTCGGCAGCCATGAGCAAGCCCATCTGGGCCGCGGATGCATCGAGCGTCAGGACCGCGGTGAGCGGGAGGGCGAGGAACGTGACCTGGTCGCCGATCTGGGAGATCGACTGCGCCGCCCACAGCTTCAGGAACTCCGGCTGCCGCAGCAGCGGAGGCGGTTCGGGCTGCGGTTGATTCATGCCCGGCGGACGCTGATGTCGCCGCTCATGGTCTGAGCGCGCAGCTCGACGAGCGGTCCCTCGTCGTCCGGTACGGGCGCAGGCTCGAGCTCGAGCTCGGACGACGTGTCGCCGGAGAGCGACTGTGCGTCGACCCAGAGCCTCGACCCCTTGGCGATCCCGACCTCGATGTCACCCGAGGCCGAGTGGGCCTTCACGTTGCCCTCGACGACCTTGCGGATCTGGACGTCGCCCGACGCGGTGTTCACCTCGAGCGAACCGGCCGCCTCGACGACGCGGATGTCGCCAGACGCCGAGTTGAGGCGGGCCGATGCGACGCGACGCAGCTCGACATCGCCCGAGGCGGTGTTGACCTTGGCCTCACCGTCCACCTGGTCGAACTCGACGTCGCCGGAGGCGACATCGAGCTCCAACTCCCCGTACCGGCCGCGTCCGCGGATGTCCGCCGTGGCCAGCTCCGCCCGGACGGCGGCGCCCGGTGGCGCCTGAATCCGGACTCGGTAGTCGCCGCCGCGGATACGGAGCAGGCGTCGAACCTGAGCGGCGTCGACCACCACTTCGTGGCCGTCGACGCGTGGGCGGGCTTCGATCCGGGTCTCGCGCTCGAGCTCTTCGGAGTCCCGGCCGCGAACCTCCAGCTCGACGACGGTCTCGGCGGACTCGCGGGTCTCGATGTCGACGTCTCCGGCCGGGACGTTGATCTGGAGCGTCACTGCTCCCGGCGTGGTGAACGTTTCGGTCCTCATCTCCCCTCCTCAGTTCCGGGAATAGCCCGTCAGGCGATTGCCGGGCCGTCGCTGCGGGGCCGCGACGCTGCGGGCCAGCGCGCGGACGAGCCAGGCGTTGAGCGACATCCCTTCACGTGCGGCCGCAGCCTCGAGCTCGCGCTTCAGGCTCTCGTAAATACGCAGCGTGATCCTCGCCGCGAGGCCGTCTTCGGCCGGCGGAGCGGCCGGCTCGGCGGGCTTGGCGGGAACGTAGACCAGCTGCGGGTCGGGCCCGGCCAGCCGGACCTCGACATGGCCCTCCGGAAGCTGCGCGCTGATCTCCAGCGCTGCCTCCCCCAGCGTCTCCAGCAAGCGCAGGCCCGCGGAGCCGCGGAGCGCCTGGTTCAGGCGCTCCGCGGCCTCGGCGACCTCGTCTCCCCCGAGTGCGGCCACCGAAGCGAGGTCCTGCTCCAACTTCTCGACGAACCTTGCCGTCTCCATGACATCATTATGACATCACTCTGGCATCTGTCAAGCACAACCGTAAGATCGGCGCGTGGCGCGCTGCCCCAGCTGTGGACAGGAGAACCCGACGGCTTCCGCTTCTGCGGCGCCTGCGGCGCCTCGCTCGTCGCCATGGAGCCTTCGCGCGAGGTCAGGAAAACGGTGACCGTGCTCTTCTGCGACGTTTCCGGCTCGACGGCGATGGGCGAGCGCCTCGATCCGGAGTCGACCCGGCGCGTCATGACCCGCTACTTCGACGCGATGCGCGGGGCGATCGAGCACCACGGCGGGACGGTCGAGAAGTTCGCCGGCGACGCGGTCATGGCCGTCTTCGGCATTCCGGTCGTACACGAGGACGACGCGCTCCGGGCGGTGCGCGCCGCGGTCGACATGCGCCGGGCGCACGACGCGCTGAACGAGGAGCTCGAGCGCGACTGGGGCGTCCGCATCGTCAGCCGGATGGGCGTGAACACCGGCGAGGTCGTGACCGGCGAGGGGAACACACTGGCGACGGGGGACGCGGTCAACGTCGCCGCCCGGCTGGAGCAGGCGGCCGCGCCTGGGGAGATCCTCGTCGGCGAGTCGACGTACAGGCTCGCCAGGGGCGCGGTGGAGGTCGAGGTGGCCGCACCGGTCGACGCCAAGGGCAAAGCCGAGCCGGTCCGCGCATACAGGCTGCTCGACGCGAAGAAAGACGCAGAGCTGATCCCGCGACGGCTCGACTCGCCGCTCGTCGGCCGCGAGAACGAGCTCGCCCAGCTCCAGAGCGCCTTCGACCACGCCGTGTCCGAGCGCATCGCGTACCAGTTCACGCTCCTCGGGCCGGCGGGAATCGGCAAGTCACGGCTCGTTCGCGAGCTCGGTGAGCATGTCGATGCCACGTTGCTCTCGGGCCGCTGCCTGCCCTACGGCGAGGGAATCACGTACTGGCCGCTCACGGAGGTCGGTGAGCTCAGATCCGCGATCGACTTCCAGGCGAACCGCGACGAGATCGCGCTGCAGACACGTCTCATGTTCGAGCGGCTCGCCCGCGAGCACCCCCTCGTCGTTGTCTTCGACGACCTGCAGTGGGCCGAGCCGACCTTTCTCGATCTCGTCGACCACGTCACCGATCTGGCGCGGGACGCGCCGATCCTGCTCGTCTGCTCGGCCCGGCCGGAGCTCCTCGACGTCAGACCCGGGTGGGGCGGCGGCAAGCTGAACGCGACGACGATGCTGCTCGAGGCCTTGACCGAGGGCGAGTCTGTGCAACTCGTCGACAACCTGCTCCTCGCCGGAGTCGACACGGCGACGAAGAAGCGCATCGCGACCGCGGCCGAGGGAAATCCGCTCTTCGTGGAGGAGATGCTGGCGATGATCGCCGAGGACGGCGACGTCGCAGTTCCGCCGACGATTCAGGCGCTCCTCGCCGCGCGGCTGGATCGCCTCTCGCCCGACGAACGCGCGCTGCTCGAGTGTGCCGCCGTCGAGGGCCAGGAGTTCCATCGAGAAGCGCTCGCCGCCCTGCTGCCGACGCCGTTCGCCGAGCGCCTGACCGACACGGTGCAGTCACTCGTCCGGAAGGACCTCATTCGCCCGACGGGCGAGCAGGCGTTCCGGTTCAAGCACCTGCTCCTGCGCGACGCGGCCTACGAAGCGATTCCGAAGGAGCAACGGGCCGAGCTGCACGAGCGCTTCGCGGAGCGGGTCGAGGAGGCGTTCCCCGAGCTCGACGAGATCCGTGGCTACCACCTCGAGCAGGCCTACCGGAACCGAGCGGAGCTCGGTCCGGTGGACGAGCGCGGACACGCGCTCGCGCGTCGCGCGTCGAGGCTCCTGGCTGCGGCCGGAAAGCGGGCGTTCGAGCGGGCAGACATTCCCGCCACGATCAACCTGCTCGAGCGCGCCGTACGCTTGCTGCCCGAGGGGGATGGCGAGTCTGTCGCTCTCTATCCGGACCTGGCCGCGGCGATGGCGGAGGGAGGCGACCTCAGGCGTCCGGCCGAGCTCTACCGGGCGGCGGAGGAACTGGGCGACCAGGCCACGGCGCTGCGCGCGCGCGTGGGCCGGTTGGGGCTCGAACTCATGCGGGGGGCGCGCATGGCGGACTACACCGTTCCATTCGAGACGGCGGTCAGTGACGCAGCGCGACTCGGGGAGGAGGCCATCCTCGCGGAGGCGCTGAGGCGGCAAGGAGTGCTGACCATGTGGCTCGGCGACAACGAAAAAGCCGAGCATCTCTTGCGGCGCGCAATCGAGCACGCAGAGGCGGTCGGGGAGCCGCGGCTCAGATCAGAGGCGGTGCATGACCTTGCGATCCTGCTCTTGTGGGGATCTGCTCCGGTCGGGGTTGCGCTCCCCGAATGCCGAAGGCTCGCGCAGTCCATCGGGATCGATCACACGGCTCGCACAGAGCTGGCGGTCGTTCAAGGCGTGCTCCTCGCCCTGACCGGTGACTTCGAGCAGGGCCGGCAGTTGGCCGCTGACGGGCGGCAGGCGCTCCTCGAACGTGGTCAGCGGGTTCAGTACGCAGCAATCAGCCAACCCGTAGCGGTCATCGAGCTGCTCGCCGGGGATGCATCAGCTGCGGAGGGCTTGCTCCGCGAGGCACATGACATCCTTTCCGCCGCCGGCGAGCGTGGCTATCTCTCGACCGTCTCGGCCCTGCTGGCGCTGGCCCTGGCGAAACAGGAGCGCTATCTCGAAGCCGACGAGCTCGCCGAGCAGGCCAGACAGGTCGGCGCCGAGGACGACCTCACGACAAACATCTATTGGCGTGTCGCGAAGGCCCAAGTCGAGGCGCACGGGGACGAGCTTGCCGAGGCCGCCCGACTGGCCGGCGAGGCGATCGACCTCGCCCGGTCAGAGAGCTTCGATCTGCCGATCGTGACCGTCGAGGTCGCGGCGTTCCTCGAGCCAGGGCGTGCGAGAGCTGCCCTCGACCAGGCGCTGGCCAGCGCGACGGCGAAGGGCAACGTCGTCAGTGCGGCTCAGGCTCGCGTGCAGCTCGAAGCGCTCTGACGACGCCGGCCACGAATTCGTCCAGCTCCTCGAGCGAACCGTCGTTGACGTAGACGAAATCTGCGTGGCGAGCTTTCTCGTCGTCCGGGATCAGCCGGTCCGAGCGCTCGTCGGCGAACACTTGCGCACGCGCCGCGGCGAGTTTCCGCGGCGCCGTGATCAGGACGATCGTGTCGAACCGATCCTGGCTTCCCGCTTCGTAGAGCAGCGGCACTTCCGTGACGGCGACCGCCGGCGGATCGGGCCTCTGCGCAAGCTCGTCCCGCCAGCGGAGGTACTCCAGCGAGACGAGCGGGTGCAGCAGCTGCTCGAGCCAGAGCAGCGCCTTGCGGTCGCCGAAGACAACTTTCGCGACCAGGGAGCGGTCGATCTCCACGTCCTCGCCGAGGATCTCCGGGCCGAGCCGCTCGACCATCGCGCGCTTCACGCCTTCGTCCTCCCGGATCAACCGGTGGACGATCTCGTCGCTCGAGATCACGGCCGCGCCGTGCCGCGCGAACGCCTTCAGCGCCTCGCTCTTCCCCGCTCCGATGCCGCCGGTGATCGCGACGGCGATCGGG
>DASSCT010000178.1:0-6517 GCA_035697545.1 Gaiellaceae bacterium | reverse complement strand
GGGTGCTCCTCGCAGATCGCCAAGCACTGCTCCGCGTGCCAAACGGCCGGCTCGCCACGGCCCAGAACGGCGTAGACGCGCGACACCTGCCACTCGCTACGCGCCCGATTCTTCGGCTCGCACTCCGGCGCCTCGCCCCAGTGGTACGCCGAGGCATGAGCCGCGTGGAGCATCCGCTCGTCGTCCTCCCGCGCCTCCATCAGGCGCCAGACCTCGTTGAACAACTCGACGGCAAGGCGCCGATCCTCGCTCTGAGTCACCAGTCCCTTCTCTGGCGTGTTACTAGGACGCGTAGCGTTCCGAGCTGCCGATGGTTCACTACTCGGACGTGCCGCCCTCGCCGCGCTCGCGGATCTCCTCAACGACGGCGGGATCGGCGAGCGTGGTCGTGTCCCCGAGCGGCCGGTTCTCGGCGACATCACGGAGCAGCCGCCGCATGATCTTGCCGCTGCGCGTCTTCGGAAGCTCCGGCGTGAAGACGATGTTGGCCGGTTTCGCGATCGGGCCGATCTTCTTGCCGACGTGGTCGCGGAGCTCGGCGAGCCGCTCCTCCGACCCTTCCTCCGCGCCTTTCAGCGTCACGAAGGCGACGATCGCCTGTCCGGTCTGGGCGTCGATCCGGCCGCACACGGCTGCTTCGGCCACCGAGGCGTGATCGACGAGCGCGCTCTCGACCTCGATCGTCGAGATCCGGTGACCGGAGACGTTCATCACATCGTCCACCCGTCCGAGAAGCCAGAAGTCGCCGTCCTCGTCGATTCGCGCGCCGTCGCCGGCGAAGTACACGCCCGAGTACTTCGACCAGTAGGTCTCGACGTAGCGGTCGTGGTCCTTGTGGATCCCGCGGAGCATCGCCGGCCAGGGCTTCCGCAGGACGAGGTAGCCCCCGCCGCCCGGGCCGACCTCGTTGCCCTGCTCGTCGAAGACGGCCGCATCGACACCCGGGAAGGGCTTCGTCGCCGAGCCGGGCTTGAGCGTCGTCAGGCCCGGAAGCGGCGTGATCAGAATCATCCCGGTCTCCGTCTGCCACCACGTGTCGACGACGGGCGTCCGGTCACCGCCGATGTGCTCCCGGTACCAGACCCACGCCTCGGGGTTAATCGGCTCGCCGACAGTGCCGAGTAGCCGCAGAGACGACAGGTCGTGCTTCGCCGCGTGCTCCGGGCCCCACTTCATGTGGCTCCGGATCGCGGTCGGCGCCGTGTAGAGGATGTCGACCTTGTAGCGCTCGATGATCGCCCACCAGCGATCCTTGTCCGGGAAGTCCGGCGTGCCTTCGTACATGACCCCGGTCGTCCCGTTCGCGAGCGGCCCGTAGACGATGTAGCTGTGCCCGGTGACCCAGCCCACGTCAGCCGCGCACCAGTACACCGAGTCGGGCTTGATGTCGAAGATGTAGTGGTGCGTGGCCGCGACGCCCACGAGGTAGCCACCGGTCGTGTGGACGATGCCCTTCGGCTTCGCGGTCGTGCCGCTCGTATAGAGCAGGTAGAGGAGATCCTCGGAGTCCATCGACTCCGGCGGGCACGACTCTGGATCGCCCGACTGACCCTCGACGACCTCGTGCCACCACGCGTCGCGGCCCTCCTGCATCGGGACTTCGCCGCCGGTCCGCCGGAGCACGACGGCCCGCTTGACCGTCGGCGAGGATGCCAGCGCCTCGTCGGCGTTCCGCTTGAGCGGAACAGTCGTCCCACGCCGCCAGGCCTCGTCCTGCGTGACCAGGACCTCGCATTCCATGTCGTTCAGCCGGCCGGCGAGCGCCTCGGCCGAAAAGCCGCCGAAGACAACCGTGTGCGGCGCTCCGAGCCGTGCGCAGGCGAGCATCGCGATGGGAAGCTCGGGCACCATGCCCATGTAGATCCCCACCGGCGTCCCCTTCTCGACGCCTAGCTCCTTGAGCGCATTCGCGAAGCGAACGACCTCGTCCTGGAGGTCGGCAAAGGTGATCTCGCGACGGTCGTCCTCGGGCTCGCCTTCCCAGTAGTAGGCGACCTTGCCGCCGTTGCCGGCCCGGACATGACGGTCGACGCAGTTGAAGCAAACGTTCAGCTTCCCACCGACGTACCACTTCGCGTATGGAGGCTCCCACTCGAGAAGCGTCGTCCACGGCTCGAACCACGTGATGCGCTCGGCCTCCTTCGACCAGAGCTCTTCGAAGTCGCGCTCGTAGATGTCCTGCTGGGCGTTGGCCTGTGCAGCGAACTCGGGATCCGGCGGATACCGCCGCTCCTCGAGCAGCATCGTCTCGATCGCAGCGGGATGTGTCTCAGTCACGGCCGCAGATCGTAGGGAAAGTCCGTGAGGTTCTCGGCCCCGTCCTCCGTGACGAGCACGAGATCCTCCAGCCGCACGCCGCCGAACCCGGCCCGATAGAGCCCCGGCTCGAGCGTGACGACGTCGCCGGCGACGAGCCGGCTGGGATCGCGCGAGAGCCAAGGCGGCTCGTGCACCTCGAGCCCGACGCCGTGGCCGAGCCCGTGGAAGAAGCCGCTGTCCAGCACCTTGCCCGGCTCCTTCGAAAGCTGCGTCGGATAGCCGGCCTCGTGGAAGACGTCGCAGACGAGCTCGTAGACCTCCCGCCCCTCGGCGCCGCCTTTCACGGCCTCCATCGATTTCATGAGCGCCTCATGGACGAGGCGGTGGTATTCGGCGAGCTCCTGGGAGACCTCTCCGACGACGAACGTGCGCGTCATGTCCGCGTAGCACCCGGTCTCCCGGTCGCGGGGAAAGAGGTCGATCACGACGGATTCCCCGGGGGCGATCGGCCCCGAGCCCATGTCATGCCCGGAGGCGGCCTGGCCGCCGTGCGCGACGATCATTTCGTCCGACGCGAGGTTGTGCTCGTTGAAGACCTCGATGATCCGCGCCTTGATCCGCTCGGAGGTCAGCGGCTCGCCGTCCAGCATCAGCGACCCGTTCGAGGTCTCAGCGCCCCGGAGCATGTCGCGCGCGGCGGCCATCGCAGCCTCGGTGCCGCGCTGGGCCTTGCGGATCCCGGCGAGCTCGATCTTGTTCTTGACCCGGCGGCGCCCGGCGAAGAGCTCGCGGTCGGGTCGCAGGTCGATCCCGACCGCCCGGATCCGGTCGGCGAGCTCGACCGGGAAGGTCGACGGGACGACGGCGTCGCGCACCTCCAGCCGCTGCACGGCCTCGACCAGCGTGCGCGCGTAGACCTCGTGTCGCGGGAGCCCCTCGGCGATGAGGGCGTCGTATCCGAACTCCTCGAGCGGATGC
Organism: Gaiellaceae bacterium; assembly: GCA_035697545.1. Classification (GTDB taxonomy): domain Bacteria; phylum Actinomycetota; class Thermoleophilia; order Gaiellales; family Gaiellaceae; genus JACDAN01. The sequence goes on along the minus strand of DASSCT010000178.1, from coordinate 3,280 downwards.
GCGTGGATCCCGGTCGGCTCCAGCCGAGAGACCTCGAAGGACGTGATCACGGCGTGTCGGTCGCCGTTCCGCTCGAGGTAGAGAAACGGGTCGGGGATCGGGACGGGGACTTCGTGCCGCATCTCCGCGGCGTGCATCGAGTCGGCGTAGATCAGGATGTCAGGCATGAAACGATCCTATATTCGGCGCGCCTGCATAGACTGACGATTCGTGGTCGAGCCGCTTTCGCGCGCGCAGCAGCTGCTTTCGCTCTACGACGACGAGCTGCGCCGGCTCCTGCCCGCGGATGCCGGGATCTTCGACGCCCATGTCCACCTCGGACAGGACATCGACGGCTTCTCGGGCCAGTACGAGGAGCTCGAGCGGATCATGGAGACCTACGGCATGTCGCGGGCCTTCATGTTCTGCATGGACGAGCCCGACCGCGAGCCGGCGTTCCGGGCGCCGAACGACCGTACGCTCGACTACGCCGAGCGCTCCGGCGGCCGCCTGATCCCCTTCGTCCGGCTCGACATGAACCAGTCGCCGATCGAGGAGGCGATTCGCTGTCTCGATCGCGGCGCACGGGGCATCAAGCTGCACCCTCGCGCGCAGCGGTTCCTGCTGAACGACAAGCGGCTCGCACCGGTGTTCGAGCTCGCTGCCGAGCGGCGGGTGCCGATCCTGATCCACGGCGGTCGCGGGCTTCCGCCGATTGCCGCCGACCTGTCCCGGCTCGTGGAGTCCTATCCGCAAGCGCAGCTGATCGTCGCCCACGCGGGCATCGCAGACCTCGGTGGCCTGGCCGGCCGTCTCGCCGGACGCAAAGGAGTGTTCTTCGACACGTCCGTCTGGAGCCCGGTCGACCTCCTCGACTTCTTCCACCAGGTTCCGCCGGAGCAGATCCTCTACGCCTCCGACTATCCCTACGGGCGCCAGCCTCAGGCGCTGCTCAACTCGCTACGCACGGCGATCACCGCCGGGCTCGACGAGCGGCAGCTCCGCGACATGCTCTTCGGCAACGCGAACCGGATCGCGGCCGGCGAAGAGCCGCTCGAGCCTTCGATGCCGAGTGGGACCGACGAGTTCTCGCAATCGATGGCCCTCGCCCGGATCCACCAGTATCTGTCGATGGCAACCCCGCTGCTCTGGACCCGCCAGGCCGACTCGATCGGCGTCCTGGGCCTGGCCCTGAACGCCTGCTACGAGCGCAACGGGTATGTGGAGGAGCTGGACCGCATCAAGGAGCTCCTGTCGACCGCACAGGAACTTTGGCGGACGCTGCCCGAGATCGAGGACGAGGGAGAGCGGATGGCGACCGGCCGGGCCACCTTCGCCCTCGTCCACCTCGCGGACATCATCGCGGTGACGCCACGTGGTTGACCTCCACGTCAACGGCGAGCGGTATTCAGTCGATGTGCCTGTGGGCATGTCCCTCGCGGACACCCTCCGCGAGGAGCTCGGGCTCATCGGCACGAAGGTCGCCTGCAACGAGGGTCACTGCGGCGCCTGCACCGTCCAGCTCGACGGCGTCCCGATCCTCTCGTGCCTCACGCTCGCCCACACCGTCGCGGGTCGAGAGGTGACGACAATCGAAGGGCTTCGCGACCATCCGCTGGTCGACGCGTTCGTGCGCTCCGATGCCCTCCAGTGCGGGTTCTGCACGCCGGGCCAGATCGTCTCGGCGGCGGCCTTCGTCGCCGCGAACCCGTCGCCCAGCCGCGAGGAGATTCGCCACGGCATGGCGGGGAACATCTGTCGGTGCGGGACGTATCCGAAGATCGAGGAGGCGATCCTCTCGTGGCGCACCTGACCCTTCACGCCGTGTCCGGGGGCCAGGCCCCTGGACCTGACCCGAGGGGACGGTCATGGCACGGTTGATCCGAACGGAGAAGGAGGTCGAAGGCCGCTACACCGAGCAGTGGATCCTCGTCGAGGAGGACACACTCGACCAGTGGCCCGCGGGACCGCTCGACGAGGTCGGCCGGCCGGCAGAGAGGATCGACGGGCGGCAGCGCGCGACCGGCGACGCGCGCTACACCGCCGACGTCCAGCTCCCCGGGATGCTGCACGCCGCGGTGCTCCGCAGCCCGCACGCCCGGGCGCGGGTTCGTAGCCTCGAGCTGAACGGCGCCCGTCAGGCACCGGGCGTCCGCGGCGTGCTCGGGCCGCTGACCGAGGAAGCGAACTACCACGGACAGGCGATTGCCGCCGTTGCTGCCGACACGTTGGCGCAAGCGAGAGCCGCCGTCGACCGCATCGAGGTCGAGTGGGAGACCCTCGAGCCGCTGCTCGACCCCGACGAGGCCGTCCGCGGCGGGCAGCTCGTCTCGGAGCGCAGCAAGGAGCGAGGAGACGTCGAGCGAGGGTTCGCAGAGGCCGAAGTCGTCGTCGAGGCTGAGTACCGCACGCAAACCGTCCTCCACAACTCGATGGAGACTCACCAGGCCGTCTGCGAGTGGGAGGCAGGCGACCGGCTCACGGTCTACATCTCGACGCAGGCGATTTGGGAGATCCGCGAGAGCGTCGCCGAGCATTACGGCCTGCCGCCGGATCGCGTCCGCGTGGTCTGCCGCTTCATGGGCGGCGGATTCGGCGCGAAGAACGGGCCGGGGGACTACACCTACATCGCCGCCGATCTCGCCCGGCAGACGGGCCGCCCGGTCAAGTGCGCGCTCAACCGGCGCGAGGAGAACCTCGACTCCGGGAACCGGAACGCAACGATCCAGCGCCTGCGCGTCGGAGCGCGCTCGGACGGGACACTGACGGCGCTCGAAGGCGAGTTCGTGAACGCGACGGGCTGGGACGGCTGGCTCTCCTCGACCGGCGGGCCCATGGAGATGCTCTACGCCTGCGAGAACGTCCGCATCCTCGAGCGCGGCGCGAGGCTGAACACGGCGCCGATGAAGGCGTTCCGCGCGCCCGGCTTCGTCGAGGGCACTTTTGGGCTCGAGTGCCTGATGGATGAGCTCGCGGCCAAGCTCGATCTCGATCCGCTCGAGCTCCGGCAGCGGAACCACAGCGATCACGACGCGGTCGACGGGCGGCCGTTCTCCTCCAAGAACCTGCTCGAGTGCTACCGGCGGGCCCAACCGCATTGGGGCCGACGGGACGAGGTCCGGGCCCGGTCCGAAGGGCCCTGGCGGCACGGCGTCGGCATGGCGAGCCAGATCTGGTACGGCGGCGGTGGGCCGCCCTCGTACGCCTGGGTCCGCGTCGGCGCCGATGCGCGCGCGGCCGTCCTCACGGCCATGCAGGACATCGGCACCGGCACGGCGACGGCCATGGCGCAGATCGCCGC
>DASSCT010000177.1:0-19780 GCA_035697545.1 Gaiellaceae bacterium | reverse complement strand
GTTCAGGTGCCCGACCAGTCGAAGAGGTAGAAGAGCAGCAGGATCGGCCCTTCTTCGACGAGATCGCGAAGCGAGAGCCCTTCACGCGGAGCGAGCCAGACCTGGGCCTCGGGGATCGTGTCGCCGACGTCGAGCACAGCTGGAGCCTAACGGGTGCAGCACCAGCCTTCGACTTTCGGGAAGGCACCCGGCCTGGTGTTGCCGGGGTCGAACTGCGCGGCGACGCTCGAGAAGGCCTCGACCTTCTTGACGTCGGTGGAGCGGATGAAGAGCCACTGGTCGGCGCTCGGCCAGCCGAGGAGCAGCCAGCGGCCGGTCGGCGACCATGCAACGTCGCTGAACCGCCCGAGTCCCGCGAAGACCGTCTGCTGGCGCCGCAACGTGTCGGCGTCGACGACGAGGAGCTCGCTGCGCGGCCCCACGCGACGGATCAAGGCGACGCGATGCCCCTTCGGCGCGAAGGCGGCCCCCAGCGGCTGGCCCGGGAACTCGAGCGTCTGAAGACGACGACCGTTCGCGTCGAAGACGATGAGGGCGAAGCGACCGGCCAGCCTTCTGAGGGCGAGCAGACGCCTGCCGTCGGCCGACCACTCGAGCTGCATCGGCGAGGCGGCGCTTCCGGCGGCGGTCCAGAGCGTCTGGCGACTATCGGTCGCGATCACGTTCACCGTCCCGCTGCGATCGACATAGGCGAGGACGTGCTCCTGGCCGGGCTTCCACGCGGGCGCGACGTCCCGGGCCGTGTCTACTCGGCGGTCCCCCGTCTTGTCGCCGGCGACGACGCGCAGGCTGGCGCCGCTCAGATACGCGATGCGGAAGCCGCTTGGGGCCCAGCGAGGATGCCGGACGCGCCGCCGGGACATGACCCACCGCAATTCGCCACCCGGAGTCAGGGCGACGAGCTGGTTCCGCTTGACCGCGCCGACGTGCAGCCCGTGCGGCGACCACGTCGCTTCGTCGTAGGCGCCGAGGTTCCGTCTCGAACCGTCCGCGGAGACGACCCAGACGCCGCTCGGCGCCGAGGCCAGCACGCGTCCCTTGGCCGGGAGCGAGAACAGCGCCGGCTTGGACTGCTTGACGCCGACGACCTTCTCAGTCCCCACCGCCTCGCGGACGTCGCGGATGACGGCTCGGCCGGGCGGGCTGAGCGCGGCGAGCAGGAGGGCGACGCCGACCGACGCGGCTGCCAGCGGGCGCTTGTGGCGAACCGGCCAGGGCGACGGGACGCGCTCGGCGTAGGCGGTGCGGACGATGCGCCAGGCTCGGCGCTGCGCGCCGATCTCATCCGGCGGAACCGTGGCGAGCAGCGCACGCCGGACCTTGCGCTCGCTCACAGCAGTTCTCCTTCCAGGCGGTCGGCGAGCGCATCGAGCGCACGTCGCAACCGCGAGTTGACCGTACCTCGGGGAAGCTCGAGCAGCTCGGCGATCTCGCCGGGCGTGTAGTCGAGCATGTGACGCAAGACAATCACGGCTCGGTGCTCGGGAGAGAGCTCGGCCAGCGCGGCCACGACGGGAGGGGAGAATCCGGTCTCGGTTTGCTCCGCGTCGGCGACTGCAGCCAAGGGGCCGTCACCGACCTCCGCGCGAAGTGCACGCGAGCGCGCCCAGTCGATCGCGCGGTTGACGACGATCCGGTGCAGCCATGGGCCGAACGGCCGGCGGCGGTCGAATCGGTCGAGGGTGCGGATTGCGGCCAGGAACGCTTCCTGCGCGATGTCCTCGGCGGCGGGCGCGTCGTGCACCACGAGGTAGGCGGCCCGGTACGCGCGAGACCAGTGCTCGCGAAAGAGCGCCTCCAGATCCGAGAGCGAGCCCGCCTGGGCGCCCCGGATCCAGGCCCGCTCGTCGCCTCGCAAGCCCGCCATCGCGCGCTTGCTGTACGAACGACCACGCCGCAGAGGTCCATGCTCACGATACGAGCGCGGCGCGGGCTCGGGTCCCATGGTCAGGCCGGGCGGCCGCCCTCCTCCGTCGCATCCGCGATCTCGCGGGCGACCTCCACGATGTCGCGGTTCGCGTTGTAGACGCGAAGCTGGCGATCGGATCCGTTGCCCCGTCGCAGAATCTGCTCGATCCCCTCGAGCTCGCGGTCCGAGCCCAGCTCGCGTGCGTGCGGCTCGAGCTCCTTCAGCCGCCGCCTGACGAGCTGGGCGACGGCGACGCGATTTCGCCGTCCGGTGGCGAGATCCATGATCGGCGCCTGGAGGCCGTAGCGAACCGAGAGCCACTTGTTCTCCGTGGTCAGGATGCGGTGGTAGCTCTTGATCTCGCCCTGCTGGTCGTAGAGCTCGGAGTAATGCTTGACGAGCGCCTGGCAGAACGCGGCGATGGCGACGGCGTCCTCGACGCGGGTGACGCTGTCGCAGATCCGGATCTCGACTGTTCCGAGCTTCGGGTGCGGGCGGATGTCCCACCAGATGTGCGTGTAGTCGGCGATGCAGCCCGTGTGCTCGAGATAGCCGATCACCTCGGCGTACTCGGCGTAGTCGTGGAAGCGCGGCGGCGGTCCCGAGCGCGGGAAGGCGGCGAAGATCGGCTGTCGCGTCGACGCAAGCCCGGTCGGTTCCCCTCGCCAGAAGGGCGAGCTCGCCGAGAGGCCGAGCAGGAGCGGGAGATCGACGAGCACGCCGTTGACGACGTTGATCGCCTTGTCCGGATCATCGACGGCGACGTGGACGTGGAGCCCGAAGATCAGCTCGCGGCGTGCCACGTATTGCATCTGGTCGACGAGGGCGCGATAGCGGTCGCGGGCGGTGATCCGCTGGCGTTCGAAAAGGCTGAACGGATGGGTGCCGGCCGAGCCCATTCGGAGGCCGTTGTCCGCCGCGATGCGGCGAACCGCCTCGCGGAGCCGCCGCAGCTCCCGGTCCGCGTCGCCGGCATTCCGGCAGACCGGCGTGGCGACCTCGAGCGTGGACTGCATCAGCTCGGGCTTCATCCGCGCCTCGTCCTCGTGCCCGACGAACGCCGCCAGCACGGTGTCGATGCGCTGGACCAGGTCGAAGCTTTCGGCGTCGAGGATCATGTACTCCTCCTCGACACCGAGCGTGTACGCCTCGCCCTGGCCGAACTGGTGGTCGAGCACGCTGCCGGCCGGGCCGATGCCGTTGCCGGTGATAGAGGAAGGCCAGGCCTGCTTCATCAGCCGATTATCGCCTCGGCCTCGATCTCGACGAGCCAGCGTGGGTCGAAGAGCCCGGCGACGACCACGCCGGTGGCCGCCGGCCGCACGGCCCCGAAGACCTCCCCGTGCGCTCGCCCGACCTCTTCGATGTCCTCGACGCGGGTCAGATACATACGCGTGCGCACGACCTGCTCTGCGCTTGCTCCGGCTTCTTCGAGCGCAGCGACGATGATCTCGAGGCAGCGGTGCGCCTGGCCGTACGCGTCGGGCGGCGGATCGGCGCCGTCGGGCATCACCGGCGCGGTGCCGGAGACGAACACGCGGTCGCCAGCGACGACGGCGCGCGAGTAGCCGAACGTCTGCTCCAGCGGCATCGCGGAGGAGATCCGTCGGCGATCCATCGCCTGCAAGTATCCGCCGCCGTGGAGTCCTTGCGTGAGGTGGACGGCTGGCCGGCGGAAAACGTCGCCGTCGGTGCACGGCGCGCCGGTGAGATTCTGGATGTTCACGGGCCTGAAAGCCGTACGTTCCGCTGGGCCTCGGTAACGAAACCGGTCACGGCTCTCGCGGTGCTCGTCGCGGCCGAGGAGGGCATCGCCGACCTCGACGAGCCGGCTGGCCCGCCCGGCTCGACCGTCCGGCACCTGCTCGCGCATGCCTCGGGCCTCCCGTTCGAGGGACGCGAGCCCATCGCTCCGCCGGGCACGCGGCGGATCTACTCGAACACCGGCTTCGAGGTGCTCGGGGAGGTCATCGCCGAGCGCGCCGAGATGCCGTTCGCCGAGTATCTCCGGCAGGCGGTGCTCGACCCCCTTGGAATGGCGGCGGAACTGCGCGGCTCCGCCGGCTCAGGCCTCCATGGGAGCCTCAACGACCTGTTCGCCTTGGCGCGCGAGCTGCTCGCGCCGACCGTGATCGCGCCGGAGACGCTCGCAGAGGCCACCACGGTTCAGTTCCCGGGCCTGGCAGGAGTCATCCCCGAGATGGGTCGCTTCGACCCGAACGACTGGGGCCTTGGCTTCGAGCTCAAGGACGCGAAGCCCGGCCACTGGTCGGGCACGAGGACCTCTCCTCGAACATTCGGGCACTGGGGCGGAAGCGGGACCTTCATCTGGATCGATCCCGACGCAGGCCTCGCGCTGGGCTGCCTCACCGACCTCGCCTTCGGCGACTGGGCGAAGGCGGCCTGGCCAAAGCTGTCGGACGCGGTTTTCGAGGAGGCGTCGATCGTAAGTTGACACTTACGTTAGAAATTGCTTACACTCACTCGCGTGGAGGCTACGCTGAAAGCGATCGCTGCGCCGCACCGGCGCCGGATCCTGACGCTCGTTCGTGACGGCGAGCTCTCCGCCGGCGAGATCGCGGCCCACTTCGACGTGACGAGGCCGGCGGTCTCGCAGCATCTGAACGTCCTCAAGGAGGCGGGGCTCGTGAGCGAGCGACGGAACGGCACGAAGCGCCTCTACCGAGCGCGGCCCGAAGGGCTCACCGAGGTCAAGGTGTTCCTCGAGGAGTTCTGGGACGAGAAGCTGGACGTACTCAAACGCGAAGCAGAACGAGAGGAGAGGGAGAAACATGGAAAAGACAGCTGAGACCACCGCCGTCGAGCGGGAGATCGCGATCGCCGCGAGCCCGGAGACCGTCTGGGAGTTCCTCGTCGACCCTGGGAAGGCGACGCGCTGGATGGGGCAAGCCGCGACGCTCGATCCGCGCCCGGGCGGGCTCTACCGCGTCGAGGTCATTCCCGGCGAGACTGCCGTCGGCGAGTTCGTGGAGCTCGACCCGCCGCGCCGGCTCGTCCACACCTGGGGCTGGGAGCCCGGCGGCATGAGCAGCGTTGCGCCCGGTTCCACGACGATCGAGATCGAGCTGATCCCGACGGACGATGGAACGACCTTGCGGTTCCGCCACCACGGGCTGCCGAGCGAAGAGTCGGCGCAGTCACACGCCCACGGGTGGGACCACTACCTCGAGCGACTCGGCGTCGCGGCGGGTGGCGGCGATCCCGGAGTCGATCCCTGGATCACCGGGGACATGGGGAGCTAGTCCGAGAAGAGGGGCCGGATGAACTCGTCGAAGGTCTCGCGGTCGCAGCTGGCCAGCGTCACCGGCGTCATCGGCGAGACGCTGGCCGTCCGCGGGATGTCCATGGCGAGCGCGACCTCGCCGAAGTAGTCCCCAGGCTTGAGAATCCCGCGCAGCCCGCGCTCGGACTGGGTGACCGAGAGGAGCCCGTTGAGGACGACATAGAAGCGGTCGCCACCTTCCCCCTCCCAGACGACAGGCGCTCCTGGGCCGAGCTCGTCGCGCCGCATGCGTCCCGCGAGCTTCAGCAGCTGCTCGCCCGGAAGTCCGGCGAGCAGCCCGATGCGGGAGAGCTCGGTAACCGATGCTGGGACATGTCTGGGCGACATCCCTCCTATTGTTGCCGCGTGGGCGAGCTCGACGACTGGAGACACTGCCCCGTCTGTGCCACGCCGGTCACGGCGGACGACGGCCGGTTCGAGTGTCCCGAGTGTGGCTTCAGCACCTACGCGCACTCGAAGCCCACTTCGTCCGGGCTGGTCGTGGACGACGAGGCCCGCGTGCTCCTCGCCAAACGCGCGAATGATCCGTTCGCCGGCAAGTGGGACCTGCCGGGCGGCTTCCTCGAGGAGGGCGAGCATCCGCTCGACGGCCTGCGGCGGGAGCTCCGCGAGGAGGCAGGCATCGAGGTCGGCGACGAGCGCCTCCTGGGAATTTGGATGGACCGCTACGAGTACCGCGGCCGGGTCGTGGCGACGCTGAACATCTACTACACGGCCCGCCTCGCGGAGGGAGCGCCGACGCCGGCCGACGACGTGGCCGAGTTCCGGTGGTTCCGGGCTGACGAGGTCCCGCTCGGCGAGCTCGCCTTCGCGCACATCCCGGAGGTGCTGTCAGCCTGGCGCGGGAACGAGGACGCGTAGGGCCCGCGGTTCGATCGAGAAGTCGAGCGGCGTCTCCAGAGCGGTCGGCTCGCCGTCGATCGCCGCATCGATGTGGTGACCGCCGGCGTCGATCATCAGCCGTTCGCAGCTTCGCTCCTCCCATTCGTGCGGCCGCCAGCCGTGGGCGAGGTATAGGAACAGGCGTCCCGCGTCGAGTCGCTCCCGCTCCACGAGGGAAAACAGCTCGAGCTTGTACGCGTTCACTGCGACCAATGCGACGTGGGCGTCGACGTCCTTGCCGTCCACCGAGAGCCGGATCCCGCGCGGATTTCTGGCGAGGAGCGACAGCGCGCGGAGCTGCGCAAAGGCGTTTCTGCGCCGCCGGTGGCTCTCGCGCTCGTGAACGAGCTGCGCGTAGAGCCCGAGGGAAACGTTGTTCATGAAGAGCCGGTCGCCGATGCGGCCGACGTCGACCCGCTGCTCCGACCCTTCGAAGGCGTCCAGTGCCTCGACCGGATCGTCCGGCTCGAGCCCGAGGTCGCGCGCGAAGTGGTTCCGGGTGCCGTACGGGATGCAGACGAATGGCAGGCCGCGCTCGAGCGCGGCCTCCGCGACAGGCGCGAGTGAACCGTCTCCGCCGGCAACGCCGAGAACGTCGGCCTCGGCCGCTAGTGCGAGCTCAGCGGGATCGTCGTCGGACCCGAGAATGCGGGCTGCGACACTGCGGCGACCCGCCTCCTCGGCAAGCTCCTCGGGCGACGGCCTCCCGCTCCCCGAGCGGGGATTGATGACGAGAAAACCGCCCAGAAGCGGTGGGTTAGGCCTCGACGGGCTCGAGGCCGAGCGAACGCTCGAGCGCCGACTTCGGCTGCGCGCCGATGGCGGCTGCCGCAGGCTCGCCGTCCTTGAAGAGCACCATCGCCGGGATCGAGGCGATCCCATAGCGCATGGCGAGGTCCTGTTCCTCGTCGATGTTGACCTTGACGAGCTTCAGCTCGCCGCTGCGCTCCTCCGCGATCTTCTCGAGCGCGGGCTCGACGAGCAGGCAGGGCTGACACCACTCCGCCCAAAAGTCGACGAGGACGGGCGTGTCAGATGAAAGGACCTCCTGGTCGAAGGTCGCTCCCGTGACGGACTGTGCTTGAGACATTCGGATTCCTTTCGAAATGAGGTTCGGAGAGGCTAACGAGCCGGACGGCTGACGTGTTCCCGCCCCTCCGTAAAATCGAACACGTGGCCGATCAAGTCTTCAAGCCACTGCCCTCTGTTCCCGATCACCCCGGGCTCGAGCAGGAGATCCTGGAGTGGTGGGACAGCGAGCGGATCTTCGACCGCCTGCGCGAGCAGAACGCCGGTGGCCCACGGTGGAGCTTTATCGACGGGCCGATCACGGCGAACGGGCCGATGGGCGTCCACCACGCCTGGGGGCGGACGCTGAAGGACGTCTTCCAGCGCTACAAGGCGCTCCGCGGCTTCGACCAGCGGTACCAGAATGGGTTCGACTGTCAGGGGCTCTGGGTCGAGGTCGAGGTCGAGAAGGCGCTCGGGCTGAACTCCAAGCGGGAGATCGAGGAGTACGGCCTCGCGGCGTTTGCGGAGCGCTGCAAGGAGCGCGTCGCCCATTTCTCGGGCGTGATCGCCGAGCAGTCGCGCCGGCTCGGGATGTGGATGGACTGGCCCTCGAGCTACTACACCTTCTCGGACACGAACATCGAGTACATCTGGCGCTTCCTCAAAGAGGTTCAGCGCCGCGGCTGGCTCTACAAGGGCCACCGCTCGACGCAGTGGTGTCCGCGCTGCGGCACCTCGCTCTCGCAGCACGAGCAGGCTGGTGAGGAGAACTACAAGGAACTCGAGCACCCGTCCCTGTTCGTGCGCTTTCCGCTGAAGGAACGCGAGGGGGAGTCGCTGGTCGTCTGGACGACGACGCCCTGGACCTTGCCGGCGAACGTCGCCGCGGCAGTCAAGCCTGACGCGGAGTACGTGCTTCGGGAGGACGGCGGCTGGCTCGCGCGGGAGCTGGCCGGAGGGGGTCCCTTCCAGAAGACCATGCTGGGCGAGGAGCTCGTCGGGCTGGAGTACCAAGGCCCGTTCGACGATCTCGACGCCCAGCAGGGCGTCGTCCACCGGGTGATTCCCTGGGACGAGGTCTCGCTCGACGAAGGCACGGGGATCGTCCATATCGCGCCGGGGGCAGGCGCCGAGGACTTCGAGCTCTCGCGCATCCACGGGCTACCGGTGCTGTCGCCGATCGACGAGGCGGGAGTCTTCGTCGAGGGCTACGGGATCTTCACAGGGCTCTCGACGGACGAGGTCGAAGAGCCGGTGATCGAGGAGCTCTTCCGGCGTGAGCTGCTCGTCGAGGCCGGGCGGATCGTGCACCGCTATCCGACGTGCTGGCGGTGCAAGACCCCGCTCGTCTTCCGCGTCGTCGACGACTGGTTCATCTCGTGCGACGAGATCCGCCAGCCGCTGCTCGACGCGAACTCCACGGTCGATTGGACGCCGGGCTTCTACTCCAAGCGGATGGACGACTGGCTTCGGAACATGGGCGACTGGAACATCTCGCGCAAGCGCTACTTCGGCCTGCCGCTGCCCTTCTATCCCTGTCGCTGCGGCCATTTGAACGTGATTGGCTCCCGCGCAGAGCTCGAGGAGCGGGCGACCTCGGGTCTCGAAGGGCTGCGAGAGCTGCACCGTCCCTGGATCGACGATGTGCTCATTCGCTGCGAGGAGTGCGGCGAGGAGGTCCGACGGATCCCCGAGGTCGGCGATGCGTGGCTCGACGCCGGCATCGTCGCGTTCTCGTCGCTCGGGTGGCGGAACCAGAAGTGGGTGCGCGGCGGCTACGGGACCGGTGCGGCCTCGGGGCTGACGGGAGCCGATCTGCCGGATCACGCGTACTGGGAGCAGTGGTTCCCGGCTGACTGGGTGTCGGAGAGCCGAGAGCAGATCCGGCTCTGGTTCTACTCCCTGTCGTTCATGTCCGTGACGCTGGACGGGCGCTCGCCGTACCGGCAGGTGCTGGCGTACGAGCGGGTCCGCGACGAGACCGGGCGCGAGATGCACAAGTCGTGGGGAAATGCGATCTCCGCGGACGAGGCGATCGAGCGGATGGGAGCCGACATCGTCCGCTGGCTCTTCTCCGAGGTCGTGCCGAGCCAGAACATCAACTTCGGCTACGGCCCGGCGGACGACGTCAAGCGCCGCCTGCTCACCTTCTGGAACTCGGTCTCGTTCTTCGTCACCTACGGGAACATCGAGGGGTTCCGGCCCCAGTGGGGCGGGGTGCCGGCGGCCGAGCGGCCTCTGGATCGGTGGCTTCTCGCCCGGACCGAGCAGCTGGTCGAGGAGGCGGAGCGCGAGTACGAGCGCTTCTGGACGCCGGGGATCGTCGCGTCGTTCGAGAGCTTCGTCGACGACCTGTCCAACTGGTACATCCGGAGGTCGCGGCGTCGGTTCTACTCGTATGACGAGGCGGCCTTCGGGACGCTATGGCACGCGTTGCTGCAGTCCATTCGCGTGATCGCGCCGGTGATGCCGTTTCTCGCCGAGGAGCTCTGGAGGACGCTGGTCGCTCCTGCGGAAAAGGCGCCCGAGTCGGTGTTCCTCGCCGGCTGGCCCGAACGGGACGAGGCTCTTCGGGACGACACGCTGCTGCGCGAGCTGGGCGAGGCTCGTCGGGTCGTCGAGCTCGGCCGCCAGGCGCGGGCAGCTTCCGGCCTGAAGCTGCGGCAGCCCTTGCGCCGGCTCGTTCTGCATGGTGCGACGCTGCCCGGGGCCTACCTCGACGAAGTTCGCGAGGAGCTGCGGGTGAAGGATGTCGAGCACGGCGAGGTCGAAGCCGAGGAGGTCGTGGTTCGGCCAAACCTTCCTCTCCTTGGGCCGCGGCTCGGGAAAGAGCTCGGTGGGGTGCGGGCGGCGCTGGCGGCAGGGGAGTTCGAGCAGTTCGACGGCGGTTTCCGCGTCGCAGGGCATGAGCTCAGCCCGGACGAGGTGCTGATCGAGCGTCGGGGCAAGGAGGGCTGGGCGCTCGCGTCAGAGAGTGGTGTGACGGTCGCGCTCGACACGAGGCTCGACGAGGAGCTCCTGCTGGAGGGCCGAGTGCTCGATCTGATCCACCAGCTGAACCTCAAGCGCCGCGAAGCGGGGCTCGAGCTGACAGACCGGATCGTCGTGACGCTCCCCGCCGACGATGCCGCGCTGCTTACGCACGAGGACTGGATCAAGAGCGAGGTGCTGGCCATCGAGATCCGCGTCGACGGCGGCAGCGCCGAGCCCCAGATCGCCAAGGCGTAGCGCCTCCTCGGACGAAGGGGCGCGACCGCAGCGCCTCCCCAGCCGGGGTCACGGCGTCCTCCGCGGGTTCGGACAACGGCGGGGAGCTGCATTCGGGCGGTCCGAGCCTTTGTGGAAAAACCGTGACGGGTCTGACCCCGGACGAAGTCCGGCTACCGCTGGCCCTCGGCGAGCGCGAGCTCCCGCCGGAGCTCGACCGGAAGCCGGAAGACGACGTCTTCGTGGACCGACTGGAACGGCTCGATCGACCGTACGCCTCGCTCGTGGAACCAGTCGCACACCCGCCCGACGAGCTTCTCCGGCGCGGACGCGCCCGACGTGATCCCGACCGTCCGGATCCCCTCGAGCCACCCCTCGTCGATGTCTGTCTCGTCGTCGATCAGATGCGCCGCCACGCCCCCGGCCCTCGCGACCTCCACCAGCCGGTTCGAGTTCGACGAGTTCCGCGAGCCGATCACGAGCAGGAGATCGACGGCGCCCAGGAGATCCTTTACTGCCCACTGCCGGTTGGAGGTCGCGTAACAGATGTCGTCCCGCTTTGGCGCCCGTATCGAGGGAAACCGGTGCCGGAGCACGCCGATGATGTCGGCGGTCTCGTCGACCGAAAGCGTCGTCTGCGTGATGTACGCGACCCGTTGCGGGTCGGCGAGCTCCAGCCGCTCCGCATCCTCGACCGTCTGAACGAGGACGATTGCGTCGGGCGCCTCCCCGGTCGTCCCGATCACCTCCTCGTGCCCCTCGTGCCCGATGAGGACGATCGTGTAGCCCTCCGCGGCGTACCGGCGAGCCTCGACGTGCACCTTGGTTACGAGCGGGCACGTCGCGTCGACCGTATTCAGCCGACGCGCCGCCGCGTTCTCGTAGACGGACGGCGCGACTCCGTGAGCCGACAACACCACGGTTGCGCCCTCGGGCACCTCGGTCTCGCTCTCGACGAAGATCGCGCCGCGCTCCTCGAGATCCCGGACGACGTGCCAGTTATGGACGATCTGCTTGCGTACGTACACCGGCGGGCCGTGGAGGTCGAGCAGACGCTCGACCGTCTCCACCGCACGCTCCACTCCCGCGCAGTATCCGCGCGGCGAGGCGAGAAGGACGCGCTCCACCACGGCCGCATCGTAGCCCCGAAACGCCTTTTCTCCTTTGAAAAGATGGGCCGGTCGGCCTATTGGATTTCGGCAGGCCCCGGAGTAGCGTCCAGGCACTGGGCGACGCAAACCGCGGTGCGCGTACCTGGCCACGATCCGCGGTGAGCACTGGGGAGCGCCCGCCGTACCGACCCCCCCGAGCGGCGGGCCTCCCTCGTTTCCCCGCATTGCGCCGTATCATCGGTCTTCAGGGTGGCGTCGCTCAGCGTGTCCCTCACCGCGCTTCCGCCGCTCGCCGCGGCGGCCATGACTCACGTGCTGCTCGGACTGGCCGTCGCGATCGTCCTCCTTGCCGTCGCCGTCCTCCTCTTCCGGCGCACTCCGGAGCAGCCCGAGCCGGAAACGGGCGCGAAACAGGCGGCTGAACCACACTCGGCGACGTCGCTCTCGACGGACCTCTCGAACGCGAACGATCTCGAGGCGATCGCGCGTGTGCTCGTCGACGAAGCGGTGAAGCTGCTGGGGGTCGACTTCGCAGCACTGGCGGAGATCAGCGATGACGGGCTCATGGCGCGCGGCGTCTACGCGCGCGGGCCTGACGGCGACTTGGACTGGTGGCCGTCGGTGCAGCTCGATCTCGCCAACGAGCCTTCAGGGGTCGCGAGCGCCGCCTATGAGGCCAGTCCGCTGATCGTCTACGACGCCGAGTCGTCACCCCGCGTGAGCAGACGCCTCGCCGAGCGCGTGGGGGCGAAGAGCGCGGCGTTCATCCCCGTCATCTCCGGCAACGAGGTGATCGCGGTCCTGGTCGTGGCGACGAGAAAGCAGCGCCGAACGTTCCCGGCTCCCGAGGTCGCGCTCCTCCAGACGCTCGCCGCCGAGGCCGCCCTCGCCGTCGAGCGCACGCGGTCGGCGACACAGCTCGAGGAGGCGCTCGAGCGCGAGCGCCTGATCGCGGCGATCGGGAGAAAGGTCCGGTCCGAGCACGACATCGAGGCAGTCCTCCGTGTCGCCGTCGAGGAGACGGGAAAGGCGCTCGGAGTCACGAGGTGTTTCATCCGACTGGGCACGCCCGGGGGCGCGACGCCGATCCGAGCCGAGTGGGACGCCCCGGGCGTCACGCCGATCGGAGGGGCGGCGCCGAAGCTCCCGGTGACCAATCTCGCGATCCGTGAGCGCCGCACTGTGGCCATCGCGGACGTCGAGTCGGCGCCGGAGCTGTCGGATCAAAGCCTAGGCGGCGTCGAGACGATGCTGGAGCTAGACGCCGGCGCGGTGCTCGCCGCACCGATCGTCGTCTTCGACCGCACGATCGGCGCCTTTGCCGTCCACCAGAGGGAGCCGCAGGCCTGGTCGGCAGCCGACATCTCGCTGGTCGAGGCGGTCGGCCGTGAAGTGGGGCTTGCCCTGCATACCGCCCAGCTGCTCGAGGAGAACCGCAAGCGGCTGGACCGCCAGGCCGCGCTCGTCCAGGCCGCGCAAGTGATGACGAGTGAGCTTCGTGTCGAGACCGTCCTGCAGCGCCTGGTCGTCGAGGTGACGACACTGCTGGAAGCAGACGCCGCCGACTGCTACCTCTACGACGTTGGGCGGGGGACGCTCCGCTGTGCCGCCGTCTACGGGCTTCCCTCGGAGCTGATCGACTTTGCGTTCCCGGCCGACAAGGGGTTGGCCGGCGAGGCCATGCGCCGAGGACGCGGGACGATCTCGACGGAGTACGAGGAGATCGACTATCCGCATCCGTCGTACGAGGGCTTCGTCGCGGCAATGGTGGCTCCAATGACCTGGTGGGGCGAGGTCCGCGGCGCGATCGGAGTCGGTACGCGGGATCCAGAGCGCACCTTCACCAAGGAGGACGTGAACGTGCTCGAGGCGTTCGCGAACCTCGGCTCCGTCGCCCTCCGCAACGTCGCCAGCATCGAGCAGAGCGCCCGGCAGGTGCGGATCCAGCGCGGCTTCTTCCGAATCGCGTCGGTCCTTGCGCAACCGCTGTCACTTGCGGAGACGCTCGACGCCGTCGCCGAGGCAGCAAGCGAGGCGCTCGGCGGGTCGTTCGCGGCCGTGCTCGTGCCGGAGGCGGCGGAGCTCTCTCTCGCCGGGTCGTACGAGCTTCCCGAGGACGTCGTTCACTTCTTCAGCGGCGGGCTTCGCGGCGCGGAGCCGCTCCTCGACGCGGCCCAGCGGCATCGCGTCCTCGCCGCGCCCCGAATCGAGGGCGACGACCGCTTCGGCGACGAGTGGCAAGAGCTTGCGCGCCAGACGAGCTTCGCGTCGCTTCTCGCCGTCCCGGTCGAGGCACCACGCCGCGAGGGTCACGGTCTCGGGCTCGTCTTCTTCGCCGAGGAGCAGTCCTTTACGGACGACGAGATCGAGCTCGCCCACCATCTCGCCGGCGCCGCCCGTGGTGCGCTCGAGCGCGCCGAGTTGTACGAGGCGGAGCGCAAGTCGCGCGCCATTGCCCAGCAGCTGGCACGGACAGGCACGCTGCTCGCCAGCGAGCTCGACCCCGAAGCGATCCTGGAGGAGATCGTCGCGGAGGCGCCCGCCCTCGTCGGCGCGGACGCGGCCACCGTCTCGCTGCTCGAGGAGGACGAGCTGGTCGTCAGCGCCGCGCACGGCGAGGGCGCAGAGGAGGCTCTCGGCTCCCGTGCGTCCGCCGTTGGGGAGCTCGCCGGCGAGGTCGTCCAGTCGCGCCGGCCCGTCGTGCTGGGAGACCTTCATGACCATCTGTCTCCCGCGGATCCGATCATCGAGGCCGGCCACCGGGCATTTCTCGGTGCGCCGCTCGTGGGGCCGGAGGGAGTCGTGCAGGGCGTCCTGGCCGTCTACGGGCGCGCCCCCCGCAGCTGGCGGGAAGAGGAGGTGGAGGCGCTGGCCGCCCTGGCCGGCAATGCGTCAGCGTTCCTGTCCAACGCCGAGCTCTACCAGCGCGTCGTGCTCGAGCGAGAACGGAGCGTTGCGATTCTCGGAAACGTCGCCGACGGGATCGTCGCGGTCGACCGCGACGGCGAGGTGGTGCTGTGGAACGCAGCAGCGGAGGAGATCACCGGTGTCCCCGCGTCAGAGGCCTTCGGCCGCGCGCCGTCCGACATCCTCCAGCGTAGCCTCGACCCGGACGAGACCTCGGCAGAGGGCGGCGGGCTGATCCAGATCTCCCGAGGCGCCGGGGAAATCTGGCTCTCCGTCAACGAGGCCGTCATGCGCGACCCTGCCGGCGCCGTGGCCGGGCGCATCT
The DNA here is from genome assembly GCA_035697545.1 of Gaiellaceae bacterium. Taxonomy (GTDB): domain Bacteria; phylum Actinomycetota; class Thermoleophilia; order Gaiellales; family Gaiellaceae; genus JACDAN01. Next base: position 5,123 of record DASSCT010000177.1, on the reverse strand, counting down.
ACGCATTCCGCGACGTGTCGGCGGACCGGCTCGTCGAGCAACTGAAGTCGGGATTCGTCTCCACGGTCTCGCACGAGCTCCGCGCTCCGCTCACGTCGATCTACGGGTTCGCCGAGACGCTGCTCCGAACCGACATCGCATTCGGTGAGGAGGAACGGGCAACGTTTCTGGGCTACATCGCGACGGAGGCCCAGCGCCTGACCGTCATCGTCGACGCCCTGCTCAGCGTCGCCCGCCTCGAGGCCGGCGACATGCAGGTCCGGCTCGACAAGACGGACGTTCGCGACGTCGTGACGGAGGTGGTGTCGTCGGCCCAGCGCGAGTTCGTCAACGGCCGACGCTTCGTGATCGACGTTCCGGAGGAGCCCCTGGACGCGACCGCGGATCGGGAGAAAGTCCGCCAGATCCTCGCGAACCTCGTCGACAACGCGGTCAAGTTCTCGCCGGAGGGCGGCACGGTTACGGTCGCCGCCCGCAAGACGGCCGATGCCGTCCAGGTTCGCGTCGTCGATCAGGGCTCGGGTGTTCCGGCCGGCGAGGAGGAACGCATCTTCCGAAAGTTCTACCGCGCCGATCCGGCAGGAGCGGACGCGGGCGGGACCGGCGTCGGGCTCTTCATCGCACGCGGCTTGGCGACGGCGATGGGCGGCCGTGTCTGGGTCGACTCGGAGCTCAGTTCGGGCACAAGCTTCGTCTTCGAGTTGCCGACGGGTGCGGCCAAGACCGGCTGACCGGCCGGCCGCGCGGGTATATACAGGACGCGGGAACGCATGTGACGAAGGTTCTGATAGTCGACGACGAGGCGCCGATCCGCCTGCTCTGCCGCGTGAACCTCGAGCCCGAGGGCATGGAGGTGCTCGAGGCCGCAGACGGGCAGTCGGGGCTCGAAACCGCCCGGGCGGAGCTTCCGGACGTAATCCTGCTCGACGTGATGATGCCCGGCATGGACGGTTGGGAGGTCGCCGAGCGGCTCATCGAGGACGAGACGACGCACGAGATCCCGCTCGTCTTCCTCACTGCCCGCGCGGAGCTCCGCGATCGGGCTCGCGGGCTCGAGCTCGGCGGTGTGGACTACATCACGAAACCGTTCAACCCGACCGAGCTCGCGTCGGTCGTGGAGCACCTGCTCGAACGGGTCCGTCGCGGGGAACGCGACGACCTGCGCCGCGAGAAGATCGCCGAGCTGCGCGAGCTGCTCGTCGAGTAATCCGCGGCCGACTCACTGACCCGAATAGTCCGCCGTCGCGACGCTGGCGGCGGGGAAGCCGGCCATCGGGCCGACAGTGACTCCGACGCCCACGAGCCGGAAGCCCGGGCGCAGCATGATCTCCCGATGTCCCGGACTGGCGAGCCACATGCGGACGATCCACGCCGCAGTCCCCTTGGCTCCGATGCCCCAGGCGAGCGTCTCTCCGAGCATCGGCCCTTGGACGCCAAACCTGCGCAGGCGGCCGTACCAGTCGCCGTGGCTGAAGTCGCCGCTGCGGACCATCGCCCGCGAGTGCGCCCGCGCGGCCCGCTGAAGACGGATCCCCACACGAAGCGGTGGAGCGCCGTGTCTGGCCCGTGCCTGATTGATCGCCCGGAGCAGGCTCTGTTCGCGCGCGGTCAGGCTCTGGACGCCGGCGGCCTCGGTGGAAGTTGCGCCCGCTGCAGTCCCGGCGAGCGCGGCGGCGCCCACCACAGTCAGGACGGCGAGTGTACGGCCCACCCGCTCCACGAAGCGCGAGTGTTGCAGATCAACGTGCCGTTTGAGCCAAGACGATCGCGGCGAGGACGACGATCGCACCCGCGAGCTGATACGAGGTCAACGACTCGCCGAGCCACGCATAGGCGAATGCCGTGGCCGCGACGGGCTCGAACATCGCCGTGATCGCGGCACGTGAAGCCGGGATATGGCGAAGCGACGCGGCCAGGAGCGCAAACGGCACGATCGTGCCGAGCACGACCATCCAGGACATGAGCAGCCAGACAGGGAGCGAGAGATCCTCGAGCCGCCCTAGCAGCGAGACGCTGTTGTCGACGAGGTCGATTGGAAAGGACATCAGCGGCTGCACGATCGCCCAGAAGACCGCCGCGAACAGGAACCCATAACAGACGAGCGAGACGGGGTCTCGCCGGATGACGGCCCGCTCGGCCGAGAGGATGTAGACGGCGAACGTAAGGGCGGAACCAAGGGCCGCGGCGACGCCGAGGCCGTCCAGCGTGAGGCCGTCCCAGAGCTGCACGAGCAGCGCGATCCCAAGAACGGAGAGCGCGAGCGCCGCCCAGATCCGGCGGCGAACGGGCTCCTGGTACGCAAACCGAGCCCAGAGTGCGACGAGCACCGGGGCGAGGTACTGGATGAGGAGCGCGACGCCGATGTCCAGCCGGCTGATCGCCTCGAAGTAGAACCACTGGACGAGCGCGAGCCCGAGCACGCCAAAGGTGAGAAGGATCGGAAGCTCGGCACGCCTCACTCGGAGGCTCTCACGGCGGGCAAGCGCGAGAAACGCAAAAAGCAGTACGAAGGCGCCGGTCGTGCGCACCTGGGTCAGCCGTTGGGCCGGCACGTCGCCCGACTCGATGATCACCTTCGAGACGACGCCGTTGAAGGCCCACAGCGTCGCCGCCGTGAGCACCATCGCGTAGCCGAGCCCGGGGCGGCGATGTGACTCGGCCACGGCGGCGAGCCTAACCAGCGGCCGCTCTACACTGAGTCTGACGGGACGTAGCGCAGCCTGGTAGCGCGCCTGCTTTGGGAGCAGGAGGCCGCGGGTTCAAATCCCGCCGTCCCGACAAAGGAAAGCCCCGGAAACGGGGCTTTCCCGTTGTCTAAGCGGAAACAGCCGGTGCCGATTGGTAAGAGAAATGGTAGGGACAGCCGCCGCCTTGTACGCTGGACTGCGGCGATGCTCGAGCCGACACCCGTCTACACGAACCGCCTCCAGTGCGTCGAGTGCGGCCGTGTGAGTTCCTACTCGACGTGGTTTGGTTAGAAGCGAGGCGCAGGTCTTGAGCGTTCGTTTCAGCGTTGTGATCCCTGCGTACAACGGCTCACGCACGATCGGCGCGACGATCCGGTCGGTGTTTCAGCAGACCGAGCAGGATTTCGAGGTCATCGTTGTCGACGATGGTTCGACAGACGGCACCGCTGAGCGCGCTCGGTCGGTGGCTGACGACTCCCGCCTCACAGTGATAACGCAGCCGAACGGAGGGGCTTCGGCTGCTCGCAACGCAGGCGTCGCAGCCGCGAACGGCGCTTACATCAGCATGCTCGACAGTGACGATCTCTGGCTCCCCGAGTACTTGAAGGTGATGGGGGGGAGCTTTGGATGCCGAGCCCGACGCCGCGTTCGCCTACACGGATGCGTGGCTCCTAGACGACGAAACGAAGCGGATCCGACGAACGTCGACGATGTACGACCTTTCACCGCCGAGCCTGCCTCTCCCGGATCTACACACCTTATTCTTGCGGCTGCTCGAAGGTAACTTCATCTACACGTCCGTCACTGTGCGCCAGCACGCGTTTGAACAAGTAGGCGGCTACGACGAGTCGCTGGTGATCGGGGAGGACTGGGAGCACTCGCTGCGGATGGTCGCTTCAGGTCTGCGTCCGATTCGCCCTCCGGGGCTGCTCGCCATCTACCGCTCGCATGGGTCACAGCTCACCGGTGACATGGGGAGAGTTGCCGAACAACATGTGGAGGTGTACCGCCGGTTCGCCGAGGATCCGGATTGCGCGCCGGACGTTCGGGAGCTGGCCGAGCGCCAACTCGCGTACTGGACAACGCGCGCGAACGCCACGCTTGCCGTTCGCGCGCGTTGGCTCGCCTTCGTGATTAAGCGGCGACTGCAACGGCCTTGGTTGTGGCCACCGCGTCGCCCCGCGGCCGTAGAGCGGACCTTGAGGGCCGTAGGCGAGATCTAGTAGCAGACACCCCGCCCGATGGTCAGACGAAGCCGCGCGCACAAACATTCCGCAGGCCGGGTCAGAGCGGCTCGAATTTGGTCATGGGCGTGACTGGGATCGAACCAGTGACCTCCCGCGTGTGAAGCGGGCGCTCTCCCGCTGAGCTACACGCCCCTCGCACGCACCTTAGCGCCTGTCCATCAGGGCCACATTCCGCACGAGCTTCCCGGCAGCGGGACGGCAGTTCAAGAGTCCAGGCTCATGCGGCACGGATTCGCCAACGGCCTCCGTGGGCTTTCGGACGTCGAGGCGGACGGGATCCGCGAGCTCGAGCCCCATGCGACCGGCATTCGGGGGCTCCACGTGCCGGAGACTGGGATCGTCGACTTCCGTCGCGTCACGCTCGCGTACGCCGACGAAGTGCAGGCCCGCGGCGGCGACATCTTGCTCGGGAGCCGCGTCGTGGGGCTCGATCGCCGCGACGGCGGCCGCCGCCTCGACCTCGAGCGCGGCGAGCCCGCGCACGCCGAGCACGTCGTCGCGTGCGCGGGGCTCCACTCCGACCGCGTTGCCGCCGTCACGGGCAGCGCCCCGCCTGCGTACAGGATCGTCCCGTTCCGGGGCGACTACTACACGCTCGCGCCCGAGGCGCGATCGCTCGTCGCCGGCCTCATCTACCCCGTCCCCAACCCGTCCTACCCGGTCCTCGGCGTCCACTTCACGCGGCGGATCGACGGCGCCGTCTGGGCGAGCCCCAACGCGGTGCCCGCGTTCGCGCGGGAGGGTTACAGCCGGTGGAGCCTCAGCATGCGCGATCTAGGGGCGACGATCGGGTTCCCACGCTTCCGCCGACTCGCGCGCGAGTACGCTCGCACGGGCACGGCGGAGATGTGGCGCGACTACGTCAAGTGGGCATTCGTCCGTGAACTGCGGCGCTACCTGCCCATGATCAGTTCCCGCCACCTCAGGTTCGGCCCGTCCGGCATCCGGGCCCAGTGCATGAGCGCAGACGGAAAGCTGGTCGAGGACTTCCTGGTCGAGGAGGCGGACGGCGTGTTGCACGTGCTCAACGCGCCGTCCCCGGGAGCCACCGCCTCGCTCGCGATCGGCAGGATGCTGGCAGAGAAGGCATCCGCTGCCTTCAGGCTGTGAGGCTCAGGGCCTTACGCGCGCCGTCGCCGTGTTGTTCGCCGTGTTCGGATCGGGGGTCGAGCTCGAGACCTGGACGGTG
>DASSCT010000176.1:0-3278 GCA_035697545.1 Gaiellaceae bacterium | reverse complement strand
CTGCGGCGAGCTGGGGTCGGACCCGGCGGCGGTACCACTGCTCGTCGGGCTCGGCGTCACCGAGCTGAGCGTCAATCCGCCCGCGATCCCCGCAACGAAGGAGGCAGTGAGGCAGGTGGACGCCGCAGCGGCCGCGGCGCTCGCCGATGAGGCGCTCGGGTTGGCCTCTGCCGACGAGGTTCGCGCTCTGGTTGCCGCCCCGCTCGAGCTCTCGCGGCATCCGTGAGCAGCTCCGTCCTCCTTGGTCTCACCTACGTGCGGATCCTGCTCGTCCCCGTCGTTATGGGGCTCATCCTGCTCGGTCCGAGCCGGGATTCGGCCTATGTGGCCGCCGCTGTGCTCTTCGCGATCGCAGCCATGACGGACTTCGTCGACGGCTACCTCGCCCGCCGGTGGAGGCTCACGACGACGTTCGGCTCCTTCCTCGACACGACCGCCGACAAGCTGCTCGTGTCCGGCGCGCTGATCGCTCTCGTCAGCGTCGAGAGGGCTTCCGTCTGGATCGCGATGATCATCATCGGACGCGAGTTGCTGATCCTCGGGCTCAGAGGCGTCGTCGCGGCCGAGGGGACCGTGTTCCCGCCGTCGATCTGGGGCAAGCTCAAGACCAACGTCCAGTTCCTGGCCATCCTGCTCGCGATCCTCCGCTACGACGAGCCGATTGGGCCGCTGCTCCTGGATGAGTGGGCCATGCTGGCGGCGGCGGCGATCACGGTGTTGTCGGCCGTCGAGTACCTGGCCCGCTTCGGCTCTGCCCTGTCCGAGGGCTCGAGCTGAGCGAAGCCGTTCTCGTCACCGGCGGCACTGGGTTTGTCGGCGGGGCGATCGTCGAGCGCTTGCTCGCGGACGGGCGCCCCGTCAGGGCCGTGGCCCGGTCCGACGAGTCAGCGCGAGCGCTGCACGAGCTCGGAGCCGAGCCCGTCCGCGGAGACGTCCTGGACTCCGAGGCGCTGACGGCCGCGATGCGGGGCTGCGAGGTCGTCTACCACGCTGCTGGCGTCAACGCGTTCTGCCTTCGGGACCCTTCTGCGCTGTTCGAGGTGAACGTGCAGGGCTCTCGCAACGTCGTGCACGCAGCGTCGGCGGCCGGAGTTCGGCGGGTCGTCTACACCTCGTCCGCCGCCGCGATCGGCGAGCCACACGGGACGGTGGGTACGGAGACGTCGCCGCACCGCGGGAGCTTCCTCTCGAACTACGAGCGCTCGAAGTTCGAGGCCGAGCAAGCGGTTCTGAATGCGGCGCGCGAAACAGGGATCGAGGTCGTCTGCGTCAACCCGGCCTCGGTCCAGGGCCCGGGTCGCGCGACGGGCTCCACCCGGCTGCTGCTCGACTACCTCAACGGAAAGCTGAAGGCGATCGTCGACACCACGATCAGCTTGGTGGACATCGCCGACTGCACGGAGGGCCACGTGCTCGCCGAGGTCAGAGGGGCGCCGGGGGAGCGGTACCTCCTCAGCGGAGCGACGATCACCGTGCGGGAGGGCATCCAGCTTCTCGCGCGTCTAGCCGGCATCGATCAGCCCGTCCGTGCCTTACCGCCTTTCGTCGCGACCTCGGCGGCCGTCGCCTTCGAGACGGTGGCCCGGATGCGCCGGAGAAACCCCCGCGTCTGCCGCGAGCTCGTCCGGACGGCGCTCCACGGCCACTCCTATGACGGATCGAAGGCCACCCGCGAGCTCGGCCTCAGCTACACGCCGCTGGAGGAGACGATCCGCCGTACCCTCGACTGGTTTCGAGCAGAAGGACTGGTTAGGCGCTAGTTCCAGGGCAGCGCCGCGCGCGTCGTCCAGTACTGAGCCGGCTTCTCGGCGAGCGGCGCGAGCCGGCGGTTGAGCTCTTCTTCCCACTTCACGTCGAGTGCTGCCAGGTTGCTCTGGAGCTGTTCGACCGTCGTCGCCCCGGACAGGGCGACGTCGACCCACGGCTGAGCGAGCACGGCGGCGAACGCGAGCGCGTCGGGAGTGGTGCCTTGCTCCGCGGCGACCTGCTCGAGGAGCGACTCGCCGCCGCGCTGGGTCAAGCGACCGTTGGCCAAAACCTCCTTGACAATCACGCCGAGGCCCGCCGCTTGCGCCTCCGAGAGGGCAGCGCCCGCCGAGCGCTCCAGGAGGTTCCAGGTCGCCTGGACGGTGTCGAAGATCCCGACGTCCAGAGCGCGCCGGATCGTCTCCGGCTGCTCGGGCCCCGTCACCGAGACGCCGATCGCCGTCCCCTCTTCGCGCAGGCGCTGCAGCTCGTCAAAAACCTCCTGGTCCTCCAGCACACCGCTCTCCAGCGTGGCCGAGTGGATCTGGTACAGGCGCAGGTGCGGACCCAGGATCGCCCGGCTCTCGGCGAGCTGCCGCCGTAGCGTCGCGGCAGAAAGATCTTTGACCTCCGCAGGGAGGGCGTCTACCTGCCACCCGGCGGTGTAGGTGTAGCCCCACTTCGATCCGACCGTAACCTCCCCCGGCCGCAGCCCGCGTTGCTCGAGCCACGAGGCAAGGAAAGCTTCCGCCTTTCCGTAGGAGCGCGCCCCGTCGAAGTACCGCACACCTCCGTCGAACGCCGAGTCGAGCACCCGGTGCGCGTTGCGCTCCATCGCCGCGACGTCGGTCTGGCCGCGCAGATCCTCGCCGTGACCGACGTTGATGTAGCCGGGTCGCCCGAGAGCAGCCAGCCCGAGACCGATGCGACTGACGAATGGAGGTTTGCGAGCGTGGGAATACGATGACAACGATGCGCATTGTCCTTGCCGCTCTGCTTGCCGCGCTCGCACTGGGAGTGGTCGCCTGCGGCAGCGAGGATGTCGGAGCCGGAACGGCTTCGAGCGCCGGGCTGCTTCGTCCCGGCGCGGTCGCGTACTGGCAGACGGTCAGCGATCCCGACTCGCCGCAGTGGGAGCAGGCCGAGGACCTCCTGCACCGGTTTCCCGACGGCGAGAAGTGGATCACGGAGCTGAAGAACGACTTTCAGCGCGACGAGAAGGTCACATGGGAAGGGGACGTCCGACCCGCGCTCGGCGATGTCGTCGACGTGGTCGTGTACGCCGACGCTTCGCGCAAGCCCGCTGTCGTCGGGCTGACGAATCCCGAGGACCCCGACAAGCTCCTGGCGCTCGTGCGCAAGCTCGACGCCGGCGATCCGGGAGCTCCGACTGTCACGCGCGTCGTCGGCGACTGGGTGGCGATCTCGGACCGCAAGGCGGCGATCGACATGGCCCTCAAGGAGGGAAGCGGCAGGTCGCTCGAGGACGAGCAGAGCTACAGATCGGCGATGAACGACCTGCCGGACGATGC
>DASSCT010000175.1:0-2747 GCA_035697545.1 Gaiellaceae bacterium | reverse complement strand
GCGACGGCATCAAGGTCACCATGCGCCAGATCCGGCTGTAGCCTGATCTGGCACGCTTCAGCTCATGGAGCTGCCGGAGAGCGCCCGTGAGCTGATCGAATCCGGCTCGCTCGCGCATCTCGTGACGCTGAACCCGGACGGGTCGCCGCAGGTGACCTGCGTCTGGGTCGGATTAGACGACGACGAGATCGTCTCCGGGCATCTCCGCGGCGATCAACGGAAGCTGCAAAACATCGCGCGTGATCCACGCGTCTCTCTCTCGATCGAAGGCACGGAGATCCAGCCGCCCGGCCTGAAGCAGCACCTGGTCGTCCACGGACACGCGCGGATCGAGGAGGGGGGCGCCGCGGAGCTGTTGCAGAGGCTCGCACACGTGTACCTCGGGCCAGACGTCAAGTTCCCGCCGATGGACGACCCGCCCCCCGGCTACGTCTTGCGCACGACGGTCGAGCGGATCGGCGGCGTCGGTCCCTGGGCCGCCTAGCGCCTCAGGCGGTGGTCACGTCTCGCCGCCGGAAGATCCAGAGCGCGGCGAGGGCGGCCAAGGCGGCAAGGGCGAGCATGATCGCGGCCGCCGTGGCTTTGAACGCCTCTGCCGGGACGAGGCCGACGTCGTGGAAGGGCGACAGGGCGAGCAGCCAGCCGGGAACCTCGAGCAGGGATCCGAACAACTCCCAGACGAAAGCCAGGCCGACCAGGCTGTAGGCGATGACCGTGCTCGCGCGCGGCACGAGCGCAAAAGCGAGCGCGCCCAGGCCGAGAAAGAGCAGCGCGGGTGGGAGCGTGTTGGCCCCCGCTCCGATCATCTCGGGGAGCGAAACGTCGGCGCCCTGGGACGCGGCGCCAGCCCAGGCGAGCAGGCCGGCGACAAGGGCTACGGCGGCCGCCCCTGCCGCGGCGAGCAGCAAGCGCCCCGCAAGCCAGCCGCGCCGCCCCAGGGGAAGCGCGAGCAACGTCTCCAGCCGCTGCTCGGCCTCTTCGCCGCGAACCGACGAGATCTGCATGCAGCAGAAGACACTGACCGCCAGCAGGAAGAAGATGAATGAGAAGCCCAGCCAGCCCGACGGCGTCACCACCGATTCGGCGCCGAGCTTCTCGAGCTGGCGCTGCACGCGCTCGGAGATCACGTCAGGGGTGGCGGCGTCGGAGATCACGCCCATCAGGAGCGCGAACGCGCCCACGCCCACGAACCAGGCCACCAGCGCGCCGAGCTCGGACCGGAGCGCCTGCGCCGGCGGCGATCCGAGCAGACGCAGCCGCGGCGGGGCGCTATCGCGCGCTGGAAGCAGGCCGGTACCGATGTCACGGCGAGCGAGCAGCATCCCGGCAGCCAGAAGCAGAAGCGCCGCAGTGACGGCCGGCAGCACCAGGACGAGCGGCTGCGGATCGGCGAAGGGCCGCAGCTCCTCGGCCCAGCCGAGCGGGCTCCCCCAGCGGAGCCAGCCGAGCCCCGCGGACGAGATGGCGGCGATCGTCCGCAGCGTGAAGGCGATGACGAGCACGCCAGTCGCCAGCCCGGTCGCCATGCGCTTGGTCGGCGCAAGCTGGCTCGTGACAGCTCCGACGCCTGCGAATACCGGGATGACCGAGACGATCGCGAGCGCCAGATAGGCCGACCCGCCCGCTGGGAGCTTGCCGGCGAGGAAGGCGACGAAGAGCACGAGCCAGAGCACGAGCGCGCCGGCGCCGATCGCCGCGAGCTGGGCGAGATACGCCTGGCCGCGGCCGATGACGCCGGCAAGCACGAGCTCGGCGCGCCCGGACTCCTCTTCGGCGCGCATCGCGCGGACTGCGCCGAGCAGTCCCCAGAGAGCCGCGAAGACCGCCATCGTCCCGCCCACGCGCCAGCTGACGTAGCCGCCGACGGAGAGGAGGTCGTGCGGCGTGCCGTAGAGCATCCGCGCCGCATCGTTCGTACCGACGGTGCGGGCGAAATCCCGCCGTTCGGCGAGCGTCGGATAGCCCTCGCGGTACGCGGTTGCCTGCGTGACCGAGCTGAGGAAGAAGAGCAGGGCGAACGCGATCGTGCGGGCGCGCGAGTCGGCGAACGCGCGTCGGGCGACTGCGCTAGCGCTGCCCAGGGCCGGCCCCGTTCTCGTAGTGGTGCAGGAAAATCTCCTCGAGCGAGGGCGCACGGCTCTCCAAGGAGACAACGGAGTACTCGGCCAGAGCCTTGATCAACGGCCCGACGCTGCCGGTCACCTGGAAGCGCAAGGCGTTGGCGCCCGCCTCGGCGACCTCTACGCCGGGAAGGGGCGGGAGCTGAGGGACATGGCCATCGAACGTGACTTCTACCGCCTGTGCGCTCAGGTGGCGAAGCTCGGAGAGCTTCCCCTGGTCGACGAGCCGCCCCTGGCGCAGGATGCCGACCCGGTCGCAGACCGCTTCCACCTCGCTGAGGATGTGCGAGGAGAGGAACACCGTCTGACCGTTTTCTTTCGCCTCTTTCACCGTCTCCCGGAAGGCCATCTCCATCAGCGGGTCGAGGCCGCCCGTCGGCTCGTCGAGGATGAGCAGGTCGGCGCGGCTCGCGAAGGCTGCGATCAGCTGCACCTTCTGGCGGTTCCCGTGCGAGAGCGCTCGGATCTTCTTCGCCGCGTCGAGCTGGAAGCGCTCGACGAGGAGATCTCGATAGCCGGTATCGGCACCGCCTCGCACGCGAGCGAGGAACTCGAGCGTCTCGGCGCCGGTCAGCCCGGGCCAGAGGGACGGCTCCGCGGAGACATAGCCGAGCCGCCGGTGGGCGG
>DASSCT010000174.1:0-18953 GCA_035697545.1 Gaiellaceae bacterium | reverse complement strand
GGGCGGCGCGCTGCCGATGGAGGACGGCGCCTCGGGCGAGCTCGTCTTGACGCATCTGCAGCATCGCGCGGCGCCGCTCCTGCGGTTTCGCACGCGCGATCACGTGCAGGTGCGAACGAGCCCGTGCCCATGCGGCCGGACCGCTCCGCGCGTGCGCTGCATCGGGCGCACCGACGACATGCTCATCGTCCGCGGCGTGAATGTCTTCCCGTCGGCGATCCGGGAGGTCGTGAGCGCGTTCGCGCCCGACGTCAGCGGCCACATCCTCGTGAAGCCGCAGGCGCTGGGCGTGAAGCAGGAGCCGCCGCTTCCGGTAAGCGTCGAGCTGGCGCGAGGGGTCACGGACGACGGCGCGCTCGCGGGCGCGATCAGCGAGCGGCTGCGGGAGGTGCTTGTCGTGAGAACCCGCGTGGAGCTAGTCACCTGGGGGAGCCTGCGGCGCAGCGAGTACAAGTCGACGCTGGTCGAGCGTTTTTAGCCGAAGCCGCCGCCACCACCTCCGCCGCCTCCACCTCCGCCACCGGAGAAGCCGCCTCCGAAGCCGCCCGAACCCGAGGACGGCGGTGCGAGCGCCGACCCGAACCCTGAGGAGAGGTCGCCGATCGACATCGAGCTCGCGCCGGAGCCCAGGTCGCCGTTCGGCGAGATCCAGTAGATCGAGCTGGCCTTCGCGAGCTCCTCCGGCATGTGCAGGTGCGCCGCCTGGAGCACGCGGTCGGCGATGCCGAACGCGATCCCGTAGACGAGGAAGCGCTCCCAAAGCGCAAGCGAGGCCGGCGGCGCCTCGTCGAGCCGCGGGAAGTCGCTCAGGTAGCGGCGGAAGGCGTCCCAGCGCTCCGCCTCGACCTCCGCCTCCCGCGTACGTCGGCGCCACAGCTTCCGCCGGGTGAGGGCGCCCGCGAGCATCGCGGCGTTGAGGAATGCGCAGACGCCAAGGGCAAGGAGCACGACATCGCTCCAGCGCGGGTAGACCGAGCGCCAGCCGTCGATGGCGAGAAACGCGAGCAGCAGTCCGAGCCCGGCGAAGGCGAGCAGGCCGAGCACGAGGGGGACCAAGCCAAGAGAGACGAACCAGCGTCGGTTGCCCACCTCCGAGTCCACACTCTCCCTGAAGGCCGTGAAACGCTCGGACATCTCTTCACGCTCGTCCTCGATCTCCTCGCGGAAGCGTGAGAGCCGCTCCGAGCCGTCATCGATCACCGAGTCGACGACGTCCGCGACGCTGCGCTCCCACGGCGTGAGCTCCTGTTTCTGGTCGCCGGCGCTCAGCTCCAGGTCGTTAACGAGCTCGCTCCGGAGGCCGCCCCAGAGCGAGCGTTCCGTCGTCGTCGGGGCTGACCGGTAGAAGCCGCGTCGAATGAGGTCGAACAGCGTCGCGGTGAACTCGAAGGAGCCCGCGCCGCCGCCCTGCCGGAGCAGTACCGGAACGAGCGCCGGCTGTGTCTCCGTCGGCGGCTCCTGCTCGTACTCACGGTCGTACCCGGTGCGCACCTCGCGCCCGAAGTGCCAGAAGACAAGGCCGGCCAGGAGGAACGCCGGGATCGTTGCGAGGGCCAGCAGGATCAGCCCCGGCCGCCACGGATGTTTCAGCGCAGACTCGATCCGATCGTGGTCGCGCTGGTACGAGGCCGCGTCGGCCTGCTCCTCGCCGGAGATCTTCCCGAGCCCATTGCCTTCAACCACGCGCATTCCCGCGGTCGACGCGAATACGTTGCGTGGGTACAGGGCCCGAAGCTCTACGAACTGTCCTGCCGCGACGTCGAGCGCGCGCAGCAGCGCCCGATCGCCGTCGATCGTGACGTCGCCGCGCACCCAGACCGGGTGTCCCCAGGCCCGCACGACATTCCCAGGGCCGGTCATCGTCGCGGTAAGCCGGCCGAGCGGCTGCTCCCACTCGTCGCCCCAGACCTTCAGGTTGACGTCGACCACGTCGTCATACGCGACGGCGAGCCCGCGGATGCCGTAGCGCAGCGTGAACGTCCGCGACTCGTCAGCGGCCTGAAACCGCCAGACGATGCGCACTTTGTTCGCGAGGCGCTCGGTTCCGAAGGTGTTCGGCGGTCCGCCCGGCTCGAGCGCGGTGGGGGCACCGGGCCCGTACTCGCGAGCGCCCTCCGCGACCGAGATCCCGTCGATCGTCTCGCCGTCCCGGAGCGGAATGTCGCGAAAACCGAACGTGTACGCGCCCGAGAACGCGACCGTGATGTTTTCCTCGACCTTGACGTCGGGCTTCCCGACCTGGACGCGGACGTCGCTTTGGACGAGGTCGTACGAGCGCCCATAGGCGGTGCCGGAAAACGCGAGCGCCGCGGTGAGGCCGGCCGCGACCACCGCCAACTTGCGCGGCATGTTCCTCAGCCGGCGGGCGCGCCGGGCGTGAAGCTGACCTGCGGGGGTTCGCGCTGCGCCTCGTCCTCCACGTCGAAGAACTCGCGCTTCGTGAAGCCGAACGGGCCCGCGAGAAAGACGCCGGGGGCCGTCTGGATCGAGTTGTTGTAGGTCAGCACCGTGTCGTTATAGACCTGGCGCGAGACGGCGATCCGGTTCTCCGTCTCGGCGAGCTCGGTCTGCAGCTGGCGAAAGTTCTCGTCGGCTTGAAGCTCCGGGTATGCCTCGGCCACGGCGAACAGGCGTCCGAGTGCCTGGCTGAGGAGCCCCTCCGCCTGCGCCGACTCCGCCGGAGTCTGCGCGCGCTGTGCGGCGGCGCGCGCCTCCGTGACGTTCTGGAACGTCTCGCGCTCGTGGGACGCGTAGCCCTTGACGGTCTCGACGAGATTGGGGATCAGGTCGTGCCGCCGCTTCAGCTGAACCTCGATCTGGGCCCACGCGTTGTCGACGCGGTTCCGCAACCGAACAAACCGGTTGTAGAGCGTGACCAGGGCGATGGCCACGATGGCCAGCACGACCAGGATCACGATGACCCAGATCACTGACGCGACTCTACTGCTTAGGCGCGAGGCGCGAACGGATGCAGCTGGCGTTGAGCGGAGACCGTAGCGCCGATCTCCCGCGAGTCATACACTCCGGCCCGTCCTGGGTGCCGATGCTCTTGTCACGACGGTCGTCGGGAGCTACCCCCAGCCCGGCTGGCTGATCGACCGCGAGCGGCTCGGCGAGCGGCTTCCCCCACGCGTGCGTGCGCGTGAGCTCTGGCGCGTGCCCGAGCCGTTTCTGGAAGAAGCTCAGGACGACGCGACGCGGCTCGCCGTTCAGGACATGGTCCGGGCGGGCGTCGACCTCATCACGGACGGCGAGATGCGACGGGAGAGCTACTCCAACCGCTTCGCGACCGCGCTCGACGGCGTCGACCTCGAGCATCCCGGCGTCGCCCTCGACCGAACCGGCAACGAGAATCCCGTCCCGAGAGTCGTCGGGCCCGTCCGCCGCAGGGGGCCGGTCGAAGTCCGCGATGTCGAGTTTCTCCGCTCGATCACCGACCGCCGGATCAAGATCACGGTTCCCGGGCCGTTCACCATGACCCAGCAGGCCCAGGACGACCACTACGGCGACGAGCGGAGTCTCGCGCTCGCCTACGCGGAGGCAGTCAACGAGGAGTTACGGGATCTGAGGGCGGCCGGCGCCGACGTCGTCCAGATCGACGAGCCGTACCTCCAGGCCCGACCCGAGGAGGCGCAGGAGTATGCGATCGAGGCGATCAATCGCGCACTCGACGGGGTCGAGGGCGACACGGTCCTCCACACGTGCTTCGGCTACGCGCACATCGTCCACGACCGGCCGAGCGGGTATCCGTTCCTCCGTGAGCTCAACGAGTGCTCTGCGACGCATCTCTCGCTCGAGGCGGCACAGCCGAACCTCGACCCCGAGGTGCTCCGGGATGTGGCCGACAAGACGATCATCCTCGGAGTCCTTGACCTGGGCTCCAGCGAGGTCGAGTCGCAGGAACTCGTGGCAGACCGGATCCGGAAGGCGCTGACGGTCGTCCCGTGGGAGCGGCTCGTCGTCGCGCCGGATTGCGGCATGAAGTATCTCCCGCGGGAGCGAGCGTTCCGGAAGCTCAAGGCCATGGTTGCCGGTGCGCGCCTCGTGGGAGAAGATTCCCGGCTGAGCGTCTAAGCGACAAAGGGGAGGGTTCCGTCATGGCAATGAAGCTGAACATGCTGCCGCCCAGCGTGAACAACATGTCCGTCCGCGTCTTCGTGCGCGCCGCCGGGCTCCCGGTCGAGGAGGAGAACGTCTGGGGCAAGACGCAGGAGGACGAGTATCTGTCGAAGTACCCGGCGGGACTCACGCCGACAGTCGAGACCGGGGAGCTGCCCAAGGGCGTCCTGGGCGAGAGCTGCGCGGTGATGATGTACCTCGCGAGCCGCGAGGGCCGTGACGACCTCTACCCGACCGATATCAGCCGCCGGGCAATGGTCGACGCCGCGAACTTCTACACGATGAGCATCCTCTATCCGCTACTGACGCGCGCGACCTACCCGCGCTTGGGGTTCCCCGGCTATCCGGGTGAGGTCTCCACGTCCGAAGCCTCGGAGGAGGACAAGGAAGCGGCGCGCAAGACCGCGGAAGAGGCGCTCCCGCGCATTCTCGACACGTACCGGAAGTTCTATGGGGTCGACAAAGGCTTCATCGGCGGCGGGGACGGCCCGACGATCGCCGACATTCGTCTCGCGAGCACACTGGAGTTTCTCGCCGTCATGGACACCGAGCTCCCGGACTGGGCGAAGGACTACATGCAGCGAGTCGAGTCAGCGCTCGGCGATGCGTACAGCGAGCCGGCCGCGGACGTCCGTGGCTACATCGCGCAGGTGACAGAGCAGCCGGTCGCCGGCTGAGAGTCGGGAACACCCTTCAGAAGCGGGCGACGGCAACTCTCAACTCTCCTAAAGGGGCCAGACCCCTTTCGGAGGGTTCGTACGGCTCGCCGAGATTCAGCACCGTTTGGCCTCGGCGAAATCGGACAGATCGAGCTGAGGTTGAGCCTCAGCGCTTAGGCATCAAGCGGGGCGCGCCGTCACTCGATCGCTTCGAGGATCTCCCACTGGTCTGGGACGCCCTTCAGGGCGTGAGTTCCACGATCGACGAACGTGAGCCCCGAGCCCGTGACGAGGTCCCTCACTGTCCGCGACACGAGCACTTCGCCCGCACCGGCCAGCGCCAGCACCCGCGCGGCGATGTGGACGCCGATGCCGGCCAGCCCTTCACTGCGTCGCTCGACCTCGCCGGTGTGAAGCCCTGCACGGATCTCCAGGCCGAGCGTCCGCAGGCGATCGCGAAGGGCGAACGCGCAGCGAACGGCCCGTGCCGGACCGTCGAAGCTTGCGAGCAGACCGTCGCCCGTGAAGTCGGTGATCACTCCGCCGAAACGCGCGACCTCTTTCCGTGCGAGCTCGTCATGCCTTTCCAGCAGTTCGCGCCAGCGGGCGTCACCCAACTCGACCGCCCGTGGGGTCGAGTCGACGATGTCGGTGAACAGCACCGTGGCGAGGACTCTGTCGGTGGTATGCGTCGGTCGGGCGCCGGTGAGGAACTCCTCCACTTCGTCGATCACGACATCGATGTCGCCGACCGCGAGCCCGTAGTCGGCGCCGGGTACAGCGATAAAACTCGCACCCTCGATGTGGTCCGCGACATACCGCCCCTGGTCAATGGTGATGATCGGGTTGTCCGCCCGGTGAACAACGAGCGTCGGCACCTTGATCGTCGGCAGGACGTCCCGAACGTCGAGCTCGAAGAGCATGCGCATGACCGCCGCAGCCGTTGCCGGGCTTGCTGAGAGGCGCAAGAAACGCCCCCATACCTCCAACACCGCGGGATCGCCGACCAGGGTCGGATTGATCGCGGCAATCAGGTCGTCGCGGCCCCACGTCTGCTCGGCCATCGAGACCAGGCGCTCCTGCACGTCCGGCGGTGCGCCGATCTCGTATCCCGGCGCCGCCGAGATGCGTGCAGTCGGGTTGACCAGAGCGAGTGCGATCGTCCGCTCCGGATACGTCGCCGCGAAGAGCTCCGCCATCGGCGAGGCCTCGGCGACGCCCATGATCGCGGCCCGTTCGAGGCCCATCTCGTCCATCACCGCGGACACGTCGTCCATCCAGTCCTCGAGCGGCGGTAGCTCCTTCGACGGGATCGGATCGGAGAGGCCCATCCCGTATTTGTCGAACGAGATCAGCCGGGTGAACGAGGAGAGGCGGCGAAGGTAACGGACGTACCCAGGTATCTCCCACCGGGCCTCGACATGACTGAACCAGGTCGAGACGAGCACGAGGTCGAGAGGGTGCCCCTCGCCGACGACCTGGTACGCGATGTGGGCGTCACCTTTCTTCGCGTATCTCGTTTCGGGGATCACAAGCAGACCAGAGTGCCACGCAATCCGAAGGTCAGGGCTGCCGGAACGCCTACGATGCCCGGCGACGCGAATGTCGAGACCCGAAGCAGCGACCACCACCGAGTCGCAGCTGGAGCAGTACCGCGCCGAGCTGACGGCGTACTGCTACCGGATGCTGGCCTCACCCTTCGAGGCCGAGGACGCCGTGCAGGAGACGATGCTGCGCGCCTGGCGGAGCATGGATCGCTTCGAAGGCCGCGCGTCGCTTCGCTCCTGGCTCTACCGAATCGCGACGAACGTCTGCCTCGACATGCTCGCCGGGCGAGAGCGCCGCGCTCGGCCGATGGATCTCGGCCCCGCTCAGGAGCCGATCGAGTCCAACCTGCACACGTTGCCCGAGACCACGTGGATCCAGCCGCTCCCCGACAGCCTCGTCGCGGAAGGCGACCCGGCGGATGTCGCCGTCTCGCGAGAGACGATCCGGCTCGCGTTCGTGGCCGCGCTCCAGCATCTCCCGCCTCGGCAGCGGGCGGTGCTGATCCTCTGCGAGGTCCTCCGCTGGAAGGCGAGCGAGGTGGCGGAGCTCCTCGAGACGAGCGTCGCGTCAGTGAACAGCGCACTGCAGCGTGCGCGTGCAACGCTCGAGGCCAACGAGGTCAGCGCCTCGGAAACGTCCCCGTCGGTGGACGAGGCCGACTCCGAGCTCCTCGCCCGTTACGTGGCAGCCTTCGAGGCCTACGACATCGACGCGCTCACCTCGTTGATCAAAGAGGACGCGAAGCAGTCGATGCCTCCGTACGACATGTGGCTCCAGGGGCGAGACGACATCTTCGCGTGGTGGCTCGGCCCGGGGATCGGCTGCCGTGACTCGCGCGTGATCCCCGTGGAGGCGGCGAACGGCTCGCCGGCGTTCGGTCAATACAAGCCGAGCCCGGACGGAGGACACGAGCCGTGGGCGCTCCAGGTGCTCGAGGTCGAGGACGGCCACATCGTCGAGCTCACGTTCTTCCTCGACACGGAGACGCTCTTCCCGCTCTTCGGGCTCCCGCTCCAGATCTAGTCCGGCAGAACCTGGGTCAGCCCCATGAAGGCGACGAGCTCGAGCAGCTCGTCCGAGGCATGGCGCAGACGAACCTCGCAGCGATGACGCCGGGCTGCGAGCTGGAGCCGGCAGAGGGCATCCACCGTCACCGCGTCGGGCTCGACGCCGTGCACGTCGCAAAGCGCGACTCCCGCGCCGCATTGGCTCAACGCCGCGTGAAAACGCTTGCGCAGCCCGGGCAGATCTGCACGGGTGATCGGGCCGCGGATCGCGAAGGCGACCAGGTTCGGCGCTGAGGCGCCCATCGGAAGACAGACCGTCTAGCGGCCGGAAATTCATCGGCGCGCGACCGATGAATTCTCCGCCGGGTGTCCGTCTAAACCCTCAGACCGATACGGACTGCGAAAGGACACAACCGATGATCATTGACTGCCGGCGGCGCTGGCTTGCGCTGTATGTCCTCTGCCTCGGCGACCTGATGATCGTCCTCGACACGACGATCGTGAACGTTGCCCTCCCGTCGATCAGGACCGACCTGGGATTCTCCGAGGCGTCTCTGGCCTGGGTCGTGAACGCCTACGTGCTGACCTTCGGCGGCTTTCTCCTGCTCGGCGGGCGACTGGGCGACCTCTTCGGCCACCGCCGGCTGTTCCTCATCGGCATCACGCTGTTCACCGCCGCCTCCCTTGCCTGCGGCATCGCGACGTCGCAGTGGTTTTTGGTCGGCGCGCGCGCAGTTCAGGGGATCGGCGGGGCGATCGTCGCCGCCGTCGCGCTGTCGCTGATCATGACGCTCTTCACGGAGCCGGCCGAGCGGGCGAAGGCGATGGGCGTCATCGGCTTCGTCGCCGCCGGTGGGGGAAGCGTGGGCGTCCTGCTCGGGGGCGTCCTGACCGACGTGCTCAACTGGCACTGGGTCTTTCTCGTCAACCTGCCGGTCGGCGTTGCCGTCTTCGCGCTCAGCCTTGTCCTGCTGCCCGCGGGACGGGGCCTGGCGACCGCCGCGCGGCTCGACGTCGGCGGCGCGGTCACGGTCACCGCTTCGCTCATGATCGCCGTCTACGCGATCGTCAACGGGAACGAGGTGGGATGGACGTCCGGCCGTACGCTCGGGCTGCTTGCCGTCGCCGCCGCGCTCATGGCGCTCTTCCTGGCGATCGAGGCGCGCGTGCGCGAGCCGCTCATGCCGCTTCGCCTCTTCCGCCTCCGCAACGTCGCGACCGCCAACGTGGTCGGCGTCCTGTGGTCGGCGGCGATGTTCGCGTGGTTCTTCCTCTCTGCGCTCTACCTGCAGCTCGTCCTCGGGTACAGCTCACTCGAAGTCGGGCTCGCGTTCCTGCCGGCCACTCTGATCATGGCCTCGTTCTCGCTCGGGCTTTCAGCCAAGCTCGTAATGCGCTACGGCATCAGGGCGCCCATTGCGACTGGAATGCTGCTGGTCGCGATCGGTCTCGCGCTCTTCGCGCGGGCGCCGGTCGACGGGAGCTTCGTCGTCGACGTGCTCCCGAGCATGCTCGTGCTCGGGCTCGGCGTCGGCATGGCGATGAACCCGGTGCTGCTCGCCGCCATGAGCGATGTCAAGACCAGCGAATCAGGGCTTGCCTCCGGGCTCGTCAACACCTCGTTCATGATGGGCGGTGCACTCGGCCTTGCCGTCCTCGCCAGCATCGCGGCCTCCCGGACCGACGGCTCGGCCGCCTCGGGTGACGACCACCTCGCCGCGCTCACCTCGGGCTACCACGCCGCGTTCCTCGTCGGAGCGCTGTTCGCGGGGGCAGCGGCGGTGATCGCCGCGGCGCTCATCCGCGCGACGCCTGCCACCGCGCACGGCGGGGTCGAGGAAGAGCCCGCGGTCGAAGCTGCGTAGCGCACGTCAGAGCGCGCTCGCGGGTTTCTTGAAGGTTTACGCAGCTTGACCTAGGATCGTGGGCTGTCCGGGGACAGTCCCCGGGCAAGCGAACAGGGAGACGACATGCGGAGATTCATCTGTCTCGCGTTCGCCGCTGCGGCGCTCGCGATACCCGCCGCCGCACAAGCGGCGGCGCCCGAGCCGGTAATGACCGGGCTCGACAACCCTCGAGGGCTTGCCTTCGGCCCCGAAGGAGCTCTGTACGTTGCCGAGGCAGGGAAGGGCGGCGGAGGCGTCTGTGTCCCACTGCCGGATGGACCCGGCACGCGTTGCTACGGCGCCACCGGGTCAATCTCCCGCCGTTGGCGGGGCACTCAGGAGCGGATTGCGACGGGACTGCCGTCTCTCGCCGTACAGCCCGCAGGTGACACTGCGGCGGGGCCGCAGCACATCTCGTTCCAGGGTCGGGGCGGCCTCTACGTCACCATCGGATGCTCTTGCGACCGAGGCAACCCCACGGGCGCCCTCCTCGACGGGCTCGGTTTCGGTTACCTGATGCACGTTTCGGCCTCGGGCCACGCGAAGAGGCTCGTGGACATTGCGGGATACGAATCGACCGTCAACCCCGACGGCGCACAAATCGACAGCAATCCCTATGGCTTGCTCGCGCTGCCGGGCCACCGCCTCGTCACCGATGCCGGCGGAAACTCGCTTCTCGACGTGGCGGCGAACGGATCGGTTTCGACTGTGGCGACGTTCCCGAAGATCCCGGGACCGTTCGGCTTGCGGGACGGCGTGCCGACCGACGTAGTCGTCGGGCCCGACGGCGCCTATTACGTCTCGACGCTCACGGGCTTCCCGTTCACCACAGGAACGGCGAGCGTGTACCGGGTCGTCCCCGGTCAGGCGCCGACGCCGTACGCAACGGGCTTGACCCAACTGACGGACCTCGCGTTCGGCTCCGACGGGTCGCTCTACACGCTCCAGCACGCGGAGGCGATCCCCGGCGTCCCGTTCCCGTTCGCGGGCCCAGGAGCCATCAGGAAGGTGCCGCCCGGTGGCGGCGCGTCCTCGACGCTCGTGGCCGGCGGATTGCCGCGCGCCACGGGCCTGGTCGTCGGCGGTGACGGAGCGCTCTACGTCGCCGTCAACGGCGCCTCTGCGGGCAACGGCGCAGTCTGGCGGATCGTTCCGTAGCTCAATCCAGCGAGCGCCGCGCTCCGGCGCGGCGCTCGCTCTTCATGGGACGACCAGAACGTCAGCCCGGGCGCTTCGCACGAGCCTGGAGTCGAGCTGGCCGCGCGCCAGATGGCGTCCCTCGCTCCGGCCGACGACGATCGTCTCAGCGTTCCGCTTCTCAGCCTCCGCGAGGATCTCCGTCGCCGGATCGCCAACTGCCTCGATCAGCTGAGCCTCGATCCCGCGACGAGCGAGAAGACCATTCGCCTCGCGCAGAATGCGCGCCTGCCGGCCGCGCTCCTCCTCGGTGACCGTTTCCAGCCGTGAGCTGACCGACTGGGCAGGAATCACATTGATGACGGCGAGCTCGCGGCCCTGCTCGACGAGGGTCGCAGCATGCTGCAGCGCGCGTTTCGCGACGGCCGACCCGTCGTAGGCGAGTAGCACCATGCTCACGGCAGGTGGTAGGGAACGCTCGACAGGAAGATCCGAGGCTCGAAGATCAGCAGCCGCTTGAGATAGAGCGCGCGCTGGTTGTGGAGCAGCCTGCGCCAGCCGGACACGACGAGCTCCGGCATGACCACCGAGACCGCGAGCTCCGGGTCCTTGGTCAACTCCCTGAGGTAGAAGAGCAGCGGATCGCCGAGGTCGCGATACGGCGCTTCGACGATGTCGAGAGGGAAGTCGAGGTCCGCACGATTCCAGTCACGCTCCATCGTCTTGGCCTCATCCTCGTCGAAGGCGAAGAAGACCGCGCGGCTGTCTGGAAGGCCGAGCGAGCGCGCGTAGTTGACGGCCCGTAACGAGGCGGCCTGAACGCCGGAGACGAGCACTCGGCCCACAACGCGGCCAGGGTCGACCCGAGGACCGTCGACAACTGGGATGTTCGTGACGACGATCCCAGGCTCCGAAAGGAGCCGAAGCTTTAGCCTGAAGGTCCTTCGGTGTGCGACGGCGGCGAGCAACGACGGCCGCCGAAAGCGCTCGGGAACGACCACCGTGACGAAGCTCGAGTCGCCGCGTGGAAGCGCCCACACGTAGTCGAGGATCGCATCGACCGGCGACTCGTGCACGTCAAGAGCTTCGATCGCCGTTCCGCCCCCGCTGAAGTCCCACCAGCGGCCGCGCGGATCCGGCTGGTGTCCGCCGTCTCTGACCCACAGCGGGTGGAAGTCGCGTCCCGCGATTTCGCGGGCGTACCACGCCGCCTGTCTCGTCGCAGGATCGAGCTTTTCGACGTACACGACGACCTCATTCGTCGGTTCGGTCACCGCCCGTACTGCCGCGGCTCCCGCTCGCAGCCTGCGACCGACGATCCCGTAGTGACGGTGCACGAGGAGGAAGAAGGAGATCAACAGCGGAACGGCGATGACCACCATCCAGGCGCCGGCGCCGAACTTCGCCTCGATCACGAGCAGGGTGACGACGCCCGTGGCGGACGCGCCCGTGGCGTTGATCACGGCGTGCCGACGCCAGCCCGGCTCCTGACGCCGGAACCAGTACCGGACCATTCCCGCCTGCGAGAGCGTGAAGGCCGTGAAGACGCCGACCACGTAGAGATGGATGAGCGAGATGACGTCGGCGTGGAAGATCCAGATCAGCAACGAGGCGATCGCGGCCAGCACGATGACACCGTTCGAGTAGACGAGCCGGTCGCCCAGGTTCACGAACTGCCGCGGGAAGAACCCGTCGCGTGCGAGCACGGCCGCGAGCCGCGGGAAGCCCTGGTACGACGTGTTGGCCGCGAGTATCAGGATCCCGAACGTCAGCGCCTGAACGGCGTAGTACAGCGGCGAAACCGCCGAGCCCGCCGGAAACGTCGCGCGGGCGATCTCCGAGATGAGTGAGGTGCTTTCACTCGGCCGGGCGTGCATCACGACCGCGAGGTAGGAGACGCCGACGAAGAGCGTGATCGCAATCGCACCCATCACCAACAGCGTTCGCGCGGCGTTCCTCCCTTCGGGCGGGCGGAAGGCGCTCACTCCGTTGGAAATCGCCTCGACGCCGGTGAGCGCCGCAGCGCCGGAGGCGAACGCGCGAAGAAGGACGAGCACGCCGACGGTCCCGGCCCCAACGGTGACGGGATCGACAACGTGGGTCTGCGGGCAGACGCCGTCCGCGCAGCGGCCGATTCCGGTCGCAACCATCACGTACATGGCGGCGACGAAGGCGTAGGTCGGAAGCGCGAACAGGGCGCCCGATTCGCGGACGCCGCGCAGGTTCACGAGCGTGATCAGGGCGATGAACGCGAGCGACAAGGTGACTTTGTGGCTCTCGAAGGAGGGCGCCGCCGAGCTCAGCGCGAGGACACCGGCGGCGACGGAGACGGCGACGGTCAGGACGTAGTCGACGAGCAGCGCCGCCGCCGCGACGAGGCTCGGCAGTTGGCCCAGGTTCTCCTTCGCCACGACGTAGGCTCCGCCGCTGGTCTCGTACGCGCGAACCGTCTGCGTGTAAGACAGCACCACGATCGCGAGCACCACAGCGATCGCCACAGAGATCGGGAGCACGAGGTGCGCCGCGGAGACGGATGCTGCGACGAGGACGACGAGCGCCGCCTCGGTTGCATAAGCGACCGACGAAAGCGGGTCGGACGCGAAGATCGGCAGCGCGAGCTTCTTGGAGAGAAGCGTCTTGTGCATCTCTCCGCTTGCCCGTGGCGGGCCGATGAGCGCCCGCTTGACCGCGGCAGGGCTCGCCTGGATGCTCACTCCTGCTCTTCCTCGCCTGCGAGCTCGGCCAGGATCGACTCGAGCTCGGCGTCGCGGGCGCGCGAATACGGCCCGTAGTCGATGAACGGGAGGCGCTCGGAGACGAGACGGCTGAGCCGCTCGGTTCCGCGGTCCGTCGCCGGCCGGTCGAGCGATTCGAGCTGCGCCGCGAGGGCTTCGTAGAGGCCGGTACGCGCTTCCAGAGCCGCGTTGTCGACTCCGCCCGCCCCGAGCCGGTGCTCGTACTCGGCGCGCGCAAGCTTGCGCACCGAACGCGCGAGCCGCTTTCGCGAGCGCGCCCGGCGAAACTCTCTCAGCGGGAACGTGGTCACCCTCCGACGCTAGAGCCGGGAGGTTCAGCACGGCCTCAGGATCGAGGCCGCGAGGCTCAGCGAATGCTCAAGACGCCTGTGGGCCTGGATCGACCAGCCGGTAGCCGGCTCCGGGCTCGGTGAGGAGGTAGCGCGGCCTGGTCGGGTCGCGCTCGATCTTGCGCCGGAGCTGAGAGACGTACACGTGGAGGTAATGGGACTCGGTCTGGTAAGCGGGCCCCCAAACCTCGCGCAGGATCATCCGGTGCGTGAGCAGCTTGCCTTCGTTCAAGGCGAAGAGACGGAGGAGCGCGAACTCGTGCGGTGTCAGCTGGATTCGCGTCCCGTCGCGATGCAAGGCCCGGTTCTCGAGATCGAGCCGAAGCTCGCCGATCGAGAGCACCGGCTCGCCTGGCTGCCCGGTCCGGCGAAGCGCGGCCCGCAATCGCGCCAGCAGCTCGTCGATCCCGAATGGCTTCGTCACGTAGTCGTCGGCACCGGCGTCGAGTGCGGCGACCTTCTCCCGCTCCTCGCCGACGGCTGAGAGGACGAGAATCGGAACCTGTGTCCAGCTGCGCAGCTCCCGGCTGACCTCGAGGCCGCTCTTGTCCGGGAGCACGAGGTCGAGGATGACGGCATCGGGAACGCGCGCTGCGGCCCGAGCCAACGCCGCCTGGCCGGTCTCGGCGGTTTCGACGTCGTAGCCGGCGCCGCGAAGCGTCGTCTCCAGCGCGCGGACGATCTGCGGTTCGTCGTCGACGACGAGGATGCGCGGCCCGCTCACGCGGGCGACCTCGTGCCCGTTGTCGTAGCAGCGGGCAGAGCGACGACGAACGATGTGCCTCCTGAGTCACCCGGCTCGGCCCAGATCCGTCCCTGGTTCGCGTGGGTGAAGCCGCGCGCGATTGCGAGCCCCAGCCCGGCACCGGTTCGGGCTCCGGCGTCGGCCCCGCGCTCGAAGGGCTCGAAGACGCGCTCGCGATCTTCCTCCCGCACTCCTGGACCGGCGTCGAGCACCCGCACGACAACATCGCCGTCGGCGCGCACCGCGGAGAGCGCAACGGGATCCGTGGGCGACGAGAACTTCAGGGCGTTCTCGAGCAGATTCACGAGGACGCGGTCGATCTGAGTTCCGTCGACGCGGATCGGCGGCAGGTCGTCTGCGATTGACACGGAAACACGTTCGGCCGCCGCGCCGAGATCGGCGAGGGCGCGACCAACGAGATCGTCGATCGTCCAGAGCTCCAGGCGCGGCGCTGCGGCGCCGACCTCGAGGCGGGAGAGGTCGAGGAGGTTTCCCACGAGACGTTCGAGGCGCTTCGCTTCGGCGTCGATCGTCGCGAGCAGGGCGGCCCGGTCGTCTGTGCCCAGGTCGAGGGAAGTGGTCGTCAGCCCGTCGGTGGCCGCCCTGATCGCCGTCAGCGGCGAACGGAGATCGTGGCTGACTGCGCGCAGGATGGTCGTCTTCGTCTCGTCGCTTCGGCGGAGGGCTTCCGTTTCGAGCGCCCTTCGCGCGAGCCGCTCTCGATCGACGGCGACGGCAAGCAGCGACGCAACCGCTCCGAGCACTCGACCACTGACCTCCGGATCAGGAACGGCGTCCTTCGGGAGGAAGAGGCGGCCGACGTAGCGGTCGGCCGCGCGAAGCTCGTACACCGATTCCCGGGGATCCGGCTGCCGCAGTGAGCCGAGCTCGATCGATCCGCGTGAGGCTCCGAGCACGCGTGCCACGCGCATGCCGATTCCACGCAGCTCGTCCTGGACGTGCTCGCTTTCGAGGAGTGCGGCCGAGACCTCTGCGAGCAGAGCCGCTTCCCGCGCCCGCTGCTCGGCCTCTGCGGCGCGTCGCCGGGATCGCGCCGCAAGCTCGCTCACGACGATTGCGGTAACGAGGTAGACGGCGAGAACCACCCAGTTCTCCGACTCCGTGAGCTCGAAACTGTGGCGCGGCGGCAGGAAGAAGAAGTTGAACGCGAGCATGCTGGCGACCGCCACGGGGATCGCATAGGGGAGCCCGCCGACGATCGCAACCAGAAGCACCGCGAAGACGTAGAGCACGCCGAGGCTGAGGACCGGTGCCAACGGGTCCAAGGCGAAGATCAGGCCCGTGACGAGTGCGAGGACTGCGACGCTGAGCGTGACTCGCGCGAGCCGGCGAGAGAACCGGTTCATCCTCCGAGGATAGGTCGGCTTGACATATCGACGAACATCGTTACGATAAACGTCGATATGAAATCGCTAGACGTGATCGACTGCTGTCTTCCGCTCGGTGTTGAACGCCTCGACGACGAGCAGGCCGATGCCACGGCGGCCCTGTTCAAGGCCCTCGCCGATCCGGCCCGCGTGAAGGTCGTGAGCCTGCTCGCTCGGAGCGAAGAGCCGGTGTGCGCCTGCGAGTTCATCCCCGCCCTCGGCCTGACGCAGGCGACGGTGAGTCACCATCTGAAGAAGCTCACCGACGCCGGGTTGCTCGAGCGCGAGCAGCGTGGCAAGTGGGCGTATTTCTCGCTCAATCCCGAGGCGGTCTCTCGCCTCGAGGGACTCGTTCGAATTCCGGAGGTCGTGTGATGGAAACGCTTCGCGAGCAAGTACGGGACCGCTACGCGCAGGCAGCGGATGCCGCCTCGACCGGCGGCTGCGGCTGCAACGAGGACGGGGGCTGCTGCGGCAATGTCGCCTGCGACGGGACGGAGGATGCGTTCGGCGAAGCCCTCTACGACGTTCAGCAACGCGGCGAGCTCCCCGAGACGGCCTTGCTGGCTTCGCTCGGCTGCGGGAACCCGACCGCGGTGGCTGAGCTTCGCGAGGGCGAGGTGGTGCTGGATCTCGGCTCCGGCGGCGGCATCGACGTGATCCTGTCGGCCAAACGGGTGGGCCCGACCGGCGTCGCATACGGCCTCGACATGACCGACGAGATGCTCGCGCTGGCGCGACGCAACGCGCAGGAGGCGGGCGTGACGAACGTCCACTTCCTGAAGGGCGTGATCGAGCAGATCCCGCTTCCCGGGGACTCGATCGACGTCGTGATCTCGAACTGCGTGATCAACCTGTCCGTGGACAAGCCCTCCGTCCTCGGCGAGATGGGGCGAGTGGTGAAGCCCGGCGGCCGGCTCGGAATCAGCGACGTCGTTGCCGAGGATCGGCTAAGCGTCGACGAGCGCGCCGCGCGCGGGAGCTATGTCGGCTGCATCGCGGGCGCGCTGTCGCGGAGCGAGTACATCGCGGGTCTCGAGGCAGCCGGTTTCGCCGACATCTCGGTTGAGTTCACGCACGAGGTGGCCGACGGGATGCACGGCGCGATCATCAAGGCCGTGAAGGCCGTCTGAAGTAGGTCAGTCCAAGGGCCAAGAGCCCGGCGGCAAGGCCGGCGATGCCGACGCCGAGCGCGAGGTTGGCGCGTCCGTTGTCGCTCCCAGAACTGGTGGTGGTCGGCGCTGCCGCCTCGAGGGTGACCTGCGGCGCCGGCTCGTCGGCGTCCGGCGCGCCAATCCAGTGCACGACCTCGCCGTTCGAGTACGTCTGCACGGTCGGGAATGTCAGCCCCGCGCCGGGCTCGTTGGGAGCTTTCGCGCTCAGGCCGAACTCGTCGAACTCGCCGGGCGCGATCCTTCCGCCCTGCCAGGTCACCGTCCCCGTCGCGACAGAACGCTTCCAGCCCGGCTTTGGCTGGAAACTGACCTCGACGAGCCCCTTCGGCAGCTTGACGGCGACTTTCGTCGTCGAGGCGTTCTCCCGTTCGTTGGGAACGCGAAGGTCGAAGCGGGCGAAGCTGTCGGCCTGGACTGCGTTGGGGTTGATCGTGACGTGGGCTGCCGCTGCCGGCGCGAGGATAAGCGAGGCGGTGAGAAGCGGAACGAGGGTGCGTCGGAGCATCACGGGCCCTTTCTGATCGGGATGGAAACAGTCGTGGTCAGCGCCTCGAACTCGCCGCGACGCGCCTCGATGCGGAGCTGCCAGTCGCCGGCGAGCGCGAGCTGCGCTCCGTGAACGGCGTAATGACCAGGCGCAAGCGGGTGGGCGGGGAACCGAAGCGGCCCGAGCTTCTCGCTCGGCAGCGACGCCGAAAGCTCGAGCTCGGCCACGTCCGCCGGCCGCCCAGAGCGATCGGTCAAGTGGACGTCGATGATGTTCAGCCCCGTCTTCGCCGGATCCGCGAGGACGTTCGCCTCGAGCGGCCCCAGCGCAACCGTGGTCGAGTACGGCCCGCGCAGAAGTGCGATGCTCGCTCGGGCGGGCGGTTGCGCCACGAGCACCGAGGTGACTCCGACGATCGCCACGACGATTGCGAGCTCGGCGCCGGCCATCTGCAGGAAGCGACGCCGTTCGGCGACCGACGCGACGGCGTTTCGCAACTGGGGAACGGCGACCCGGTTGTTGTACGCGCCGAGCGCGAGCACCGGGAGGACGAGCGCGATCTTGGCCAGCAGCAGGAGCCCATAGGTCGTGTCCCAGAGCCCGTGCCAGCTGCCGACCTCCTCGTATGCGTTGAACGTGCCGGCGAGGAGCAGGACGGCGACGGACAAGACCGCGAGCCGGGAAAACAGCGGCACTGCCCGCGAAGCGAGCGGCCAGCGGTCGGAGCCGGCGGCGAGGAGTGCGATGACGACGAACGCGAGCCCTCCGGTCCAGACGGCGGCCGCGGCCACGTGGCCGATGTCGGCGAGCAGCGTGAGCCCCCCTCGGACATTCGCGTGCCCGGACAGCGACGGCGTCGGGACGAGAGCCAGAGCCACCGCGGTGAGCACCCATACGTTCGTCGCGGCCAGCGCAAGCAACGCCACGGCTGCTGCTATGAGCGCTTGTATCAGCCAGACCTTGCCGAAGCGGGTCTCGAGCACGGCGCTCACGCTCTCCCAGTGAAGCGCGTCTCCGAGCCCGAAGCCCCCGCCTTTCGCTCCCTCCAGCACGATTCCGGCGAGGGCGACCAGGACCAACAACCCGGCCCAGACGGCTAAGACGAAGAGGAGTCTCCGCCTGAGCTCTGGCGCGGCCGACCGGAGCGGGTAGGCAAGCGCAACGGCGCCGCCGGCGATGAGAATGACCAAAGCGAAGTCGAAGAAGCGGACGATGGCGAAGAAGACGTCGACGCTTCGGGGTGTTCCAGCCCCGAGCACCTGATCTGCTACTCCGCCAGAGTTCGCTCCGGGAGCGCCGACGTGGAAGACGAAGGCGCCCGAGACCGGATGCGAGTCGGTCGAGACGACCCTCCAGGTCACTGTGTACGTCCCGTCGCCAAGGCGGCGTCCGATCCGGCCCTGCACCGTCTTGTCGTCGGGTCGCGAAACGCGGCCGCTGTCGACCCGCTCCGCCTGCGAGTTGTACACCCGGATCGACCCGAAGGCACTCTCGACGGGTTCGCTGAAGCGCAGGACGATCGTTCCCGGCGCTCTGTCGACCACCGCGTCGTTCGCGGGCGTGGACGAGAGCAGGGTGGCGTGCGCAGAGGCGGTCGGCACAACGGCGAGCGCCGTGACCAGCACTGCGGCGAGATAGCCCGCTCGGATCTTCATTCGCTCCTTCTTCTTCGCATCGAGCACCATGGTTGGATGCGGCGCCCGGACCCACAAGGCCG
>DASSCT010000173.1:0-9934 GCA_035697545.1 Gaiellaceae bacterium | reverse complement strand
CCGCTCGCGACGTCGCTTCCGTTCTCTACGGCCGCGACCAGCTTGGGGATGTCCTCCGGGGAGTTCTGGAGGTCGCCGTCCATGGTCACGACGATGTCGCCCTCAGCCCGCACGAGGCCTGCGTGCATGGCTGGGTGCTGGCCGAAGTTCCGTTTCAGCCGAATACCGCGGACGTGTTCCCCATCTGCCGCATTGGCGTCTTCGACGGCCGCCCAGGTGCCGTCGGTCGAGCCGTCGTCCACGAGAATCAGCTCCCACGGCCGGCCGAGGCCGTCCAGAGTCGACACCGCTCGACGGACGACCTCGGCGGCGCTCCGGTCTTCGTTGTACAAGGTCACAACGACCGAGATTTCGGGCCGCATGCATCGAGCCTACAATTGGGGCACTCGTGGACGCCGTTCTCGCCCAACGAGTCCAGGAACTCCGTGACGACCGGTCCCACGGAGCCAGCTGGATGGCCCGCCGCGCGGTCGAGACGCTGGCGGAGCTGAGCGAACAGCCCGTCTCGAGTTGCGAGGACCTGCTCGAGAAATTGCGCGACGCAGGGCGCGAGCTCGCCGGCTGCCGTCCCGGTGTCGGCGCCGTCGCGGGCGCCGTCGGCCGGGTGCTGGTCGCGGCCGGACACGAAGCCCACCTCGACGTGGACGAGCTCCGCCGGGTGATCCAGGCGGAAGCGCAGGCTCTCGACGACGCGCGACAGCGCGCCGCGGCCTCGATCACGATCCAGCTGCGCGAGCGCCTGAACGGGGCGACAGTGATGACCCACTCCGCCTCGGGAACCGTCCGCGAAGCCTTTCAGCACCACGCCCCGGCGAAGGTCTTCTGCACGGTCTCGGAGCCCGTCGGCGAGGGCCGCGACTTCGCGGACGAGTTGCGCGAGGGCGGTCTCGATGTCGAACTGTTGGAGGACGCAGAGGCGCCGGACAGGATGGGCGAGGCGACGGTCCTGCTGATCGGAGCGGACACGGTCTTCCGGGACGGGACGATCTGCAACAAGGTCGGCACAGTCGAGCTCGCTAAGGCGGCGGCAAAGGCCAATGTGCCGACGGTGGTCGCCGCCGAGGTGATCAAGCTGGCCCCGGTGCCGAGCAGCCAGGCGCCGGAGCTCGCCGACATCGAGCGCTCGCTCTTCGAGCTGGTGTCGCCGGAGCTCATCACCGAGGTCGTGACCGAGGAGGGGACCTTCACGACGGACGACATCGCCTCCCTCGTCGACCGCGTCCCCTTCCTCTCCGAGGGCTACGCCCTGGTCATCCCGCTCGGAGCCGGCCGCTAACTCTTTCGCTCAAAGTCTTTCGACTTTGAGCGACCTTTCGAGGGGCCAGCGCGGCGGCTGCCGATCATCGCGACCGTGATTCCTTTTCGATGGGCGTGGGATGGCGGAGCGGGCAGAGCCCGCTCCGCGTTCACCGTAGTCTCTTGTTTACGCAGCTTCGAGCGCGACTTCCGCCGGCTCCTCTTCACGCCGAATGCGGCGCGGGATGAGCAACGACAGAAGCGATCCGGCGCCGACGACTGCCGCGCCGACCCAGATCGCCGGCGTCAGGCCGTCGACGAAGGTCTGTGGCGTCCCGTACCCGCCGTAGTGGGCGAACACCGAGGCGAGCACGGCGACGCCGAACACACCGCCGACCTCGCGGATCGCGTTGTTGGCGCCCGAGGCCTGTCCCTCTTCCTCGGGGCGCACCGCCGAGAGGACGACGTTGGCGACCGGCGCGAAGAACATCGCCATCCCCGTGCCGCTCAGGATGAACGGAATCACGAGCTCCGTGTAGGGAACGGTCGGCGTCGAGACCGCCGCCAGCCAGGCGAGCCCGATCGCCTGGAGGCCGAGGCCGGTCGCCATCAACGGCCTTCCTCCGATCCGGTCGGAGAGCGCGCCGGCGATCGGCGCGACGATCATCGGCATCGCCGTCCACGGAAGGACGCGGAGACCGGCGCCGAGCGGCGAGTGGCCCTGCACGGTCTGCAGGAACTGCGTCAGCAGGAAGATCGATCCGAACATCCCGAAGTACATGAAGAGCGAGGCGCCGTTGGCGGCCGCGAACGCCCGGTCGCGGAAGAACCGCATCGGGAGCATCGGCGCGGGCGCGCGCAGCTCCCAGACGACGAAGGCCGCGGTCAGAATCGCGCCGATCAAGAGCGCCGAGACGATCTGCGGGCTCGTCCACCCGTCGCCGTTCCCGTTCACGAGCCCCCAGACAAGGCCGAAGAGGCCGGCGCTCGCGAGCGCTAGGCCGGGGAGGTCGAGCCTGTTGGCCGGCCCGTGCGTCTCACGAAGGAAGCCCATAGCCAGCGGAACGAGCACCACACCGAGCGGGACGTTCAGCCAGAAGATCCACTGCCACGAGATCCCGTCGACGACGGCTCCGCCGACGAGCGGGCCCGAGGCCACGGCGAGGCCCGCGATGCCCGACCAAGCTCCGAGGGCCAGGCCGCGCTTCTCCTTCGGGAACGCGTCGCTCAAGATCGTCAGCGTCAGCGGCGTCACGATCGCGCCGCCGATTCCCTGGATTGCGCGGGCGGCGATCAGCGCGTTCATGCTCGGCGCGAGCGCCGCGGCAGCCGAGGCCGCGGTGAAGAGGCCGAGCCCGATGACGAACATCCTGCGGCGGCCGAAGCGATCGCCGAGCGCCGCGCCGGTGAGCAGCAGGACTGCGAAGGTCAGCGTATACGCGTTGACCGTCCACTCCAACTCCTCCAGCGACGCGCCGAGATCGACTCGGATCACCGGCAGGGCGGTCGAGACGACGAGGTTGTCGAGCACGACCATGAAGAGCGCCAGAGACGTGATCACGAATGTCCAGAGCGTCCTTGGGGCTTGCATCTCCTTCCTCCTGTCTTGGTAGTGACTCATCACTTCCTTAGAACCCAAAAAAGAGAGGGCGTCAGTCCTCCTGCTTGCACCCCTGGATGAGGCGGTCGGCCCAGTCGATGCCGGCGTCACGGACCTGCATCGCCGCGATGACGTTGATGAGCATGCCGCGGGCGAAGAACCGAGAGAGCCGCGCTCCGGACTCGCCGCTCACCTGCTCGACGAAGCGCACGAGCTCGCCGTAGCCGTCACGGGCGACCTCGCGGATCTCGGGCTCGTCCGACGCCGCGTACATGTGCATCTGCAGCATCAGCCGGCGGGGATCCGCCTCGAGGAGCTCGATGTAGGCAGCGCCCATCGCGTCGAGGGCGTCCTCCCCTGCTTTGCCGGCGGCGGCGGCCGCCATCGCGTCCCGAACCTCGAGCATGCAGCGGCGGCAGGCTTCGGCGAACAGCTTCTTCTTCGTGCCGAAGAGCCGGAAGACGTACGGCTGTGAGATCCCGGCGCGCTTGGCGATGTCCTCGGTGGAGGTGCCGTGGAGCCCTTTGGCCGCGAACTCGATGAGCGCGGCATCGAGGATGCTCTCGCGGCGCTCCTCGGCGGACTGCCTTCGTGCTGAGGCTCTAACTGCCATCCGCTTGTAAGTTACTACTCACTTACAAGCCTGTCAAGACCTCGCTTACGCGGTCGATTTCGGACTCCGTCAGCCGGTTGTGGAAGGGCAGCGCGAGGGCGCGTTCGTAGCACTCGTCGGCGCCCGGGAAGGGCCCCTGGCGGCGGTAGGCCCCGAGGTGGTGGAGCGCATAGGTACCGATCTGCGCCTGGATGCCCGCCTCGCGAAGAGCCGCCAGCGCCTCGTCACGGCGGTCGACGCGGACGACGTATGCCTGTAGGCCGTGGCGATCCCCTTCGTCGGCCGTCGGTAGCTCGACCCGGCCCTCGAGCCGCTCCGCGTATGCCGCGGCCAGCCGTTCACGTTCCTGCAACAGCTGCTCGAGGCGGCGCAGCTGGGGGATACCGACGGCGCAGAGGATGTCCGAGAGCCGGTAGTTGAGGCCCGCGGCCCGGATGTCGAAGTCGCCGCGCGGCTCGATGCCGTGGTGGCGGAGCCGGCGAATTCCGTCCGCGACCTCGCCGTCGTTCGTCGTGACCGCTCCCCCCTCTCCGGTCACGACGATCTTCCGCGGGTGGAACGACAGGCAGCCGAGCCTTCCGAGCCCGCCACACGCCCTGCCGGCCCGCCGCGCTCCGAGAGCGCCTGCCGCGTCCTCCAGCAGCTCGACTCCTTCGGGCACGGCCGCCTCGAGCGCGTCCCAGGGCGCGGGTCGGCCAAAGAGGTGCACGACGAGGACCGCGCGGGTGCGTTGGGTGACGGCGTCGGCGACCGCCTCAGGGCTCAGGTTCATCGTCTTCGGATCGACGTCGACGAGCACCGGGCGAGCGCCGGCCAGCGCCACGACGTTCGCCGTGGCCGGGAACGTGTACGCGGGAACGATCACTTCGTCGCCTGGCCCGATCCCCAACGCGATCACCGCGAGATGGAGCGCCGCGGTGCCGGAGGACACGGCGACGGCATGCTCGACCTCGCAGGCCTCGGCGAGTCCCGCCTCGAACTCCGACACCTTCGGCCCCATGGTGAGCTGCCCGCTGCGCAGCACCTCGGCGACTTCCGCGAGCTCCTCCTCGCCGAGATCCGGCCAGGCGAGCCGAATCACGCGGGCGCCGGCTGTCGTTCCCTGTACCAGGCGATCGTGCGTAGGAGCCCCTCGTCGAGGTCGACGCGCGGCTCCCAACCGAGCAGCGCGCGCGCCTTGTCGACGTTCGGGATCCGCATCTCGACGTCGGTGTAGTGAAGGGGCCGGAACCTGATGTCGATGTCGGCGTTCATCAACCGGCGGATCCGACTAGCGAGGTCGAAGACGGTGACGACAGACCGCGAATTCCCGATGTTGAAGACCTCCCCCACCGCCTCCGGGCGCTCGAGCACTAGAAGCAAGGCGTCGACGAGGTCGTCCACGTAGCACCAGGCGCGAATCTGAGAGCCGTCACCGTGGATGATCAGGTCCTCTCCGCCGAGCGCGGTCTCGATGAACGCGCGGATCGCCCCGCCGCCGATCTGCCCCGGCCCGTAGACGTTGAAGGGCCGCAGCGAGCAGGTGGGGAGCCCGAACTCGTCGTAGTACGAGTGCGCGAGGTGCTCGCCCGCGAGCTTCGAGACGGCGTACGTCCAGCGCGCCTCGCCGACCGAGCCCTGGGCTGTCTCGTGGATCTCCTCGACCTTGTACGCATGGCGGCCGAAGACCTCGCTCGTCGAGAAGTCCACCAGGCGCTCGACGGTGTCGATCGTGGCGTGGGCCGCCTCCAGCACGTTGTAGGTGCCGATCAGATTGACCCGCATCGTGCGGACCGGGCTCTCCAGGACGGTGTCGACGCCGGCGATCGCGGCCAGGTGGACGATGTGGGTGGCGCCTCGGAGCGTCTCCTCGACGAGCGCCCCATCGAGCACGTCGCCCTGGACGAAGGTCAGATTCGCATGCCCGGCGAGCTCGGTTCCTGCAAGCGCATCCCGGTGGAGGTTGTCGAGGACGACGATCTCGTTGTCGTCGATCAGGCGCCTGCTGAGCGTGGTTCCGATGAACCCGGCGCCGCCCGTGAGCACAATGCGCTTACCTTGAAGAGACACGCGGCGAGTCTAGTGGTGGTGTTGTTGTCCTTGGTCGGCTGCGCCGGTTACGAGGGTGGGAAGACCCCCGGGACGCAGACGGTGCTCGACATCACGGCCTGGCCCAGGGGCAAGAGCGGCAGCGTTCGTCACTGGAAGCTCTACTGCGAACGATCGGGCGGGACGCACCCATCCCCTCTGAAGGCGTGCGAGCAACTCGCCCTGTTGGACGACCCGTTTGCGCCCACGCCCGAGAGCGCCGTGTGCACCGAGATCTACGGCGGCCCAGCGGTGGCCGAGGTCAAGGGCCTCTACCGCGGAGAGACGGTCGATGCGCACTTCTCGCGGATCGACGGCTGCGAGATCGCCCGCTGGGACAAGCACGCGTTCCTCTTCCCCATCAACCGCCGAGGCCCATGAGCACCGTGCTCTTCGTCGGCGCCGGTCGCCACCAGCGGCGGGCCCTCATGCGCGTCAACGAGCTTGGCGCGCGCGTGGTCGCCGTCGACCGGAATCCCGACGCGCCGGGGCTCGCGCACGCGGATGTGGGTGAGGTCGTCGACTTCAGCGACGTCGGCGCCGTCGCCGAGGTCGGGCGTCGCCACGCGGTGAACGGCGTGATGACGTTTGCGGCAGATCGGGCCGTGCCCGTCGTCGCCGGCGTCGCGGAGAGGCTCGGACTGCCGGGCATCGGGACGGAGACGGCCCATTTGATGACGAACAAGATCGCCATGCGGAGGCGGCTCGCGGAGGCCGGCGTGCCGCAGCCTCGGTTCGCGGCGCTTCGGCATGTTCGCGAGGTTCGAGCCGCTGCCGACGCCGTCGCCTTCCCGGCGGTGCTCAAGCCGGCCGACTCGGCCGGGCAACGGGGACTGTCCCTGGTCGCGTCCGTTGACGACGTGGAGCGCCGTCTCCACGCCGCGCTGGCCCAGTCGACCGAAGAGGAGGCGATCCTCGAGAGCTACCACCCGGGGCTCGAGGTCAACGGCTTGCTGGTCGCTCGCGGCGGCGAGGTCACGGTGATCACGCTTTCCGACCGGCGGCGCCCTCCCGGTCCGGGGTTCGGAGTCGCCGTCGCCCACATCTACCCGTCGACCCTCTTCGGGGACGCCCTCGTGGAGGTCGAGCGCGTCGGGCGCTCCACGATCCACGCCCTCGGGCTCGGGGACGGCATCGCCTATCCGCAGGTGATCTGGGGCGACGACGGCGTTGCGCGGCTGATCGAGGTGGCGGCGCGGATTCCGGCCGGGCAGATGGACTCCGTCGCGCGCTACGGCGTCGGCGTCGACCTGATCGAGATCGCGCTCCGCCAGGCGCTGGGCGAGCCGGTGCCCGACGAGCTCGTCACACCGTCCGTCCAGCAGCCTCTGGCGATTTCGTTCCTCACGGCCGAGCCGGGGCCGCTGCCCACCGGCAAGCTCGTTCGCGTCGACGGCCTGGACAAGGTGCTCGCGTTCCCCGGGGTCGTCGAGGCGGATCTCTACTTCCAGGAGGGCGAGACGATCCGCCCGGTTCAGGTGGACGGAGACCGCCGCGGCTATGTGATCGCGGTCGCCGAAACGAACCTCGAGGCCGTCGAGCGCGCCGAGGCGGCAGCGAGACTTCTGGATGTGGAGGTCGCGTGAGACGTCGCTTGCGATGTCGATTTCAGGCCGTGCGGGCTTTGCCCGTGCGGCCGTCTGCAATGACCGGTCGACACGATGGAAGACCGGAGGAAACGCTGTGAGTTGTCCGTTTTCACTGGAGCACTACGGGGAGCTGCTGGAGGCGGCCCGCGACGGCGGCTATCGCTTCGCGTTCTTCGACCACGCACCACGGTCGGGAGACCTCCTGCTCCGCCACGACGTCGATCTCTCCCTCGACGCCGCGCTACGAATGGCCGAGCTCGAGGCCGAGCTGGGCGCCGCTGCGACGTACTTCCTGATGACGCAGAGCGTCTTCTACAACCTCGCGTCCCATGAAGGCAGGCGGGCGCTCAACCGGCTGCGCGAGCTCGGACACGGCGTCGGCCTGCACGCGGTGTGGCCGGGCGCCGAGCTCGACGGGCGCTTCGATCCTGTGGTGGCGTGGCACAACCCGGAGCCGGACTACATGTCCGAGCCGTTGGACGGCGTGGTCAACGTGATGCAACCGCCGTACTTCGACCCCGGTCACTACCGCTCGGACTCGAACCAGCGCTGGCGGCACGGCTGCCCGCACGAATCCCTCGCCCGGCGCGAATTCGCCTGGCTCCAGCTCCTCGTCCACCCGGAGATCTGGGTCTATCCCGGCGAGACGATGCGCGAGACGATGGACGCGATGCTCGACGCCGAGCGGGAGCGGCGCCGTGAGCTCCTCGCCGAGGACCGGATCGACCTCTCGTGAGGCTCACGGCCCGGATGCTGGAGCTGGCCCGCCACTCGGCGGTCTACGGCTTCGGCTCGCTCGTCTCGCGGTTCATCGCCGTCCTGCTGCTGCCGCTTTACACCCGCTACCTGTCTCCAGCGGACTACGGGCTGATCGAGACGCTGATCGCGCTCTCCGCCGTGCTGACGGTCTTGCTGGCGGCCGGAGTGAAGAGCGCCTTCTTCCGCTTCTACTTCGACGAGCCGCAGGGGCCGGGAAAGCGCCGCGTGATCCGGACATCGTTCTGGTTCACGATGGCGAGCGCGACTGCCGGCCTCGTTGCCGGGCTCGTGCTCGCCGAGCCGATCTCCCAGCTCCTCTTCGACACCTCCAGCCACGCCAACCTCGTGCGTGCCTCCTTCGTCGGGCTCTGGGCGAGCGTGAACTACGAGCAGATGACATCGCTCTTCCGGGTCGAGCAGCGATCCGGCGCCTACCTGATCGCCACGCTGATCAACCTGGGCCTGACGGTGGGAGCGACGCTCCTGCTCGTCGCGGTCTTCGAGAAAGGCCCGATCGGCGTGATCGTGGGCAACCTCACCGGGACGCTGATCGTCTACCTCGGCCTGCTCGCCTACCGCCGCGAGCAGCTCGGCCTCGAGCTCGACCGCCCGCTGCTGCGGGAGATGAACAGGTTCGGGATGCCGCTTGTGCCCTCGGCGCTCTTCCTCTGGGTTCTGAACTTCAGCGACCGCTTCTTCCTCGTCAAGCTGGCCGGGCCCAGGGAGGTCGGCCTCTATTCGATCGGCGTCCGGATGGCCTCGGCGATCATCCTGCTGCTGGCCGCATTCAGGACGGCGTGGCCGGCCTTCGCCTACTCGATCCAGGACGACCGGGAGGCGAAGCGCGCGTACAGCTTCGTCCTGACGTACATCGTCCTGATCACTTCGTGGATGGCGCTCGGGCTGGGCGTGCTCGCGCCCTGGCTCGTGAAGCTGCTGACGACCGAGCAGTTCTACTCCGCCGAGCGCGTGGTCGCACCGCTGGCGTTCGCCGCTGCGGCGTTCGGGGCCTACATCGTGGTCGTGATCGGGATCGGGCGAGCACGGAAGACGCGTTCAAACTGGCTGATCACCGGCGCGGCGGCGGTGTTCAACGTCGTTCTGAACCTGCTCTTGATCCCTCCGTACGGGATGATCGGCGCCGCGATCGCAACGATCGGCGCCTACGCCGTCCTCTTCCTCGGCATGGCCTGGAAGGCGCAGCAGGTCTACCCGGTTCCGTACCAGTGGCGGCGCGTGGCGACCGCCTTCGGCGCGGCGATCGCGCTGACCGTGGTCGGGCGCCTGCTCGACCCGCCGCTGGCAGCGGCGATCGCGCTCGTCGCTGTCTACCCGCTCGTCCTGCTCCCGCTCGGCTTCTACCTCCCCGAGGAGCTCAAGCGGATGCGTGTCATTACGATGCCGTCCCGGTGAACGCCGTCGATACGCTGATCGACCACCTCGAGGTCCGCGCGGCCGAGTTCTGGGACACGGTCCAGGGCGAGACGCCGCGCGGGCAGCGCTACAACACCGGCCGGGTTACAGGCCGGGACGGCTACGACGAGGGGCTGCGGCTCTACCGGCTCCTGCGTGAGCTTCGACCCGAGGTCGCGGTCGAGACCGGAGTGTGCAACGGCGTGTCCACGGCGTTCCTCCTGCGCGCGCTCGAGGACAACGGCGCCGGCGAGCTCCATTCCATCGACCTCCCGGAGGTCGCCGGCGAGGAGTACCAGGAGGGAACGTTCTGGGACGGCAAGGGCGGCGCCGTGATCCCGCCCGGCAAGGAGCCGGGCTGGATGGTGCCGCGTGAGCTGAGAGAGCGGTGGCACCTCGTGCTCGGGCGCTCGCAGGATGAGCTCCCGCCGCTGCTCGACCGCGTGGGCGAGATCGACTTCTTCATGCACGACAGCGAGCACTCGTACGAGTGCATGCGGTTCGAGTTCGGGACGGCCTGGTCGGCGCTGCGCGAGGGCGGCGTTCTCGTCGCGGACGACGTGAACGTGAACCCAGCCTGGAGCGAGTTCACGCGCGAGGCCGGCCGCGACCCGGAGGCGCTCGGGCCGAAGCTCGCGATGATCTCTAAGTGACGAC
>DASSCT010000172.1:0-22507 GCA_035697545.1 Gaiellaceae bacterium | reverse complement strand
TCGTCGGCGAGCTCGAGCAGCTTGGTAACGGTCGTCCAGTTGCGCGCGGTTGCGGCGACGCCCAATCCCTTGCCCGCGAGCAGCGCCCATAGTTTCGACCGCGCAACGCCGGCGGGGTGCCAGGCATAGATCTCACGATCCTTGACGACAAACCGTTCCTTTTCCGCAGCGACGGCTTCGAGCTTCCCAACCACGTGGCGGCTGGGCTTGGCGGCCAGGAAGCTCACTTGGTAGCGCTTCGGATTCGTCGCGACGTCTCCGAGCGGATCCAGCTTCACCACCTTGGCGAGCTCGTTGCGCGTTCGCACCACGACGTCGATGTCGAGCCCGAACCGCTTCGCGATCAGGCGTTTGCACTCGCTCGCGAGCTTCTTTTCGGACAGGCCGGACGAGAGCACGACGTTGCCGCTCTGGAGGTAGGTCTTCACGTCCTCGAAACCAGCTTCGGCGAGCACCTCGCGGAGCTCCGGCATCGCGATTCGGTTACGTGGGCCGAGATTGATCCCGCGCAGAAGCACGATCTTTGCGGCCCGTGCGCTCACCGCGCGGTCCAGCCCCCGTCCACCGGCAGGACGGCGCCGGTGACGAACGGCGCGGTGGCGAGGTAGACGACCGCCTGCGCAACGTCGTCCGGCTTCCCGAAGTCGCCGGTGAGCGGTTGGAGCTCTGCGAGGCGGGCGCGGATCCCTGCGTCCTCCTGGGCCCGTCGGCTCATCGGCGTCTCGATCAGGCCGGGGCAGACGACGTTGCAGCGGATCCCGTCTTTCGCGTAGGCCACCGCCATCGCGCGGGTCAGGCCGATCACGCCCGCCTTCGAGGCGGCGTAGGCAGACGTTGCGAAGTCCTCGTCGCCGCCGACGAGCCCGAGGACGGAGGAGACCGTCACGATGGCCCCACCTCCAGCGGCTCGGAGCAACGGGACCGCGCGCTTGCAGTAGAGGAAGACCGAGCGGAGATTGGCGTCGAGCACCGCATCCCACGCCTCCTCGGTACAGGTGTCAACAGGGCCGTCGCCGAGCCGGCGCCCGCTGATCCCGTGCGCGCAAACCAGGACGTCGAGCCTGTCGAGCGCCCCGAAAACCGCGTCGCTCTCGTCCTCGACGTCGATACCTCTCACCGTCAAGCCGGCCGCTTCGAGCGCGCTCACAGTGGCCGACCCGATGCCCCCCGCGGAGCCCGTGACGACGGCAGAAGCCACGCTCAGGGAGTGGAGGCCGGCTCGCCTTCGGTGACGACGTCGGCGAACTCGCCCGTTGCCTCGTCCTTGACGATCAGCTTGAGCCGCCCGTCGGGCATCTGCTCCTGCTTGATCAGGGTCTTGCCGTCCCACTCGCGTCGGTTCGGCGCGATTCGGCCCACCTTTCCGCCGCGCCAGTCTGCGAGCGCGACCGGCTCCCAGCGCCGCGACTCGGCCGAGCGGTAACAGGCATCCATCACCGCGTTCACGACATAGCCGTCATAGAACGTCTCCATCGGCTCGCGGCCCTCGTCCATCGCGTCGAACATGTCCGCGAACATGTCCACGTAGCCGAGCTCGGCGACCTCGTCGCCGACGGGGAACATCCAGCCGCTCACGGTCTCCGCCTTCTCCGCCACGTAGCCGCCGCCCTCACCAGAGGAGAACACCTCAAACCCGGTGCGCAGGAAGTGGTTCGTCCAGATCGTCCCCTCGGTCCCAGCCACCTCGTCGCGGAGGTCCATCCCCCCGCGGAACGTCCAGGAGACCTCGAACTGGCCGATGGCGCCGCTCTCGAACCGGATCAGGGCGATGGCGTTGTCCTCAGCCTCGATCGGATGGACGAGTGTGTCGAGCCAGCACATGACGTCGACGGGGCGGTTCTCCTTGCCGACGTAGTTCCGGATGATCTCCGTGCAGTGGCAGCCGAGGTCGACGATCGCTCCGCCGCCGGCCTGCTTCGCGTCCCAGAACCACGCGCTGTGCGGGCCGGGATGCGTCTCGCGTGACCGGGCCCACGTCACCTCTCCGATCTGGCCGGACCGAACCGCCTTCAGTCCCTTGAGCGTCTTCGGGGTGTAAACGAGGTCTTCGAGGTAGCCGGCGAAGATCCCGGCGCTCTCGACCGTGTCAAGGAGCCGCTTCGCTTCCTCCGCATTGCGGGCGAGCGGCTTGGTGCAGAGGACGGCCTTGCCATGGCGCGCGCAGAGCTCGACCGCTTCCTCGTGCAGATGGTTCGGCAGCCCGACGACGACCGTGTCCGTCTCGGGGTCGGCGACGGCGCCTTCCAGGTCCGTCGTCGAACGCGGGATGCCGAGCTGCGCTGCGAATTCCTCCGCCCGCTTCGGGGAGCGTGAATAGACGACCTCGACGCGGTCTCGGTTCCGCTTTCCGTGGAGGGTCTGGGTATAGAAGAGCCCGATCAGCCCGGTTCCGAGCATCGTCACCCTGTGACTGCCCATGCTCTCCTCCTGCGCTTGACGGCGTTTCGGCCGCTCAGTAGCGTCCGCGCTTGTCTAAACGTCTATACAGGTTGATGCCGGACTCTACCCCGTTCCTCGATGCGGCGAGCTCGCTGCTCACGCGGATCGAAGAGACGCAGGCCGATGCGATCGCGGAGGCGAGCCGGCTCTGCGCCGACGCGATCGCCGCGGGGCGGCTCGTCCACCTCTTCGGCTCCGGCCATTCGCGCATCCCCGTCGAGGAGATGTTCCCCCGCTACGGGTCATACCCCGGCTTCAACCCGATCGTGGAGCTCTCGATGACGTTCCACACCCAGGTCGTCGGCGCGAACGGGCAGCGGCAGGCGATGTTCATCGAGCGCGTCGAAGGGCTGGCAGAGACGATCCTCGCGAACTTCGAGCTCGAGCCGCCGGAGGTGATGATGGTCTTCAGCGTCGGTGGCCTTTCGGCCGTCCCGATCGAGATGGCGCAGGGAGCGCGCCGGCGAGGTCTTCCCGTCATCGCCGTCACCTCGGTCGAGCCGTCGCTCGCCTGCACGCCCACCCATTCGTCTGGCACGCGCCTGCTCGATCACGCCGACGTCGTCGTCGATCTCTGCACTCCGCCCGGCGACGCGCTGGTTCGAGTCGACGGGCTCGAGACGCCCGTCGGGCCCGGCTCCTCGATCGCCGCTGTCGCGATCGCGAACGAGATCAAGGCACACACCGCGGCGCTGCTCGTCGAGCGCGACGCGATGCCGCCGGTCCTCACGAGCGCGGCCCTGGTCGGACGGGAACGCTCCGAGAAGCTCTTCGACGAGGCATACGCGGAGCACGCCCGGCGCGTCGCGGGGGTTTTACGAGGCGCCAGGGTGATGTAAAACCCATGTCCACTGCGGTCTCGGAAGGAGAAAGGAGAACTAGATGAGTAGAGGTCCAAGGGGTCGAGGCGCTCCGCGCGTCGGTGTCCTGCTCGCCTTGTTGGCCCTGGTCGTGGCGGGATTCGCCGCGACGAGCCAGGCGAAGAGCACGGCGCAGAAGCAGTACAAGCTGGGCATCTCCAACACGCTCGTCGGCAACGGGTGGCGCGAGGGGATGATCTGCTCGATCAAGGCGCAGGCCTTGAAGAGCGGTCAGGTGTCCTCACTTACCATCGCCCACCGCCAGACGGATACGAACGGCCAGATCGCAGACATCCGCAGCATGATCTCGGCCGGGGTCAACGCGATCATCGTCAACCCGTCGAACGCGAACGCGCTCAAGCCGATCGCGGCGCAGGCGCGGAGCAGGGGCATCGTCGTCGTGTTCATCGATCAGTACGTCGGCGCGCCGGGCGTCTACAACGCGACGAACGACCAGGTCGCGTACGGGCGCATCGGCGCGGAGTGGCTGTTCAAGAAGCTCAAGGGTCGGGGCAACGTGG
This sequence comes from Gaiellaceae bacterium, assembly GCA_035697545.1. Lineage (GTDB taxonomy): Bacteria > Actinomycetota > Thermoleophilia > Gaiellales > Gaiellaceae > JACDAN01. The sequence continues at coordinate 18,687 of DASSCT010000172.1, read as the reverse complement.
TCGAGATGCGGGGCATCGCAGGCGTTCCCGCGGACACCGACCGCCACAAGGGCTTCCGGCAGGCGCTCAAGAAGTACCCGAACATCAAGGTCGTGAAGTCGGTCTTCACCGGCTGGCAGTTCGCGCCGGGGCAAAAGCAGATGCTCGACATCCTGAACGCCGGCACCAAGGTCGACGGCGTCTGGACTTCGGGGATCGACTACACCGTCGTCAACGCCTTCAAGATCGCCAAGAAGCGATACGTGCCGATCGTCGGCGCGGACAACTTCGGTTTTATCCGCCAGGTCAAGGCTCGTTATCCGGGGCTCCAGGGCGCGGCGGTGACCAACCCGTCGTCGATCGGCGGCGTGGGAGTGACGGTGGCGTTGCGGGCACTGAACAAGCAGTCCGTACCGAAGTGGGTCAAGCTGAAGCCGGACGTCTGGACCTGGCCTGCCGACAAGGTCAAGATCAACAAGTTCGCCCAGCCGGGTGCCGCGGCGGATGCGAGCGCACAGCTCCAGATCACTCCGTGGACGACCTACACCCTGAAGCAGTACAGGGCGTGCAAGGGGCCCTAACCCCTGATTGCAACGCATGGAGGGGGCGGCTAGCCGCCCCCTCCGTTTCCTACGCGGTGCCGTGAGCAACCAGGCGACGCCGCTTCTCGAGGCACGCGGAGTCGCGAAGCACTACGGGCCGGTCGTCGCCCTTCGGTCCGCTGATCTCTCCGTGTCCACGGGAGAAATCCACGCGCTGCTGGGAGCGAACGGCGCAGGCAAGAGCACGCTCGTGAAGTGCCTCACCGGCGTAACTCGGCCGGACACCGGAACGATCTCGGTGGAGGGCCGTGAAGCGCGCGCCCGGTCGCCGATGCACGCCGCACGGCTCGGGCTCTCGCCGGTCTTCCAGGATCCGGCGCTCGTGCCGGACCTGACGGTCGCTCAGAACCTGCGGCTGACGGGCTCGTCCGTCGACGCCGTGCGTTCACAGCTCGACGAGATGCGCCTCAAGGTGAGCTTCCGCGAGCTCGTCGGCGACTTGCCGCTCCCGATCCTCCGCATGCTCGACCTGGCGCGTGCGCTGACACACGACCCACAGCTGTTGATCCTGGACGAGATCACGGCCGCGCTGCCCTCCGATCTGGCGGAGCGCGTGTTCGACGTGATGCGCGAGCAGCGTGAGCGCGGTCGCTCCGTCCTCTTCATCACTCATCGCCTCGCAGAGGTGATCGCGACCTGCGATCGAGCGACGATCCTGCGCGACGGGCGCAACGTCGGCACGATGGTTCCGCAGGAAGGCGGCGAGGCGCGGATCGTCGAGATCATGCTCGGCCCCGAGGCCGCCCGTGCCGAAGCCCAGGCGTCCGAGCTCGACGAGGCCGAGCTGCCCGAGGCGGAGGCCGAGGAGGCTGAAGAGGCGGCGGCCGTCCTCGAGGTGGACAACCTGCAGGTCGGCGGCGTACGAGGTATCTCGTTCACGCTCCGCCGGGGCGAGGTCCTCGGCCTCGCCGCCCTCGAGGGCCAGGGGCAGGACGAGCTCTTCGAGGCGCTTGCCGGGCAGCGGAAGGCCGAGGGCGGCGAGCTCCGAGTGACCGGAAAGTCGTTTCGACCGCGGCACCCGTACGACGCGATCCGCCGCAAGGTCGTGCTCGTTCCGCCGGACCGGCTGCTCGCGCTTCTGCCGCAGCGGTCCGTGCGCGAGAACGTGGCCGCGCCGCTGTACAACTCGCCGCTGCGCTGGGGGCCGATCAACATGCGGGAGGAGGGCCGCCGGGTGCAGAGAGCCGTGGACGCACTGCAGATCGACATGCGTGCGGCCCGGCAGGTTCGACGACTCTCCGGCGGGAACCAGCAGAAGGTCACGATCGCCCGCTGGATCGCGTCGGGCTTCGCGGCCCTGCTCTGCAACGACCCCACGCGCGGAATCGACGTGGGCACGAAGCGCCAGGTGTACGCCCTGCTGCGCGAGCTCGCGGCAGACGGTGCGGCGATCCTGTTCTTCAGCTCCGAGCTGGCCGAGTTTCCGCTCGTTTGCGACCGGGTGCTGGCGATCTACGGCGGGCGGGTGACCGCCGAGCTGGCGGGCGCCGCGGCGGACGAGGCGACGCTTCTCCAGGCCATGCACGGGTTGGAACTTGACGAGGCGGTGGCATGAGCACAGCGTCCGCGGCGCCCGGGGCGATGGAGTTTCGCGGCGCTGCGCCGTGGCGGCGCGCGCTTCGGTTGCACGGCTGGACGATCGCGGTCTGGCTCGTGCTGCTCGCCATGGTTCCGTACTGGCGTTCCCTTTCGCAGCAGGACTTCAAGTTCGACGTCCAGGCGGTCGCCATCGACGCGCTGCCGCTCTGCTTCGCGGCGATGGCGCAGGCCGTCGTTGTCATCTCCGGCGGCATCGATCTCTCGATCGGCTCGCTGATGGCGGTCATCAACGTGCTCTCCGCGCGGGAGATGGTCGATATGAGCTTCGGCGAGGCGCTCGCGTTCTCGCTCCTGCTGATCGTCGTGGCGATGCTCGCGAGCGGCTTCACGGGCCTGATCATCACGCTGACCCGAATCCCGGACATCGTGGTGACGCTCGGGATGCTGTTCGTCTGGCAGGGCGTCGCCCTCTGGATCCTGGAGATTCCCGGCGGCGGCGTGCCCGTCGACTATTCGGACCTTGCAATCGGCAACGTGGGCTCGACCGTGATTCCGAACGCGGCCGTCGCCGTCTTCGCCGCCTTCCTGCTCGTCTGGGTGCCGCTGCGCTGGGTTCGCCCGGGGCTCGCGATCTACGCGGTCGGCTCGAACCGCAACTCGGCCTACCTGAGCGGCATCGGCGTCGCGCGGACGCGGGTCGGCGCGTACCTCCTCGCCGGTGTCTTCACGGGCCTGGGCGGACTTGCGCTCTCCGCCTCCTCGGGGATCGGCGACCCGAACTCCGGCTCGACGTACACGCTGAACAGCGTGGCAGCCGTCGTCCTGGGCGGCGTATCGCTGCTCGGCGGCGTGGGCGGCCTGATCGGCGTGATCGCCGCGGCCTATGTGCTCACGCTCTCGAAGATCATCCTCCTGCTCCGCGGCACCGACCCGAACTACGCGAACGTGTACCAGGGCGCGCTGATCATCCTTGTCGTCGTCATCGGCGGCCTGCTCACGAGGAAGACGCGGTCGTGACGGCCGTCCCCGAGGCGCTGGACCGCGAGAGCCGGCTGGAGGCGGTCCGGCGGTTCCTCGTCGACAACCCCGTCATCGTGCTCGTCGGGGTGCTCGTCCTCCTGTTCGTGCTCACGGATCTCGTCAACCGGCACGAAGCGGGCGAGCCGTTCGTGACCTGGAATCAGCTCTCGACGACCTTTTTGGTGGCCGCGCCGCTCGGGATGATCGCCGCAGGCCAGACGCTCGTGATGCTGACCGGCGGTGTCGACCTCTCGGTGGCGCTCACCGCGACGGCTGCGGCGTTCGCCACCTCGTGGCAGGGAGGGAACGGGACCGTCCAGGGGATCCTCGCCGGGCTTGCGGTCGGGGCCGGGATCGGACTCGCCAACGGGATCGGCATCGGGATCTTCCGCGTCAACCCGTTGATCATGACCCTGGGCACCTCGTCGGTGACGTTCGGGCTGCTCTCGATCTATGCCGGGCGGTCGTTCGAGAAGGTCGTGCCCGGCCTTGTCTCAACTTTGGGCTCCGATCGGTTCTTCGACTACCTGCCCGCGAACCTGATCTTCTGGTCGGTGATCGCGGCGCTTCTGATCCTGGGGCTCCGCTACACCGGCTACGGGCGGATGTTGTACGCCGTCGGCGACAACGAGGTTGCGGCCAGGCTCGCCGGCGTGCGCGTCTGGCACGTGCTCGTGTTCGTCTACGTGCTCTGCGGCCTGTTCAGCGCGTTCGGGGGGTTGCTCCTCGTGGGCTTCACCAACAACCCCGATCTCGGGCTCGCGACGCCGTACCTCCTCCAGTCGGTTGCGGCCGTGGTGATCGGCGGCACCTCGATCTTTGGCGGCTGGGGAAGCTACAGCGGCACGATTGTCGGCGTGTTGATCCTGACCGTGCTGGGGTCGCTGCTGACGCTGCTCAACGCGGAGGAGTGGCAGCGCCAGGTGATCTACGGCGCGATCATCATCGTGCTGACCGCGATCTACGCGCGGGTCTCCGGCTCCGAGTGATCGGCCTCACGCAGCTTGCGCCGGCGGGGAACGTCGCCCTGGCCAAGCGACCGGAACCTGGTGCGGAGCTAGGTCAGGTGGTGGTGGAGGTCGTTGGCGCAGGGATCTGTGGCACCGATCTCCACATCGCCGACGGCGAGTACGAGACCGTCAGGCGCCGCCGAGGCATCAAGTTCATCCTTGCGCCCACTTAGGGCCGTGTCCTGGGGCCAGGCCCCCGGACACGGCGCTTTCGGCCGCGTCGCGAAGGCCCTCGGCGACGAACTCGACGTAGCGCAGCGCTGCTCGCCGAGGGGTGGTCGCGAACTGCCCGAGGATCCAATCGACCGCGAGGAACGCCGGCGGCGAGTCGTAGCCCGCGGTCGCGCGGTAGCTGCTCCAGGGCCAGCGGCCCGGTCGCCGGCAGAGCCCGGCGCGCACCGGGTTGAGGACGATGTAGCGACAGGTCTCCAGGAGATGTGACTCGCGCTCGATGACTTCCGACGAGTACCGGCTCTGGAACAGATGTCCGACGTGGTCGTGCCGCCGGTTGAAGTAGTTCGCGTAGTCGCTGTTCAGCCGATGCATCCCGATTGCGAGGTCGGGCTCCAGGGTCTGAACCAGCAGATGGAAATGATTCGTCATCAAGCAGTAGGCCCCGCATGTCCAGTTGCGCTCCTGCACGACCTCAGCCAGCACCCTCAGAAACAGCCGCCGGTCGAGATCGTCGAGGTAAATGTCTCGCCCCTCGGTGCCGCGCGACGTCAGGTGGTAGATCGCTCCAGATGCTTGAAAGCGCGGGCCGCGAGGCATGCGTTCGACGCTAGCCACCTCATCACCGGCGAAGGGCCAACGGGCTTAATCCGGCACACCTCCGCGACGCCTTTGTCATCCCCTTGTCCGCTTCGTACATGCCTAGGGGCCAGGCCTCTGGACGTGCCCGCGCTAGACGATGTAGGGCTGCAGGGCGTCCCGGGCGAGGAGGAACCCGCGCTTGACGAGGTCTTCGGCGCCTTCGAAACGGCGGTCCTCGTGCTCGATCGACACTACATGGTCGTAGCCGACGGCGTAGAGCGCCGCGAGGAAGCGATCCCAGCGCACCTCTCCCAACCCTGGGAGCCGCGGCACCTGCCAGCCGATTCCGCCCGAGAACGTGCCGTGGCGGTAGAGGCCGTCGCGCCGCACCTCGAGGTCCTTCGCATGCGCGTGGAAGATCCGTTCGGCGTAGTCGTAGACGGCCCGCTCGTAGTCGATCATCAGCCAGACCAGGTGTGAGGGATCGAGGTTGAGGCCGAAGTTCTCGGCCGGAATCGCGGAGAACATCTCGTCCCAGATCGCCGGCGCCCAAGCGAGGTTGTTGCCGCCCGGCCACTCGTCGTAGCTGAAGATCATCGGGCAGTTCTCGATGGCGATCTTCACGCTCCGCTCAGCGGCGTGCTCCACGAGCGGCGGCCAGATCTGGCGGAACCGATCGAGATTCTCGGGCAGCGGCCGATCCTTGTCATTCCCGACGAAAGTGCCGACGATCCCGACGCCAAGCCGCCCGGCCGCGTCGATCACCTTCTTGAGGTGCCCGTTCACCTCCTCGCGGTGCGCGTCGTCGGGATGGAGGTTGTTCGGGTAGTACGCGAGCGACGAGATCGCAAGCCCGTGCCGATCGAGCAGCTCGTGAACGTCGTCCGGATCGAAGGACTCGACGTCGATGTGCGTCACGCCTGCATAGCGGCGCCTCTCCCCTCCGCCCGCCGGCCAGCAGGCGATCTCCAGCGCCTGGAATCCCTCGCCCGCCGCCCACTCGGCCACCTCCGCCAGCGTCAGGTCGGGAAAAGCCGCGGTCAAAAGGCCCAGCTTCACGGGGTCACCTCCACCCATCGTCGTTCACGGTTGCTGAGGACGACGGCGTCGCCCAGCACGTTCTCCCAGTGGCCGTCGGCGAACGTCGGATACTCAGGGTTCTTGGGCGGCCGACCCCCAGCGACCGCTCCGTACACGGCCCGGTAGAGCTCCTTGAACGTCTCCGCGAAGCCCTCCGCGTGCCCACCCGGGAGGCTCGTCCGCAGAGCCGCCTCGGGAGCGAAGAGCGCGGGGTCGCGCAGCATGGTCTCGTTCGGCCTCCCCCGGTGACCGAGCCACAGCTCCTCGTTGCGCTCGGAATCCCAAGCGAGCGCGCCGAGCGACCCGTCCAGCTCGAACCGCAGCGAGTTCTTCCGGCCGGCGCTCACCTGGGAGACGACGAGCGACCCTCGCGTGCCGCCCTCGAACCGGAGCAGGACGTGCGCCAAGTCCTCGGTCGTCATCTCGGCATCCTCACGCTCGACGTCCTCGACCGCGGCGAACGTCTCGACCTCGCCGACGGGCCGACGCCGGACCGGAATCGTCGTCGCGAGGTCGGCCAGCAGGGACTCGACGCGCGCCCCGATCACGAACTGCACCAGATCGAGCCAGTGGGAGCCGATGTCGCCAACCGCCCGCAGCTCGCCGCCCTTTCCCGGCTCGAGGCGCCAGTTCCAGTCGGTCGGCAGCAGCAGCCAGTCCTGCAGGTAGCCGCCGTGCACATTCCACACGGCCCCGACGGCGCCGCTCGAGACGAGCGCGCGAGCCTCCTGGACCTGGGGATAGAAGCGGATGTTGAAGTTCGTGCAGTGGACGAGACCACTCTTCTCGGCCAGCTCCAGGAGCTCGGCGGACTGCTCGGACGTCACGGCGAGCGGCTTCTCGCAGACGGCGTGCTTGCCCGCTTCGAGCGCTTGCTTCACCTGCGGGTAGTGCAGGTGGTTCGGGGTCGTCAGGTGGACGACGTCCACACGCTCGTCGCCGAGGAGCTGCTCGTACGTGTCGACGACAGGCGCGATCAGCTTGCTCCGCGCCCGCTCGGGCGACGACCCCACGACGCCGACGACCTCCACACCTAGCCGCCCCAGCGCCTCGACGTGGACGGCGCCGATGAACCCGGTGCCGACGACGCCGGCACGGAGATCGCGAATGTCCGCGATCACGCCCGCGGAAGCTCCACGTCGAAGTCCACGTCGATTCCGTAGCGTGACCCGACGTAGCGGCTCTCGGTCCACTCGAGCGGCTTGCCGTCCTGGTCGTGGATCAGCCGCCGCTCGACCAGCAGGGGCGCGCCCTTCCGGACACGCAGCAGCCGGGCGTCCTCGGCGGTCGCCGCCTCCGCCGCGAGCGCCGCGGTACCGCCGCTCGGGACGAGCCCGGCAGTGACCAGCGTCTCGAAGAGCGACTCGTGCTCCAGGTCGCCTTGGATCGTGTCGCTCACCCGATCCGCCGGAAAGACCGCCCGCTCGAGGACGAGCGGCTTGCCGTCCGCGAGCCGGACACGCCGAAGGACGACAACGTTGCGGACGCCGAGCCGGCGCTCCTCGACCTCGGTGGCCCGTCGCAGCCGCCGTTCGATGACCCGCGAGCTCGGCACGCGGCCCTTACGCCGCATCTCGTCCGAGAAGGAGAGGATGTGACCCGCGGTTCGGTTTGCGCGCGCTGCCGCGACGAAGGTCCCTCGACCGGGAACGCGGTACACGAGCCCGTCCTGAACCAGACGCTGGACGGCCGCCCGCGCGGTCATCCGTGAGACGCCGAACTCCTCGCACAGCTGCGCTTCGGAAGGGAGCGGCGCATGGGGCTCGAGCCGGTCTGCGCGCTCTCGCAGCGCCTGTTCGATCTCGTAGTAGCGCGGCGTGAAGTCGCTCATGCGTCGACCGCCCAGCGGGTTGGATAGTGCAGGGGCGCTCCCCGAAGCCCGCATTCGACGAGCGCGAGGTGCCAGCGCCCGAGGTTCGCGCAGACGAGACGGTCGAGCTCCGGTCCCGCGAAAGCGATATTCGTCGGCGCTGCGAGGAGCGTGCCCTGCGGATCCTCGGCGACGATCTCGCAGCTCCCGGCTGAGTCGACGAGAACGATGCGGTCGGGTCGGTAGCACGCGACGAGCACTTCGCCCTCCGCGGTGAAGGCAATTCCGTCGGGCACGGTGCCTTCGAGCCGCGTCACCTCCTCGAGCTCGCCCGTGCGCAGGTCGAAGCGGTTCACCGTCGGCCTCCGGCTCTCGACGATCCAGAGGTGGCGACCGTCGGCCGAGACCGCGCAGCCGTTCGGATAGTGGGTGAGCGCCGTGGAGAACACCTCGAGCTCACCGTCGGCCGAGAGACGGAAGACGCGGCCATCGTCCGCTCTCCAGGAGCCCGAGTCGGAGAAGTAGAGCGTGCCGTCGGGGCCGAATGCCGCAGAGTTCGGGAACCTGAGACTGTTCTCGACGGTCCGAACGGAGCCGTCCTCCAGAACGCACAGCGAGCCCTCGTAGCCGCAACAGAGGACGATGCGGCCGCGGCCGTCGACAGCGAGCCCGAGCACGAAGCCAGGCGCCCGCGCCTCCTCCTCTGCGGTCCGCTCCTCGAGCTGCACGCGATACACCTGGCCGGCCTCTCCCCCGGCCCAGACAACGCCGGCTCGGGGATCCCAGCACACACCCTCGGGGTGATCGAGCCCGTCAACGAGCGTCTCAATCGCGGACATGGCCGACCGCGCCGTTGATCGTCAGGCCGCCGTCGACGACGAGCTCCTGTCCGGTCACGTACCGAGCCGCGTCGGACGCGAGGAAGAGGACGACATCCGCGATCTCCTCGGCGCTTCCGATCCGACCGAGAGCGATCCGCTCTTCGTAGGTCCGGCGGACCTCGGGCGTGTAGGCGTTGGCGTTGAGCGGCGTGTCGACCGGGCCCGGAGCCACCGCGTTGACGGTCACGCCGGCCGGCGCGAGCTCCAGGGCGAGCACCTTCGTAAGCCCGACGATCGCCCCCTTCGCCGCCGTGTAGGCACCCAGCCCGGGCACGGCCTGGAAGGTCGACTGCGATGTGATGTTGACGATCCGCCCGCCGCCGTCCTGCGCCTGCATCTGCCGCGCTGCCGCTCGGCTGCCGTAGAAGTAGCCGTGCAGGTTGCCGCGCAAGAGCCCGTGCCAATCCTCGTCGCTCATCTCCACGACGGGCCGGACGAAGAGACGCGCGGCGTTGTTCACCCAGACGTCGATGCCGCCCCACTCGTCCACGACGCGCTGCACGAGGCTGTCAACGGCCGCTGGATCACCCGTGTCGCCGTGAACGAAGATGCCGTCGACGGGATCGTCGCCTTCCAGCGAGATGCCCGCCACTCTTGCGCCGGCCCGTTGGAATGCCGTCGCGATCGCGGCGCCGATCCCGCTCGAGGCGCCCGTGACAATCACGCGCCGCCCGCTCACGTCGAAAGCGGCAGACACGGCGAGACTGTATAGCTGTCTAGACGGCACGGCAATAAGCTCTTCCTGTGCCGCATGAGCCCATCCGGACGACCGTCGTGGGGAGCTATCCGTTTCCCGGCTGGCTCGAGCTGGCGGGCGCGCACCTCGACGAGCTCGGCCCCGACGACCGCGAGGAAGCGACCCGCGATGCGGTCTGGGCGGCCGTCGGAGATCAGCTTCGCGCCGGGCTTGACGTCATCACCGACGGCGAGCAGACCCGCTTCGACTTCAACCTCTCCTTCTACGCGTTCATCGACGGGCTTGAGCTCGACGACGAACCGAGGCGCCGCTTCGGGCCACCGGGCCACGACCAGCGCGGGCGTCACCGAATCGCCGGCGAGCTCACCGCTCCGAACGGACTCGGAGTCGTGGCCGAGTGGGAGCGCCTCCGCAGCTTGGCTCCCGAAGGTACGGGCCTGAAGGCGAGCGTCCCCGGGCCATACACACTCGCCGGCCGCATCGAGCCGAGCGGGGACTATCCAGACCGCTGGGCCGTGACCGAGACGCTGCTCCCGATCGTCCGCTCCGAGCTCGAGGCGCTCGTCGCGGCAGGCTGCGGGGTCGTCACCGTCGACGAGCCGTCGATGAGCTGCTACGCCGACCGAGAAGATCCCGAGCGTCTCGTCGACACGTTCAACCGAACGGTGGAGCCCGTCGCCGGACGCTGCTACCTCGGCACCCACCTCTGCTTCGGCAACTACAAGGGGCGCGCCGTGGGCAAGCGCCGCTACGCGCCGATGTTCCCGGCCTTCCTCGAGCTCGCGGCCGACGAGCTCCACCTGGAGATGGCGAGCCGGGAGTTCGCCGAGCTCGAGCTGATCGCCGAGATCGGCGAGCGGCACGACGTCGGCGTCGGCGTGATCGACGTCAAGAGCTACTACGTCGAGACGCCGGCCGACGTCGAGGAACGAATCCGCCGCTGCCTGCGCTACGTCTCGCCCGAGCGCCTGAGCGTCAGCCCGGACTGCGGCCTCTCGCAGACCGCTCGCTGGGCTGCGCAGCGGAAGCTCGCGAACATGGTCGAAGGTGCGCGGCTTGTTCGCGACACGCTCTAGAAGGAGAAGGCCCGCGCAGGATTTACCACGAAGATCTGGTCGGACAGCTCGGGTCCGAGCTCGTGCTCGAGGCGCGGCTTGAAGCTCGCGAAGACGTAGTCGAGCCCCGGGCCGCCGCCGTAGGCACGGAACATCGACCGGCGGCCCGTGTCGCCCCCGAGCAGCAGCCGGCCCGCATGGCCGCGTTCCGCCAGCTCTGAGATCAGCCCGAGGATCGTCGAGTCCGGCCAGTACTTCGTCCGCCCCGGCCCGTCGAGCTGCAGCCAGGCGCCCGTCGCTGCCGTCTCGGCGTGCTCTCCGGCATCGGGATTCCGGTCGACGTGGGCCAGGATGACGCGGTCGGGCGGCACGCCCAGCTCCCCGAACCGCTCGACAATCGCGAGCCCCATCGTCCCGTGTTCCGTGTGCACACAAACCGGCACACCGGCCTCGCCGTGCGCCTCGGCGGCGGCGGCGAACGACTTCGCCTCGAACGGACTGATCGAGTGATAGCCGGCGCCAGCCTTGATGATCCCGCAGTGCTCGAGGTCGGTCACGAAGCGGGCGGCGAGCGCCACCTCGCTCTTGGCCCGCAGCGGATCTTCGGCCGCGTAGTGCACGTCGCGGTGCAGCCCTGTCGCCGCAACGATGTGGAGGCCGGTCGCCTCTGAGACGGCACGTAGGCCGTCGAGATCCCGGCCGAGCCCGATCGGCGTCCAATCGACGAGCGCCTGCGCGCCGGCGGCCCGCAGCGTCGCGGCCTCCTCGATCGCCTTCGAGACGTCCGAGTAGTCGTCGCCGGGCTGAGCCGGCGTGACGAGGAAGAGATGCTCGTGCGCATCGCAGGGCCCGAGCTCCTCCGGAGCGATGTCGCCCCGGACCGTTCTGACGATCGCCACGGCGCGAGACTACGGCAGTGGATTCGCTCGCGTACGTGGTCACGTCGGGCTGGGCCAGCGGCGTCAACGTCTACGCCACGGTGTTCGTCACGGGACTCGTCGGACGCGTCGGCGGCGTCGACGGCGTGCCGGACGTGCTTCAACGAACCGACGTCCTCATCCTCGCCGGCGCCCTCTGGGGAGTCGAGTTCGTCGCCGACAAGATACCGTACGTCGACAACGCGTGGGACGCGGTTCACACCGTCATCCGTCCGACGATCGGCGCGATCATCGGCGCCCTGCTCGCAGGCGAGGCGCAGGATGTCAACGAAGCTTTCGCCGCGGTGCTCGGCGGCTCGACGGCACTCGCGAGCCATGCAGCGAAGGCCGGCCTGCGGCTGGCTGTCAACGCGTCGCCGGAGCCGGTTTCGAACATTGTCCTCAGCCTGCTCGAAGACGGCGCTGTCGTCGGCGTGATCCTCTTCTCCATAGACCACCCACATGCGGCGGTGGCAATCGCGATCGCGCTGATGGCGGGCGCCGGGATCCTGCTCGTTGTCCTCTTCCGCGCGATCCGGAGAACTGTGACCCGGCTCCTGGGGGAAAGCGCCGCGCCTACCTGAGCAGGCTCCGATCGAAGAAGCCGACGACTCGCCGCTCGTACTCCTCGGGCGCGGCGTCGATCGCGCCCGTGTGCCCGCCCGGAGCCGCCCAGTATTCCTTCGGCCCCTTGGCCGCGTCGTAGTACTTCTCCGTGAGCGTCTCGCCGCCCTGACCAGGCGTCGCATGGATGAAGAGCGCGGGCTGCGTGATCTCGGCGCTGAGGTCGGTCAAGCTCCGTGGCGGCAGATTGCTGGTCCAGACGGCCGTCCCCAAAGTGACGATGCCAAACGCCCAGGAGCCGACCACCTTCGCTGGACCGTCCATGTGGACGGCCTCGCGGACCGATCTGATGCCCGCTCCCTCGGAGACGACTGCCTTGAGCTCATTGTTCTCGGCCGCTTCCTGGAGCATCATCTCGCCGCCCACAGAGAGGCCGAGCCCACCGATCTTCTCGTCGTCGACCTCCGGCCTGCTCTTGAGGAAGGCGACAGCGCCTTCGATGTCGCGCGTGCCCTGCCATCCGAGCAGGTTCGGATCGCCCTCGCTCTCCCCCTCGCCGCGCCGGTCGAAGAGCAGCACGCCGTAGCCGTGACGCGCGAGCAGCTTGGCCGGCTTACGCGGCCCTCTCCGCCCCGGGAAGGAGATCACCGCAGCGCCGTTCTTCGAGGGCACGTACCAGCCCTCGAGCTGCAGGCCGTCGGGCGTCGTGAACGAGATCTCCTGGAATGCCGTCCCGAGCTGCGGCTCGGGCACATACGCCCGCGCCGCGTGGGTGATCGCGTACGACTCGCCGAGCGGGAAGATGACGAAGTACGCGCCGACCAGGAGCCCGAACGCGATCAGTGCACGGCGCGCGTAGCGCCAAACGAGCCTGCCGCCCTTCTTCGAGCGCCAGAAGGTCACGAACCCGATGCCGATGAGCAGCACGCCGGCCGGTATCAAGAGGATCCCGGTGTAGTCGTCACCGGAGAGACCGTTCTCCCGCATGTAGTAGCCGGCCTCGGAGGCGCCCATGACGACCATGAAGACACCGACTCCGAGAGCGAGCGTCGCCCGGGCGCCGGCCTGAAGGCGCGGGTAGACCCAAGCGAAGAGCACGAAGACGCTTGTCTGAACCAGCCCGCCCACCAAGTGGTCGCCTGCCGACGTGCCCGGCTGCGGCTGCAGGAAGTTGTCATCGACGACGTGAATCGCACCGACGGCGAACGCGAGCCGCGCGAGGCCCGTCTCGGTGAGGAAGGTTGCCGCGACGCGTGTCGCGGCAACCTTTCTCGATTCGACTGAGGGGTGAGCGGCGGTCGACATGGAGTCTCCCTAGACGCTCGTCGTCGGGACGGTCGGAGCCTCGACCGGCTCCAGCTTCTCCCCGTGCTCGAAGTGCGGCAGCCACTCGAGCCACTTCGGCAGGTACCAGTTCCAGTCGCCGAGCAGCTTCATCGAAGCCGGCAGGAGGATCGCCCGGACGATGGTCGCGTCGATCAGGATGGCCGCGGCGAGGCCGACGCCGAACTGCTTGAAAATCATGGCCTGGAGCGCCCCGAAGATGCAGAAGACGCCGACCATCACGATCGCGGCGCTCGTAACCACGCCGGCCGTGGACTTGATTCCGTGGGCAATCGCCGCGTCAGTCCCCATGCCCCTGTCGTAGGCCTCGCGGATGCGGCTGAGGATGAACACGTGGTAGTCCATCGACAGCCCGAAGAGGATCACGAAGAGGAGGATCGGAAGGAAGGGATCAATCCCGCCCGTGAACTGGAAGCCGAGAACCTGCTTCCCCCAGCCGTGCTGGAAGACGAGCACGAGGATGCCGTACGCCGCCGCGACCGAGAGCAGGTTGAGGATGATCGCCTTCGTCGCGATCACGATCGAACGGAAGGACACCAGCATCAGCCCGAACGCGAACATCAGGACGAACGCGAACACGAGCGGCGCGGCCGTCTTCATCTGATCGTTGAAGTCCTTCGCCTGCGCCGTCGTGCCTGTCACCGCCACCTCGGCGTCGGCGAGCGTCCCGAGCGTCGGCGGGATGATCTCGTCCCGCAGCGCCGCGAGCGCCTGGTTCGAGACGGAGTCGGTGCCGTCGCCCTCCATCGGAATCCCGATGACGGCGACCGTCTTCGCAGTGTTCACGTCCACGTCGATCGGCTCGTTCATAACGCCGCTGTCGATCGCGCGCCATTCGACCTGGCCGATCGCCTCCTGCACAGCCGGCGACTCCACGTTCGGCGCCTTGACGACCACCTCGGCGGCGACCTCAGTTCCCGGGAACGCCTCTTTCAGCCGGTTGTAAGTGACGAGGAACTTCTGCGGAAACGTGTCAATGCTCGGCTGGGCCGTGTGCAGCTGAAGCGCAGGGATCGCGAGGACGATCAGCAGGCCACCGGAGAGCACGACGGCCGCAACCGGGTGCCGGAGTACGCGGTCGATGATTGCTCCCCAGATGCGGCCCTCGCCGTCGTCGCGCCGGAGCCTGTGCACGAACGGAACGCGCCCCCGGTCGACGTTGTCGCCGAGCTTGGAAAGGAGCGCCGGGAGCACCGTCAGGGACCCGAGCATCGCGACGGCGACGACGGTCATCGTCGCAACTCCGAACGACGCGAAGGTAGGGTCGAACGTGAGGAGCATCGCGGACATGGCGACGAGAACCGTCACGCCCGAAATGAGCACCGAACGACCTGACGTCGCCGCAGCTGCCTCGAGAGCAGCCTCCTCCGTCCGGCCCGCCGCGCGCTCTTCGCGCTCACGCTTCAAATAGAACATCGTGTAGTCGACTCCGACGGCCAGACCAATCAAGAGGATGATCGCGGCGACGCCGTCGGCCATCGGCAGCGCCTGGCTGATGATCGCGACGAGGCCCAGAGTCCCGAGCACCGCGGTGAGCCCCAGCAACAGCGGGATGCCGGCCGCGACGAGCGCCCCGAACGCGACCAGGAGAATGATCAGCGTCAGCGGGACAGAGTAGAGACCGGCCTTCTTCAGGTCGTTGAAGAACTCTTCCGTGACCGCCTTGTTGGTGCTTTCGCCGAATGACCCGATGGTGAACTCGGGGTTGGCTTGCTGCAGCTCCTTGACCTGGGCCACGATCGGGTCGACCTTGTCGGCGGCCTTATCGGAAGGTCCGCGGATTTCGATCGGGACGAGCACGGACCGCTTGTCGTCGGAGATCAGGCCCGTGTTTTCGGGATCGAACGGTGACTCGACCTTCGCGACCGCAGCGACGCCTTCCATGTCCTGGATGACTTCTCCTACGACGGCTTGGAACTTGGGGTTCGTCGCCTTGAGGTCGCTGTGCTGGATCAGAACGCTCTCTCCAGACGGCTGCTTGAAGTCCTCATAGATGATCGTGTCCGCCCGTCCCGACTCCCCGGGTCCCGACGTCTCGACGACGATCATCTTCATGGGAGAGGCGATGCTGATCGCAAACAGGGCGATGACGATCCCGAGCCAGCCGAAGATCGCCGTCTTTCGATGATGCGCGCTCCAGCGCGCCATGCGTGCCGCAAGGTGGTGTTTCTGGGGACTGGTCACGGGGCTACCTCCTTGTCGTTCACGGGACGAGGACGGGTTCGGCTTCAGGGACTGGTGCACGGGCGCGCCTGACCTCGAGCCATGCAACTCCGAGGCCGAACAGCGCGATCCCGATCGGGCCGGGCGGGAAGGGATGACCCACGGCGAAGATCGCGGCGCCGACGGTCATCAGTAGCGCCGGGCCGAGGCCGCCGATCTGCTTGACGGCGAGAGCGGCCGCGAGGGCCATGACGAACCAGGTCAGGCCCGAGGCGACCCAGATGACGATGCCGATGTAGTCCGTGCCACCGTCCATGATTCGCTGGACGACGGCGGCATCGGCGGCGCTCAGGTTGTTTGCCTCACGGACGACCTGCCCAAGGGCGACGCCGGCGATCGCGTCGAGCATGGAGTAGGCGATCGCATAGGGGACGATTGCGACGCGAGCGATCTGCGCGGCTCGTCCTGGGAGACCCTTGACGAGGAGCCAGATGCCCCACGCAAGCAGCAGAATGAGCACCGGCTGGACGAGGTGGAGCCCGAGGTAGAGGGTCGTTTCGTCGCCGACGTTTATTTCGGCGGGATGGACGACCCCGAGCACGATGTAGCCGGCAACAGCCAGGAAGAGGAAGCCTCGACGTAGCCACGTCTCACGCTCGCCGGTCGGCGCCGGGGCGTCAGCCACCGACGAAGCAGCGGGCTCGGGCTCCGGCTCGTGCTGGATGATCCGCGACTTCACGCCACCCACGCTCGCATCCAGGGCTTGCACCGGGAAGACGGGAGACTTGTCGTTTAGGGGGCGGTTTTCTGGTGTTTTTAGTAGTTACGAGCGGAGGTACAAGAGCACGGCCAGCACGCGCCGAGACTCGGTGCCGGTCGAAGGCAGTCCGAGCTTGCCGAAGATGCTGGAGACATACTTCTCGACCGCCCGGACCGTGATTACGAGACTGTCGGCGATCCCCTGGTTGGAGCTTCCCGAAGCCATCAGCTCGAGCACCTCGCGTTCGCGCGGCGTGAGCTGGGCGATCGGATCGTCCGGCCGCTGGCGCGCGAGCAGCGTCGAGATGATGATCGGATCGAGCGCCGACCCGCCCTCGCCGACTCGTCGAACCGCCGCAACGAAGTCGTTGACGTCGCCGATCCGGTCCTTGAGCATGTAGCCGACACCCTCGGCCGAGTCGGCGAGGAGCTTCATCGCGAGACCGACCTCGACGTACTGCGAGAGGACGAGGACGCCGATTGACGGGTGGTTCGCCCGTAGCTCGAGCGCCGCCTGTAGACCTTCGTCGCTATGAGTCGGCGGCAGCCGGATGTCCATGATCACGACGTCCGGCGGATAGCTCTGCACCTTGGCCATGAGGTCGTCGGCGTTCTCGCACTGGGCGACGACGTCCAAGCCGGCCTCGTCGAGGACACGCGCCACGCCCTCGCGCAAGAGGACACTGTCCTCGGCGATCGCTACCTGCATGGAATCTCCGCCCGCACGCGGGTTCCTCCCCCGCGCGGCGTCCAGACGCGCAGACGGCCGTTCAGCGCCTCAACCCGATCTGCTAAGCCGCGGAGCCCCGTGCCGCGCTCGCTGTCCGCTCCGCCGATGCCGTCGTCGACGATCTCCAGCACGAGCTCGCCGTTTTCCTTCACGACGTCGATCCGAGCCGTCGTCGCCTCTGCGTGCTTGGCGATGTTCGTGAGGCTCTCCGAGACCACGTAGTACGCGGCCAACTCGAGCGGCTCCGGCAGCCGTCCGTCGATCTCCACCCGCGATTCCACCGGCACCGGCGCACGCGCGGCGAGCTGTTCAAGCGCAACGGCCAGTCCGTGCCCACTCACGACCGCAGGATGAATTCCGCGGGCGATCTCTCGTAGCTCGTTGAGAGACGCAGCGATCTCCCGCCGCGCCTGATCGATCCCGCCGGTGACAGCGGGATCGCCGTCGATCCTGCCCTTGAGCAAGCTGAGGTTGAGCGACAGGGCGATCAGCCGCTGCTGCGCCCCGTCGTGGAGGTTGCGTTCGAGCAGTTGCCGCTCGTTCCGCGCCGCTTCGACGATTCGGGCGCGCGAGCCTCTCAGCTCCTCCAGCCGCGCCTGCAGTTCCGCGTGGAGCCGGCCGTTTTCGAGAGCGATGCCGGCTGCGGCCTGAACCGAGTCGAGCAGCTCGGGCTCGTCCTCCAGCGCCGGATCGTGGATCAGGGCCGCGACGTGCTCTCCGTCGAGATCGATCAATGTCGTCGCTCTCCCATCGAGGTCTTGGAGCTCCACCGGCCGTCCCCGGAGATCGGCGTAACACTCGTAGTCGGGCAGCCAGTAGGCGAGCTGCAGCGATGGATCTCGAAGCGCGCGGGCAAAGGCATCACGCAAGTCGCCGGGAGCAGGCTCGCTGCGCAGCTCCAGGAAGAGGTCACCCACTGCGGATCGATCGAGACGCGCCTTCAGCAGCGCAGCCAGAAAGACGATCGGTGCGAGGCCCAGCGTCGCGAACGTCGCCCATCGAATCTGACGCACTGCCGGGCCGTCGAACGCAGCTGAGATGTACAGGAAGGCGATCATCACGAGCCCGAGGGCGAACGCGTCGACGAGGAGAACTCGAGAGCGGCGCAGGGTCCGCCGACGCCGGCGGCGCAAGACGAGGACGCCGACCGCGGCGAGGCAAAACGCGCTCATCGTCAGCAGTGACACGCGCAGCGTGAGCAGCGCCGCACCCTCGTTGGCGGTGATCTCGAGGAGGTTGTGCGGGCCGAAGTAGCCAAAGGTCATCCGGCTGACCTGCAAGACCACCGCCGCGACGTACGCGCTGGCGACCAGAGCACGCTCGAACGAGTCTCTGAGGTGTCCCGAAGGAAACGCAAGAAACACGTGCATGAAGAGCACCGGCGGCAGAAGGTCGAGCGCCTGGCCAAGGGTGAACGTGAGGTCGTTGGTGGTCCACGAGAGCGTCGACAGGAAGTTCACGAATCCCGCCGCGACCATCAGGGGGCCGAACCGGCTCTCCGGCCTCCGCCACCACGCGTACAGGCCGCACAGGATGTACGACACCGTCAGCCATTTGGCGAGGAGCGTGACGACGAGAGGCTCGCCGAGGGCGGCGCCGACCAACGGGTTGCGGAGGGCCGCGACAAAAGAGTACGTCGCCGCTGCGCAACCGATGACAGCGATCGTCGTCAGTGCGAGAGCGCTCGGCGGCGCCCGCACGGCGCGCGGTTCGCTCTCAAGCCGGGCTGGGACAGAGACGGCCGTGCCAGCTCCCTTCGTACGGTCCATCTCGAAGATACCCCG
>DASSCT010000171.1:0-2659 GCA_035697545.1 Gaiellaceae bacterium | reverse complement strand
CGTGCGCTGGGAGGAGCCACAGGGCGATGCGGAGTTCTCCGTCAGAGGGGGATGGGCATAGATGGAGGCGATGAGACAGCTGCTCCAGCGGCCGGTAGAGCTGCACGGCGTCCAGGTCGGCCGCGTCGTGGACGTGATCCTCGAACCGGAGACCGAGCGGGTCGTCGGGTACGAGGTGCGTTGCGAAGATCAGCGTCATCGCTTTCTGCCCGCCGCCGCCGCGACCGCGCGTGATGCTGCGATCGCGATCGACTCCCCGTTCGCGCTGCTCGACACCGACGAGCTGGACTTCTACCGCCGGAGGGGCAAGACGCTGCGGGCCCGCCGCGAATCGGCCGCCTGAGTTCCGAAACGGGTAGGCTCGCCGCCGTCCGTGTCGCGCTCGCTCGCCACCTCGCTCGTCCTCGTCGGCGGCCGCGCCGGCGCAGCGCTCCGGCGCCCTCACAACTGGGTTCAGCTCGCGAAGTTCTGCACGGTCGGCGCCACCGGCTACGTCATCAACCTCGCGGTGTTCAGCGCGCTCGTGCTCGGTGCGGACTGGCACCACCTGCTCGCCGCAACGGTTTCGTTCCTCGTGGCCGTGACGAACAACTACACCTGGAACCGAGTCTGGACGTTCCGGGGCCAGCGCGGACATGTCGCATACCAGGGCATCCGCTTCCTGATCGTCGCCGTCTGCGCCCTCGCCGCGAACCTGCTGATCCTCGACGGGCTCGTGATGCTCGGAATGGAGAAGATTCCCGCGCAGGCGCTCGCGATCCTCCTGGTGACGCCGCTGAACTTCATCGGCAACAAGCTCTGGAGCTTTCGCCGAAGGCCCTGATGCGTGCGCTCCTCGTCGTCGTGCTCGCGCTCGTCGCGGCGCAACCGGCGACGGCGGCAGATGCAAGGTTGACCGAGCAGGAGGCAACGAGGGCCTTCCTGCGACACGAGAAGGTTGCGAACTGGCTCGACCGCTATCCGTCGACCGGGGTCTCCAAGGATGCGTCGTTCGACGAGAAGACCCGAGCGTGGACGGTGCACGTCTGGTGGGGCGAGGCCGGCGAGATCGCGACGGGCAAGGTCGCCGACGCGACGGGCCGCGTGACGGAGGCGTGGACTGGCCCGCAGGTCGCCTGGAAGATGGCCCGCGGCTACGAGGGAGCCTTCGGCGGCCGGACGATCAACCGCGTCTCGGTCTGGCTTGCGCTCTGCGCCCTCTTCCTCCTCGGGCTCGTCGACTGGCGCCGTCCGTTGAGCCTGCGCACGCTCGACCTCCTCGTGCTCCTGTCGTTCTCGGTCTCGCTCTGGTTTTTCAACCAGGGCGACGTCTTCACGAGCATGCCGCTCGCCTATCCGGCACTCGCGTACCTCCTCGCACGCACGGTCTGGATCGGCGTTCGGGCACGCGGGCCTTCGAGACGGGCTGCGTTCTGGCCCGTCTGGCTGCTCGCGGCCGCGGCCGTCTTCCTGACCGGCTTTCGGATCGGCCTCAACCTCCACGGCTCGAATGTGATCGACGTCGGCTACTCGGGCGTGGTCGGCGCGCACCGGATCGTGAACGGGGAGATGCCCTACGGGCACATGCCGAAGGAAGGCACGCTCAGGGCGTGCGGGCGCGCCGACTCCGAGGGCGAGATCCGCGACCGAATCCAGACCAACGGCCGCTGCGAGTCGTCCAACGAGCGCGGAGACACGTACGGGCCGGTCTCGTACGAGGCGTACGTCCCCGGGTATCTGCTCCTCGGCTGGAGTGGACGCTGGGACCGGCTGCCGGCCGCCCACTTCACGTCGCTCGCCCTCGACCTCCTCGCGCTCATCGGCTTGGCCCTCGTCGGGCGGCGCTTCGGCGGGTTGCCGCTCGCGGTCACGCTCGCCTTCGCGTGGGCGGCCTACCCGTTCACGCAGTACGTGTCGAGCTCGAACACGAACGACGCGCTGCCGCCCATGCTCCTCATCTGGGGCTTCTGGCTCGTCTCGTCACCGTGGGCGCGCGGGATTCTCGCGGCCCTTGCCGGCTGGGCGAAGTTCGGCGCGCTGCTCGTCGCGCCGCTCTGGGCCGGGTATCCGGACGCGGTCCGGCTGCGACGACCGCGCGACCCGCTGCTCTACGCGGCTGGGTTCGCGGGCGCGACGCTCGCCGCTTTCTCGATCCTGCTCCTGGAGCCCGATCCGGTCCACGCCGCCCGTGTCTTTTGGGACCGGACGCTCGGTTGGCAACTCACACGTGAGTCCCCGTTCTCGATCTGGGACTGGGGGCAGTACCACGCCGCGGGGATCCCGGATCTCAGGCTCGTCCAGCTGCCCCTGATCGGCGCGCTGGCTCTCGGCGCCGTGGCCGCGGCCTTCTTCCCCCGCCGGCGCTCGCCGCTGCAGCTCGCCGCGCTCACCGGCGCGCTTCTGATCGGCTTTGAGCTCGTGCTCACCCACTGGTCGTTCCTCTACCTGCCGTGGTTCTTCCCCTTCGTCGCGTTCGCCGTGCTGGCGCCTTCGCGGCCCGAGCCGGGAGCGCCGCCGCCCACGCTTGACGACACGCAACGCGAGCTGGTCGCGGCTCGCTAGCGCCGCCCTCGGCGTCGTTCTCTTTCTCCTGGTCTGGGGACTGCTCCACCACGGCTTCTACGCGCGCAACGACATCGTCGACACGCCGGTCTACCAGCGCTACGGCGAGTCCATGACG
>DASSCT010000170.1:0-6064 GCA_035697545.1 Gaiellaceae bacterium | reverse complement strand
ACGGGCGCCGCGGTGAATCTCGTGCTGAGGCGCTAGGCCTCAGACCCCCAGAAAGGAGCCACAATGTCCACCCCAGGCACACGCCCAGTGAGCGGCTGGGCTGTTGGTTTCTCTGCCTTCGCGGGCGCCATCATGATCATGATCGGCGTCTTCGAGTTCTTCCAAGGGCTCGCCGCAGTAGTAAACGACGACTTCTTCGTCGTCACGAGCAAGTACGCGTTCGACCTCGACACGACCGGGTGGGGCTGGATCCACATGATCATCGGCGTGATCATCTTCCTCGCCGGCCTCGGCATCTTCACCGGCGCGACCTGGGCCCGTGCAGTCGGGATAGCGCTCGCGATCATCAGCGCGATCGCGAACTTCTTCTTTATCCCGTACTACCCGGTCTGGTCGGTGCTCATCATCGCGCTCTGCATCGTCGTGATCTGGGCGCTCGCGTCCCTCCAGCCCGACTCCGACATGATCTGACGCGCTCCTCTCCCGTCACTCGCGGACATGCCGCCGCCTGCCGCTGCGGACACGACGCTGCAGAACCTCGCGCGGATCGAGCACATCGTCGTGCTCATGCTCGAGAACCGGTCGTTCGACCACATGCTCGGGTACCTCAAGCTGGAAGCGAGTCTTCCGGTCGACGGGCTCGAGGCGTCGATGTCGAACCGTCATGCCGGGAAGACCTACCGCGTCCACCACCTACCGAGCACGAAGCTGACGAAGGAGCAGGACCCGGGCCACGGCGGAGCCGACGTCAAGGAGCAGCTTGGGAGCGGAAACGGCGGCTTCGTCTCCAACTACGCGAAGCACAACCCGAAGGACCCGGATCCCGGGACGGTGATGGGCTACTACAACGGCACCGATCTCCCGGTCTACGACCACCTCGTCCGCGAGTACGCCGTTTGCGACCGCTGGTTCTGCTCCGTGCCGGGAGCGACCTGGCCGAACCGTCTCTACGCCGTCTCCGGGAAGGCGGCGGGAAGCAAGGACAACAAACGCCAGCCGCTGTACGCCGTGCCGTCGTTCGTCCGGCACCTCGACCGCGCGAGGGTCTCGTGGCGCTGGTACGCGCACGAGTACGTCGCCACGCTGCGGATGACCGACGACAGGTACAGGCTGAGCCTCTCGGCCAGCCACTTCCGCTACTTCGACCGACGCACGGCCGCGCTCGGCCGAAGCTTCCTGGAGCATGCGGCGGCCGGGCAGCTGGCCTCGGTCTCCTGGATCGACCCGAACTTCGTCGACTTCAACCTGTTCGGCCCGGCCGGATCGAACGACGACCACCCGCCGTCCGACGTGAAGGCCGGTCAGAAGCTCGTGCTCGCGCTGTACACCGCGCTGGCGAGTAGTCCGCAATGGTCGAAGACGCTGCTCGTAATCACATACGACGAGCACGGTGGCTTCTTCGACCACGTGGGGCCGCCGCCGGCCAAGGACGACAGCCCCGCGTTCCGCTCCTACGGCCCGCGGGTCCCGGCGCTCGTCATCTCACCGTGGATCCCTCGCGGCACCGTCTCCAGTGAGATCTTCGATCACACGTCGATCATCAAGACGATCCTGCTGCGGTTCTGCCGCCGCTCGGACGGCTCGATCCCGAACATGGGCGCGCGAGTCGCGAACGCGAACCACCTCGGCGGGCTGCTCACGCTCCGTTCAGCGCGGCCGAAGCCGAGCCCGGCCAGCCTGACGCCGCTCATCAAGCTCACCTCCCAGTGGCACGGCGACGACTTCGCGGACAAGATGCTGACGCAGGCCGCAGGCGCCCCGCCGCGCGAGGTGGAGCTCAACGAGCTGCAGGAGGGCTACCTGAAGGCGAAGAACAAGGTGCGCCGCGAGGGCGTCCCCGCCGGGATGCCCTAGCGATTTTCGTCGACGTCGACGTCAGGGTCGAGCTCGTCGGCGCGGCGAACCTGCTCCTCTGCCTGGTCGCGCTCCTGTCGGGCCTGCTCGGCCTGTTCCTCGGCCAGCGTCGCTCGCGCCTCGGCACGCTCGGTTTGCCCCTCTGCCCTCGAGCGCAGCTCGCTTGCCTCTTCGCGTCTGCTTTCCAGCTGCCGTTCCCGCGCGCGCCTGCTCAGGACAAACGCGATCGCAAGCACGATCAGGATGGCGATGATCACAACGATGATCCACTCCATGGCTCCTTCCTACCTGCGCGCGCGAATCGCTAAACCGACGCAGCCGCTCGCCGATCCGAAGCCCAGGCTGCGACCGCCGAGCGCGACCGCTCGATCAGGCCCTCCTGCTTCTCCTCGGGCTCTTCCGTTCGGATGATCTGGACGATCAGCTCGTCGAACTCAGGGCTCTCCACGTAGTCGACCATCGTTTCCTCGAGGTGCGGGAGCGCCTCCGCCTTGAACTCCTCGAAGCGCTCGGTCTGGAGGTACCCGTCCGCGAGCGCTCGGTAGCGCTCCAGCTTGTCCTCGTAGCTCGAGTCGGCGTCGCCGATCGCGAAGTAGTCCCGCGTCGGCTGGTAGACGCCGACCTTGCGGTCGGTGACCGTGCAGAACAGGCACCAGGCCGCCAGCGCCTGAATCGCCCACGGGAAGTAGTAGTGAAGGCTCACGAGCGCCATGTCGGGCGACGCGTTCGCGTAGTCGATCGGGTGCGCCTCGCCGTCCTTGACGATCACCTCGCACGAGTTGAACTCCCAGCGAAAGAAGGCGTTGACGAGCCGCGCGATGGTCTCGATCTCCCGCATTTGCTCCGGCGGGAGGAAGTCGTCGCCTACCGTGTAGCGGTAGTGCCCGTCGGCCAACGGGTCGTACTGCATCACCTTCGTCTGCGGGCCGATCGAGAGGCTCCGCGTGAAGACGTCGAAGTCGTCCACGGCGGCCTGGAGGTGCATGAGGCGCTCGCCCGAGGCCTCATAGCTTCGATGGAGCTCCTCGCTCGACTCGACGCGGGTGACCCCGACCCACATCCCGCCGTCGAACGGCTTCATGTACAGCGGGTAGCCCACCTGCTCTGCGACGTAGTCGAGGTCGAACTCCGGGCTGTACTGCTCCGCCATCTGCACGTAGCGCGGGTTGTCTGGCGGAAGCCGGTGTGGGATCAGCCAGGTCTCGGGGACCTTGAGCCCGAGCCGCATCATCGCGCAGTAGGCCGAGTGCTTCTCCATCGCCTGGAAGGTGAACGGGTTGTTGAGGAGGTACACGTCGTCCATCAGCGCGAGCTTCTTCAGCCACTCGCGCGGGACGTCGTACCACCAGGCGAGGCGGTCGATGATCAGCTGGTAGCCCGGCCGATAGCGGAGGTCGAACGGCTCGTGGACGATTCGCTCCGTCGCGAACTCGTGCGTCTCACCGGCCCATTGCACGGGGCCGAGGCGACGGAGGAGCGTCTCGAACGCCGTCGGCCAATCCTCCTCCGTCGCGAGCAACAGCCCAATCAGGTGCCGCCGGCTCAATCTGGCCGAAAGTCTCACGACTTTCGGCCAATCTGTCGAGCCAGAAGCTTGACGGCCGCCTCCTTCTCGAGGAGCCGCAGCGGCGGAACGGGCAATGCCCGTTCCGCGGCGATGAATTCAGCTACGCGGTCGCGAAACGCTCTTGGGCCCGCGCGCGCTTCTTTGCGGCTTCGACTTCGCGGTCTTTCGGCGCGGCAGTCGTCACGAGCTCGTCGATCAGGCGCCCCGTCGACGCTGCGATCTCGTCGACTGCACGTTCGAAGGCCTCGGCGTTGACCTGCGAGGGCTTCGTGAAGCCGCTGATCTTGCGGACGTACTGCAGCGCCGCGTCGCGGACTTCCTCATCGGTCGCGGGCGGCTCGAAGTTGAAGAGCGTGTGGATGTTTCGGCACATGCCCGCGATCCTAGCCTCGGGCTAGCGCGTCACCTTCGTGGGCGGCCTGAGCACGGCGAACGGGTCGGTCACCTCGAGCTCCGGTTGACGGAAGCGGAAAACCTCCGCCGGTCGCCCGCCGGTTCGTCCCGGCTCCCGTTTCGAGCCCGTCCGCTCGAGTACGCCGCGCCGGAGCAGGACGCGCTGGAGGTTCGTCGCCGAGAGGTCGTGGCCGAGGGCCGCGGCGTAGATCGCTCGCAGCTCCGAGAGCGTGAAGGTCTCGGGGGCCAGCGCGAACCCGACGTTCGTGTACGACAACTTGGCACGGAGGCGCTGGAGCGCCGTCTCGACGATCTCGCCGTGGTC
Source organism: Gaiellaceae bacterium (assembly GCA_035697545.1). Classification (GTDB taxonomy): domain Bacteria; phylum Actinomycetota; class Thermoleophilia; order Gaiellales; family Gaiellaceae; genus JACDAN01. The sequence goes on along the minus strand of DASSCT010000170.1, from coordinate 1,925 downwards.
GAAGGCGGCGGGAGGGAGATCGCGGGCCGGGTGCCACGCGGTGTCCGCCGGCACTTCGGGGTCTACGTCGCTCGGGACGAGGCCGAGGTAGGCGGTCGCAAGCTCCCAGCTCCCGGGATTGCGTCCAGGCTCGCTACGGGTCTCGAGCTGCTCGAGGTGGGCGAGCTCGTCGATGTCGACCTTGGCCGCGAGGTGGCGGCGAATCGACCGCTCGAGCGTCTCGCCCGGCTCGAGGTAGCCGCCGGGAAGGGCCCAGCGCCCCTTGAAGGGATCCCGTGCCCGTTGCCACATGAGCACCTGGAGCGAGTTGCCCCGAACCTGGAAGACAACCGCCAGCGACACGTGGTCGGGTGCCTGTCGGGTAGACTCGATCACCAGGTTTGAGACTATCAGGCGAAAACCTCCTTGCCCGGACCGCCGTCGTGCTTGCTGCTGGGCTGCTCCTGGCCGGTTGCGGCGGCGACGACGGCAACGAGGCCGCGACCACGGGAGCTTCCGGCAGCGACGTTCGGGTCGCGCTCAACACGGACGTCGGCCAGCTGAACGACCGTGGCTTCAACCAGCTCGCTTACCAGGGGCTCAAGCGGGCCGGGAAGGAGCTCGGGATCCAGACGCGTGTCGTCGAGTCCAAGTCCGCGGCGGACTACGTGCCGAACTACTCGGCGCTCGCGAGGCAGGGATTCAACCTCATCATCGGCGTCGGTTTCGCGCAGGGCGACGCGATCGACACGGCGGCGATGATGTTCCCGAACACAAAGTTCGCGATCGTCGACGTCGACCAGTCGAGCCTCAAGCACTCGCCCCCGAACGTGGTCGGCCTGCTCTTCAAGGAGCAGGAGGTCGGCTACCTCGCTGGTGTCATCGCGGGTCTCTCCGCCAAGGGAACGACGCCCGTGATCGGCTCCGTCGGGGGCTACAAGGAGCCTCCGGTGGATCGCTTCATCGCCGGCTACCAGGCGGGCGCGAAGTGGGCGCAGCCGAACGTCAAGACACTGAACGCGTACTCATCCGACTGGGACGACCAGGCGAAGTGCAAGGAGATCGCGCTGAGCGAGATCGCGCGGGGTGCCAGCGTCGTGTTCCAGGTCGCGGGCGGCTGCGGGCTCGGCGCGCTCAGCGCGGCCAAGCAGCAGAACGTCTGGGGAATCGGCGTCGACGCCGACCAGTCGTTCCTCGGCCCGCACGTCCTCACGAGCGCGCTGAAGCGCGTCGACGAGGCCGTGTTCGAGACAATCAAGAGCGTCGTGGACGACAACTGGAAGGGTGGCCGGAATTTGACCTTCGGGCTCGCGGACGACGGCGTCGGTCTCGGCACGATCAGCCCAAAGGTGCCGAAGGGGACGCTGGAGCGCCTCGACGAGGCCAAGAAGCAGATCCGCGACCACGAGATCGAGGTGCCGACGACGCTCTCCGGCTGAGCGAGGAAGGGAGGCCACGTGGCAACGTTGAAACCCGAGGAGGCCCAGCTGTTCCTGGAGCCCAATTACGCAGTCGCCTCCACCGTCCGCGCGGACGGCTGCCCGCAGCAGACGGTCGTCTGGGTCGACTACGACGGGGAGGACGTCCTCTTCAACACCGCCGAGGGTCGCTACAAGCCGCAGTACATCCGGCAAAGCGGACGGGCCGGCCTGCATGTGACCCACCCCGAGGATCCATACCGATGGGTCTCCGTCGCGGGCCCAGCCGAGCTGACGCACGACGGCGCCGACGAGCACATCGACAAGCTGGCGAAGAAGTATCTCGGCGCGGACTCCTACCCCTACCGCAGGGAGGGAGAGCAGCGCGTGATCGTGCGGATCAAGCCGGAGCACGTCAACAGCTCGGGCATCGGCTAGGCCTTCGGCTGTGGCCGCGCCTGCGCTCCGCGAGGTCGGCCCGCGCGACGGGCTCCAGAACGAGCAGCAGGTCGTCCCACCCGAGACGCG
>DASSCT010000169.1:0-4954 GCA_035697545.1 Gaiellaceae bacterium | reverse complement strand
GATCATCGTCGAGGCGCATCCGAGGCCCGAGGAAGCGCTCTGCGACGGGCCCCAGCAGCTGCCGACCGCCGAGTTCGGCGAGTTTGCGCGCGAGGTGGGGGAGTACGTCGCCCTGATGGGCAAGCAGATCGGGTAGTGCGGATCGCGGTCATCGGCACCGGGCTGATCGGTGCCTCGATCGGCCTGGCGTCGAAGCGTGGAGGTGCGACGGTGGTCGGGTTCGACGAGGACCGGGCGACCGCAGAGGTGGCGGCCGAGCGCGGCGCCGTCGACGAGGTGGGCGCCGGGCTCGGCGAGGCGCTGGACGGTGCTGAGCTCGCCGTCGTCGCCGTTCCAGTGAGCCAGCTTGCGGCGCAAGTGCGCGGGGTGCTGGAGGCGAGCGGCGAGGGCTGCACGGTGACCGACGTCGGGTCGACGAAGGCCGCGGTCTGCGCGGCTGCCGAAGGATCTCCACGATTCATCGGCGGACATCCGGTGTGCGGGTCGGAGGCCCGTGGGCCGGAGCACGCGAGCGCTGACCTGTTCGACGGGGCGACATGGTTCCTCTCGCCGCTGCCACAGAGCGAGCCCGAGCGCTACCGGCTCGTCCACGGCTTCGTCGCGGGTCTGGGCGCGACGCCAGTCGCGGTCGACCCCAGTGCGCACGACCGCCTCGTCGCGCTGACGAGCCACCTCCCGCACGTCCTTGCCAACGTGCTCGTGAACCAGGCGGGGGCGACCAGGATCGACGGGCACGAGCCGCTCTCGTCGGCCGGCGGGTCGCTTCGGGACATGACCCGCGTAGCCGGCGCGAATCCGCGGATCTGGGTCGACATCTTCCTGGACAACACGGAGGCGCTTCGGAGCGCGCTCGCCGACCATCGCCGCGGGCTGGAGCAGGTCGAAGCGGCGCTCGCGGCGGGCGATGCAGGCTTTCTCGCGCGCTGGATCGGCGAGGCGGCGCTGAACCGGCGGGGGATGATCACCGAGGCCTACGGCGATCCCGGTCAGCTGCAGCGGCTGCGTGTCCACGTGCCGGATCGGCCGGGCGTCCTCGCCGGGATCACCCAGGCGCTCGGCGCCGAGCGGATCAACATCGAAGACTTCGAGCTCCACCATCAATCCACCGAGCGCGGCGGAACGCTGAGCGTGCTCGTGAGCGGCGAAGCGGAGGCCCAGCGGGCGGCCGCGCTGCTCGAGGCGCAGGGCTACGGCGTCGTCGTCTCGCCGGTCGTAGAGGAATGAAGGTCGAGCCCGCCGCGTCCGTCGAGGGCGCGATCGCGGTGCCGGGGGTCAAGGGCATCTCGCAGCGCGCCGTCCTGCTGGGTGCTGTGGCGGACGGGGAAAGCGAGATCCGCGGCTTCGGGCAGGCCGCCGACACCGAGGCGGCGATCTCGGTCGTCCGTCAGTTGGGAGTCGACGTCTCGGACGCCGACGAGACGGTGCGGATCCGCGGCGTCGGCCTGCGCGGGCTGCGGGAGCCCGAGGAGCCGCTCGACTGCGGCAACGCGGGGACCGTGCTCCGACTGGCGTCCGGGATCCTCGCCGGGCAGGAGGGGCGGTTCGTCCTGACCGGTGACGAGTCGCTGTCGCGCCGGCCGCACGAGCGGATTGCCGAGCCGCTGCGGCGGATGGGCGCTCGCGTGGAAACGACGAATGGCGGCGCGCCGGTCCTGATCGAGGGCGGGAAGCTCACCCCGATCCGGTACGAGCTGCCGGTCGCGAGCGCCCAGGTCAAGTCGGCGGTGCTGTTGGCGGGGCTCCTCGCGGAAGGGGGGCCGACCACGGTGGTCGAGCCGGTGCCGACGCGGGATCACACGGAAAGGCTGCTGCGGGAGCTCGGCGTTGGGGTCGCGCGGCGCGGCGCCGAGGTGAGCACGCCGCCGATCCAGCGGCTCGAGCCGTTCGAGGTCGAGATCGCCGGGGACTTCTCCGCGGCGGCGCCGTTCATCGTCGCCGCCACGCTGCTGCACGGGTCCGAGCTGCTCGTGCGGGGCGTCAACGTCAACCCGTTGCGGACGGGGCTCCTGGACGTGCTCGAGCGGATGGGGGCGAACATCGCGGTCTTCAACCGGCGCGTAGTCAGCGGCGAGCTGGTCGCGGATCTCGAGGTTCGCTCCGCGGCTCTGGTGGCGACAACGGTCCGGCCGGGTGAGGTGCCGGCGCTGATCGACGAGCTGCCGCTCTTTGCGCTGGCCGCGTCGATGGCGCGCGGCGAGAGCGTGGTGCGCGGCGCGCGCGAGCTGCGCGCAAAGGAAACGGACCGAATCGAAACTGTGACAAATGCGCTCCGAGCCCTTGGCGGGCGCATCGAACCGGGCGATGATGGCTTCAGGGTGAGGGGGGTCCCTACCCGCCCTAAGGGTGGGGGTGTGGTTTCGGCGGCGGGCGATCACCGGATCGCGATGCTCGGCGCGATTGGTGGGCTCGTGTCGCGCGAGGGGGCGATGATCGAAGACGCCGAAAGCGTGACGGTAAGCTTCCCCGGATTCTTCGACCTGCTCGACTCGGTGACCCAACGATGATCGTGGCGATCGACGGGCCCGCCGGAGCCGGAAAGAGCACCGTCGCGCGCCGGCTCGCCGAGCGGCTCGGGTTCCGGTATCTGGACACGGGCGCGATGTACCGGGCCGTCACGTGGCTCGCGCTTCAGCGTTCCGTCGGTCTCGAAGACGGGCCGGCGCTGGGCCGGCTCGCCGAGGAGAACCCGGTGAATCTCGACGAGGACGGCCGCGTCACGATCGCCGGGACCGACGTCACCGAGGCGATCCGCCGGCCCGAAATCGACCGCCTCGTTCCGATCGTCGCCCGCCACCCCGAAGTGCGATCGGTGATGCGCCGCCGCCAGCGGGAGCTTGCCGATCTCGGCAACGCCGTAATCGAGGGACGCGACATCGGCACGGTGGTGGTTCCGGACGCCGACGTGAAGATCTATCTCAACGCAGACCCCAAGGTTCGGGAGAGACGGCGCCAGCTGGAGCGGCCGGACATCGGGGGCGATGCACTGGCTACGGATCTCCGCCTGCGGGACGCGAGCGACGCGGCGCGTATGCAGCCCGCCGAGGACGCGGTGCGGATCGACACGACCGAGCTCGACGTCAGCGACGTCGTCAAGCGGATTGAGGAACTGGTCCGAGCCCGCGTAGCATGAAGCAGACCGACCTGATCTGGGCCGTCGGTCGGGGCACGATCGGCGTCGTCGTGCGCGCCCTCGCGACGCTTCGGGTGTACGGCAGCGAGCAGGTTCCTGCGACCGGAGGGGTCGTCCTGGCCATGAACCACTTCTCGTGGCTCGATCCGCCCGCGTTCGGCGCCGCCTGTCCGCGGAATCTCCGCTACATGGCCAAGATCGAGCTCCACCAAGTCAAGGTGATCGGGCCGCTGATTCGCTCCTTCGGCACCTTCTCCGTCCGCCGCGGCGAGTCCGACCGCGAGGCCGTCAGGCTCATGCGCCGGTGTGTGCAGGAGGGAGACGCGCTCGGGCTTTTCGCCGAGGGAACCCGACAGCGCAGCGGCGTGCCCGGCGTTGTGCAGCCGGGTGCCGCGATGGTCGGTTTGCAGGAGCGCGTGCCGATCGTTCCGGCCGCCATCCACGGCTCCCAGTTCTGGAAGCCGGGGAACTTCGAGCCGGTGTCGGTTGTGTGGGGGCGGCCGCTCTCCTTCGACGGCCTTCCGGCGAACGCCAAGGGCTACCGCGAGGCCTCGGCGGAGATCCAGCGCGCGATCCACGGCCTGTGGCGCTTCCTGGTCGACGTGCATGTGCTCGGCCGCCCACGCCACGCGACGCCGCCCCTGTGACCGAGCGGGCACCGGAGCTCGTCGGGACTGCGGCGATCGTCGGCTTTCCGAATGTCGGGAAGTCGACGCTCGTCAACCGGCTGACGGCAAGCCGCGCCGCCGTCGTCCACGAGACGCCCGGGGTCACGCGCGACCGCAAGGAGCTCGTCTGCGAGTGGCGCGGACAGCGCTTCCTTCTGGTCGACACCGGCGGCGTCGACCTCGCCGACCGCTCGCCGATCACCCGCCAGGTCGTCGAGCAGGCCCGCGCCGCGATCGAGGAGGCCGACCTCGTCCTCTTCGTCGTCGACGCCCAGGCGGGCGTTACCCCCGGCGACGAGGAGGTGGCCGACCTGCTCCGTCGTTCCGGCCGGCCGGTGCTCGTCCTTGCCAACAAGATCGACGATCCGGCCCGCACCGAGCTGATCCACGAGTTCCACCGCCTCGGCCTCGGCGAGCCGATACCGATCTCATCGCTGCACGGGCACGGCACCGGTGATCTCCTGGACGCGATTCTCGAGCGGCTCCCGGGCCGGGCGGCGCGTCCCGAGATCCCCGAGGAGGCGATCCGCGTTGCAATCCTGGGGCGGCCAAACGTCGGCAAGTCGAGCCTCGTCAACGCGCTGGTCGGACAGGACCGGGTGATCGTGTCCGAGGTGCCGGGCACCACGCGCGACTCGATCGACACCGTCATGCAGCGCGGCGACCGCACGTTCGTCTTCGTGGACACAGCGGGCCTCCGCAGAAAGCGCCGCCAGCGGCAGGGCATCGACTACTACTCGGAGCTCCGAGCGCTGCAGGCGGCCGAGCGCGCCGACGTCGCGCTCGTGCTTGTCGATGCGAGCGAGGGGCTGGTCGACCAGGACCTGGCCGTGGCCGATGTCGCCCGCAAAGCGCAGGACTCGACGCTCGTCGTCGCCTCGAAGTGGGACATCGCCACCGTGGGGATCGAAGATCTCCGGCCGCGGCTCGCGGATCGCATCAAGCAGCGGCCGCCGCTCGTTGCCGTCTCCGCGAAGACCGGGCGGGGCGTCGGACGCCTGCTCGACCGGATCGAGGAGCTCTACGACAAGCACACGTCCCGCATCGGCACCGGCGAGCTCAACCGCTTCCTCGGCGAGCTCCGCGAGATCCGGCAGCCGCCGTCGAGGAACGGGCGGCGCCTCAACCTGCTGTACGGGACACAGACGCAGGTGCG
>DASSCT010000168.1:0-3266 GCA_035697545.1 Gaiellaceae bacterium | reverse complement strand
GGCTCCCACTCGCGGATCTGGGCGAGCTCCGTGCCGACGCCGAGGGCGGCGGTGCGATGCTCGCCGGCGAGAAGGCCGTCGATTCTCCGCCCGATCTTCAAGTCGACCGCACGTAGAAGCGCCTCGGGGAGCGGGCCGGGGCCCGGGCTCTCCGGCGTGCGCTCGCGGCGGAGAACCGCCGTGCTCACGCCGCGCGCTCCACGATGTCGAGCTCCGGCATAGGGACGACTTCGAGCACCGAATCGACGATGGAGTCCGGCCTGACTTCAGCGGCGAGCGCCTCGTAACTGAGGACGATCCGGTGCTGCAGCGCGTCGCGGGCGAGCTCCTGCACGTCCTGGGGCAGCACGTAGTCGCGGCCCCGCATGAGGGCGAGTGCCCGGGAGGCGGCCATGAGCGAGATCGGCCCGCGTGGACTGGCGCCGAAGGCGATGTAGGCCTTGAGATCCGGTCGCCCAACGGACTCGGGGTCGCGCGTCGCGCAGGCGATCTGCACCGCGTACCGCGAGAGCGCCGGGTCGACATAGACCGCCTTCACTGCCGCGCGCAGCGACATCAGCTCGTCGAGCTCGATGAGCGAGCGAACCTCGGCGAGGCCCGCAAGCGTGCGTTCGACGACGGTCAGCTCGTCATCCGGCTCGGGATAGCCGACGACGACCTTGAGCATGAACCGGTCGACCTGGGCCTCAGGCAGCGGATACGTCCCCTCCGACTCGATCGGGTTCTGCGTCGCCATCACGAGGAACGGGCTCGGCGCGGCGAAAGTCTCTTTGCCGATGGTGACCTGGCGCTCCTGCATCACTTCCAGCAGGGCGGACTGCACCTTCGCGGGCGCCCGGTTGATCTCGTCGGCGAGGAGGAAGTTGCAGAAGACCGGGCCGAGGTCGATGTCGAACTCGCCGTCGTGCGGGCGGTACACCCTTGTTCCGACGAGGTCGCTGGGCATCAGGTCGGGCGTGAACTGGATGCGGTTGAACGTGCCGCCCAGGACCTGCGCCGTGGTCTTGATCGTGAGTGTCTTCGCGAGGCCGGGGACGCCTTCGATCAGCAGGTGGCCGTCTGCGAGCAGGCAGACGAGCACCCGCTCCAGCATCGTGTCCTGGCCGGCGATGACGCGCTTGATCTCGTAAAGCGCGCGCTCCAGCGGCTCCTGGCGACCGTCCGGCTCGGGGCTCGCGACTGATAGTTCGTCGGGCATCGGGGTGGGTCTCCTTCGTCTCTCGGGTGAGCGAGCCAGGAAACCGGCGGGAGCTGGGGACACCCTGAGAAACCGCTGTGAGTTCGATGTGAAGCGACGGACGCGCAAGTACGTAGGCTGCGTCTCCCAGCAAAAGATGAGGGTGGAAGCGACTCCGGCTCACTACGGCGTACGGTCGATGACTGCGCCCCTCGAGCGGGCGCTGCTGTGCGAGCCGGGGGGTAACGGGCGAGATGCCGCCGCGCTCGTGTGACAGCCTTGACCGCGTGGACGTCGACGTCGAGGCGCGTGTTCGCCGGAGCTTCGCCCGCCAGGGGTACATGGCTGCGATCGGCGCCGAGCTCGTCCACGTCGCGGCGGGCGAAGTGGACATCGCGCTGCCGTTCAGCGAGCGGCTGACGCAACAGGACGGCTACCTCCACGCGGGCGTGGTGGCCGGAGCGGCCGACAGCGCGTGCGGCTACGCCGCGCTTACCACGATGGATGCCAAGGCGGAGGTGCTGACGGTGGAGTTCAAGATCAACCTGCTCGCGCCCGCGACGGGCGAGCGGTTGGTGGCGCGCGGCCGTGTCCTTCGCAGGGCGGACGCTGACCGTGTGCCGCGGCGATGTCGTGACGATCAGCCGTGGCCGGGAGAAGCATGTGGCGACGCTGACAGCGACGCTGATCGCGATCATTCGGAGCGGCTCGGATCTCCCAAGCTGACGCGTCATTGCTCAGGGCCGAGGCCTCAGGGGCGCTTAGAGCCTTGCATCCGTAACCGCGGCGACGCACACTTCGTCTGGTGCCGGCACTTCTCATAGGCCTTGCGCTGGGAGTGCTGTTCGCGCTGCCCTGGATCGCAGCGGTGGTGTGGGCCAGCTCGCGAGTCGGCTGGAGAGTTCTGTGGTCGGAGAATGGAGAGGAGTTTCCGACGCAGGCCGCTCGCCTCCGCAGCTTCGGCCATCGCTGAGTCCTGAAAACGAAACCCCCGTCTCTTCGGGGGTTTCCTCGAGATCGCCGATTCGGGCTTGATAGGGCACGTTCGCTGCGCTGACATCACGCAAGATTCGCTCAGTCCGGTAGCACGGACGGTAGATCGCTAAGACAAGCCGCCGATCTGCCGACCGCTTGGGCATCCAGCGGGCTTACGGGCGCCGCGCTCCCGCCAGCCCCCGGGCAACTCGCGCTAGTCCTGGAGGCCGCCGATCGACCGGACGCGCGCCACCCAGGAACCGCGTGGCGCGACGACCTCGACCTCGTCGCCCGCCTTCGCACCGAGGAGCGCGCGACCCAGTGGTGAGTCCGGCGAGACCCCGCCGACGCTCGAGATTTCGACCGTCATCCGCTCACCCTTGTCGTCCTCGATCTCCACCGTCGAGCCGATGCCGACCGCCCCGCTCTCGGAGGCCTCCTGCTCGACGACGACGGCGCGGTCCAACCGGTCACGGATCGACCTGATCCGATGCTCCAACAGCCCCTGCTCGTTCTTCGCGGCGTGGTACTCGAAGTTCTCCGTGAGATCACCGAAACCCCTGGCGGTCGCGATCGCCTGAACGACCTCGCCGCGCCGAGGGCCTTCCAGCTCCGCGAGCTCGGACTCGAGCTGCCGCTTTTGCGCGGGCGTCATCGGCTCGGGCTTCTCCTCTGGCATCGTCGGAGGGTACCGCGGCTACCCTGGCTGGCCATGTCTACACCCGGTCCAGCACCCGCCCGCCGCGACGGTCTCCGGAACGTTGCCATCGTCGCGCATGTGGACCACGGCAAGACGACGCTCGTCGACGCGCTTCTCTGGCAGTCCGGCTCGTTCCGGGAGAACCAGGAGGTCGCCGACCGCGTGCTCGACTCGATGGACCTCGAGCGCGAGAAGGGCATCACGATCCTCGCCAAGAACACCGCCGTCCGGATCGCGGGCGCGAAGGTGAACATCATCGACACGCCCGGCCACGCCGACTTCGGCGGCGAGGTCGAGCGGGGTCTCACGATGGTCGACGGGGTGCTGCTGCTCGTGGATGCGAGCGAGGGGCCGTTGCCCCAGACCCGGTTCGTGCTCCGCAAGGCGCTCGAGGCGCGGCTGCCCGTCGTGCTC
>DASSCT010000167.1:0-5634 GCA_035697545.1 Gaiellaceae bacterium | reverse complement strand
GCCGGCTCGAGTGCCGGCTCACCCTCCTTCGGACGAGTGTCTGCGTGCGCCGCCGTGAGGAGGCGGCAGAGGTTCGCGTAACCGCGCTGACTCTCGACGAGCAGCGTGACGTGGGAGCCGCCGGCGGTGGATTGCACGCCGAACCCAGATTGAACTCTGGCGCCGGATAACGTGATTTCAGCGCCGGTGATCGGCCGGACGCCGAAAGCCTTCGCGGCGTGTGCGAACTCGAGCGAGCCGTAGACGCCGTCGTGGTCAGTGAGCGCAAGCGTCTCGTAGCCGAGCTCTGCTGCCCGCACCGCGAGTTCCTCGGGGAGCGAGGCGCCGTCGAGGAACGAATAGGCTGAGTGCGCATGGAGCTCGACGTAGCCCAAGGCGTCTTCCTAGGCCCCGGCGAGGGCGAGCGGCTGAACGAGCGGATCGTCGTGAAGATCGAGCGGCCCGAGATCTCGGTCAACGAGGTCACCGTCGGGCCCGACTTCGAGGGCCCCGGCCCGCATTTCCACAAGGAACACGTCGACGCGTTCTACGTCCTCGAGGGACAGCTCGAGTTCACGAACGGGACCGAGACGCTGCTGGCCGGTGCCGGCACGTCGGTTGCGATCCCACCGAACATCGTCCACGGCTTCACGAACCACGGGCCGGGCGGGGCGCGCTACCTCAACATCCATGCCCCCGACGGCGGCTTCATCGAGTACATCCGCCGGCTGACCCGTGACGGCGTCAGGGTCGATTGGGACAGCTACGACGTCGACGAGCCGTACGGACCGGCCGAGGCGATCGTGGCGGGGCCCGACGGCGGAGAGCTGCTGAAGCGCCGACTCGTCGAGAACACGATCAGGGCCGAGACGCCCCAGCTCTCGCTCCATGAGATGGTCTTCGACGAGCGCTGGGAAGGTGTCGACCCCCACAGCCACGCCGACCACGTCGATTCCTTCTTCGTCCTCGACGGCGAGGTCGACATCCTTCTCGGAGACGAGACGGCCCGAGCGGGCACCGGGACGTACGTGGCAGCCCCGCCCAATTTCACCCATGGATTCCGTCCCATCGCGCCGGCCCGTTTCCTCAACATGCACGCGCCCGACGCCGGCTTCGCCGCGCGCGCCCGCGGCCGGTAGAGACGCCGATCGCCTCAGCGTCGAGCGTGGACGCCGCCGAGATCGATCGCGATCGCGAAGATCAGCGAGCCCGCCCAGAAGTTGACTGGATCGGTGGTCAGCGGCTCCCTGTCGCCGACGAGGTCCCAGATCAACCAGACGACGAACCAGATCAGCGTCACGGGGCAACTCTACGCCCCGCGCTGACTGAACCAGCGGCCATGCTCGTCGTCATGGAAGACGACGACGTTCTGGCCGCTCTCCAGCACAACGTCGAAGTAGCGTCGGTTGACCGGGTCCTCCGTCCACCAGCGGTCGACGACACGCCATTCCTCCCGGATCAGCTCGACCGTCAGACGATTGACGAGACGCGGCGCCCCGTCTGCTCGTGGCTCGACGAGGGCGGCTCGCGGTTCAAGAAGAGGCTTCAGCATGGTGAGCTTCGTCGCCGGGGTGCGATGGGTGGTGCGAGGCAAGGACGCAGGGAGCGCCCGTATCCAGTGCGATACGGGCGCGACTGAGGACGCCGCATTCGCGCCGCCCGCGCGGCCCGGCGGCACAAGGCTCATCGTGCTGGAGCCTCTCCTAGTCGTCCCGCGGCACGAACAGCGCTCGTGCTTCCGGAATTCGCGACCACGGCGCGACTTCGACCACGCTGGCGACGGCTCCACCGCCTGTACTGGCCTTCACCTGACGCAACCCCTCCTTCAGCTTCGTCTGGAGCTCGGCGCCTTCCGGCTTGACGAGCTCGAGTTGCTGGCCGCGCGACTCGGTGAGCTCCGTGAGCTCGAGCCGGAGCGCCAGCACCGGCGCGGGCAGATCGTTCAGCTTCGGCCCGAGCGCGATGCGGAGGCGGTCGGGCTCCGCAGCCGGGTCCCGGAAGGTCAGCGTCCGGCGCCAGGACGCTCCGCCGACGAGTCGTGCCGAAAGTGCAACTTTTCGGACGAAACGATCGTCGCGTTCCTGGCGGCCGAGCGCCCGGTCGACCAGGGTGGCAAGCGCCCGGCGCAGCGTGAGCTCGTTGCCGACCGCCTCCGGGAACTCGAGCACCTCGAAGATCTCTGCCGGCGGGCGTCGTCCCCAGATGCGACCGCGCTTCCCCCCTCTCGCCTGGCCCCAGGCGCTGCGACCGTCCGGTCCCAGTCGTTCGGCCACAGCAGCGCCCGGGAGCCCGGCAAGCTGTCCAACACGTTTCACGCCCAGCGCTTCCAGCTCCACACGGCGACGCTCGTCCAGTCCGAGCAGGCGAAGCGGGAGCGGTGCGAGGAAGTCCTTCGTGTGCTCGTCCGAGACGATCAGCGCCTGGCCTGGGCGCGCGACGTTGGCAGCCGCGAGTGCGGCAAAGCGGCGGCCGGCCGCACCAACGCGCGCGTCCCAGTGTGAGCCGACCGCAGCGAGGGCGCGCTTGAGTGCCGATTCGAGGCCGCCGTAGAGGCGCTCCACCCCGCGCGTGTCGAAATAGGCGGTGCCGAGTGCGGTCGACTCGACGGCGAAACCGGAATCCTCGAGACTGCGGACGATCTCCTCCCAGTCACGCTCGGCCGAGGCAGGGTCGGGCTCGACGAGAACGAGCCTCGGACAGGTCGCAAGCGCCTCCCCCATGCGCATGCCGGGCCTGACGCCGGCCTGGTCGGCGGCTGCGGTGACGGGCCCGATCAGCGGCTCGACGCCCTCGGGAGGCGCGAGCGCGGCAGGCTGAAGCACAAGGCTAGGCCGCTTGCGCAGCGCGGCGCGAAGCTCGAATCCGGGGATGGCAAGGCAGGCAATCATGACCGAACACGTGTTCTATCACGAACATATGTTCGGTGTCAAGACGCGGCGTGAACCGTGACCTCGGCGGCCGAGTCGACCATGCGGCTCAGCCGCGGCACGACGTCGAGCACGCTTTCCTGGGCGCAGAACCGGATGTCGTCCTCGAGCCCGGGCGGGCCGTAGGTTCGGGCCATCAGGCCGTCCCACGCCGTCGGGTACGCGTGCGCCAAGACCACCGACGCCTTCGCCGCATCCGTCACCTCGGCGCCGAGCAGCTCCACGATCCGCCCCGCGCAGTACGCGTCGTCCAGCGCAAACTGCCCCTGGAAGCCGGCGCAGACGACGACGCAGTCGTCCCGAACCGCCCTGGCCACGGCCTCGAGGTTCAAGAGACTCCCGAGCAGCACCTCCCGGCACCTCGACGCTGCAGCCAGCACCGCCCGGGTCCCGTTCGTCGTCGAGTAGATCAGCGTCTCGCCTTGGGGCTCGAGCACCTCACGCGGCGAAGCGCCGATGTCGAAGCCGTCGATCTTGACGGCGTTGCGCTCACCGCCGAGCAGCCCCTCTCCCAGCCGCTCGCGCAGCGCGAGGGCGTCCTCCACCTCGCGGCAGCAATAGACACGCTTGTAGCCACTCGCGAGCGCCTGGGCGATCGTCGAAGTCGCACGCATCACGTCGACGACGACAGCGACCGGCGCCTCCAGCACCTGATCCGGCGTGAACGCCACATGGGCCCGCATCCCAGAACTACGCTACCCAGGCCCGTGACCGAGCCGATGTATTGCTACCGCCATCCCGACCGGGAGACGATGGTCTCCTGCTCGGAATGCGGGCGACCGATCTGCCCGGACTGCATGGTCTTCGCACCCGTCGGGATCCGCTGCCCGGAGCACGCGGGCCAGCCGCAGGGCAGCGCCCGCGTCACCCGCGGGATCCGCCGCGCCGGCTACGAGGGATCCGGAGCCGTCGTCACCAAGATCCTCATCGCGGTCAACGTCGGCGTCTACCTGCTCGAGCTCGCGGCCGGTGGAAACATCAACGGCACCGGCAATCGGATCTTCATAGAAGGGGCCCTCTTCGGCCCCTCAGTCGCGGCCGGAGACTGGTGGCGGCTGTTCACAGCGCCGTTCCTCCACTACGGCCCGCTTCACCTCGGCCTGAACATGCTCGCGCTCTGGTGGTTCGGCTCGGCAGTGGAGTCGGTGCTCGGGCGCGGCCGCTACCTCCTGCTCTACCTCGTCTCCGGGCTCGCAGGCTCCGCCGGCGCACTCCTTTTCTCTCCCGACAGCGTCACCGTCGGCGCCTCCGGCGCGCTGTTCGGCATCCTCGGAGCCGCCCTCGTCCTGGAGCAACAGGGGACGCACGTCTTCGGCGGCGGCGCGCTCGGGATCATCGCGATCAACCTGGTGTTCACCTTCGCCGTCCCTGGAATCTCCATCGGCGGACACCTCGGCGGCCTCGCAGGCGGCGCGCTCGGGATGCTCGCGCTCTCACGCTTCGGGCGCACACACGCCGTCTACGGCCGTCCTGGCCTCGTCGGCATCGCCGGCGTGTTGGCGATCGGCGCGATCAGCATCGCGATCTCCTACTGGCGCGTCCAGGGATACGCGGTCTAGCCGCCGACGGAGACCGCCTCGATGCCGGCCTCGCTGAGAACCGCCTGCGCCGCCGCCAGTCTCGCCAGTGGGACGCGGTACGGCGAGCAGGAGACGTAGTCCAGCCCGAGCCTGTGGCAGAAAGCGACGGAGTCGGACTCGCCGCCGTGCTCGCCGCAGATCCCGAGCTTGAGCTCCGGCTTCACGCCTCGCCCGCGCTCGACGGCGATCCGCATCAGGTCGCCGACGCCGCTCTGGTCGAGCGTCTCGAACGGATTCCGCTCGAGCACGCCCTCCTGGAGGTAGTACGTGAGGAACTTCCCCTCGGCATCGTCGCGGGAGAACCCGAGCGCCGTCTGCGTCAGGTCGTTCGTGCCGAAGGAGAAGAAGTCGGCCTCCTCGGCGATCTCGTCCGCACGAACACAGGCCCGCGGGAGCTCGATCATCGTCCCCACGAGGTACTCGACCTCCCCCTCCGCCGAAGCGGTGTCGATCGTGAGCTCGCGTAGCCGGCGGAGATCCTCCCGGAAGCCGACGAGCGGGTGCATGATCTCGACCAGCGGCGCTTCTCCAGTCCGGTCGCGCACAGCGATCGCCGCGCGGATGATCGCCCGCACCTGCATCTCGTAGATCTCCGGAAACTGAAGCCCGAGCCGGCACCCGCGCGTCCCGAGCATGGGATTCGCCTCCTGGAGCGCCCGGATCCGTGACCGCATCCGGTCGTCGCTCGCCTCGTCGAGCGGCGGCAGGAACTCGTGCAGGGGCGGATCGAGGAGACGGATCGTCACGGGCAGACCGGCCATGGCCTCGAAGATCCCCTCGAAGTCGCCCTGCTGGTGCGGTAGCAGCTTGTCGAGCGCCGCACGCCGCTCGTCCTCGTCCGCCGCCATGATCATCTCGCGGACGACGAGGAGCCGGTCGTCGGCCATGAACATGTGCTCGGTCCGGCAGAGGCCGATGCCCTGCGCGCCGAACTCGCGCGCCTTGGCAGCGTCCTCGGGCGTGTCGGCGTTCGCCCGAACCTTCAGCCGGCGGAGGTCGTCCGCCCAGCCGAGGATGGTCTCGAAGTCCTCGTTGATCTCCGGTGGGATCAGCGTGACTTCCCCGACAATCACCTCGCCGGTGCCGCCGTCGATCGTGATCACATCGCCCTCGCCGAGCTTCTGGCCGTTGAGCGACGCCCGCTTCGC
>DASSCT010000166.1:0-9614 GCA_035697545.1 Gaiellaceae bacterium | reverse complement strand
TCCAGCCGCAAGCACCGCGCCGGCGCCCACGAAGACAAGCGCAAACGTGCCGACGAACTCCGCCGCGCCGCGCCAGAAGGCATCCCTCAGCACGGGCGAGAGGGTAGTGAGGGCGTCGGACGGCGAAGACTGGCCGTTTGGACGGTTGAGCGGGAGACCCCCCGCTGTCATCGTCCGTCTCGATGCATCGAGACGGTCTCATCACCGCGAGGCTGTTCGTCGCGGCGAGCTTCATCGTGTTCTGCGTGGTCGCCGTCGCGCTGCTCGGCGCCTCGGCCTGAGCGGCTTACGATCGAGGCTGCGGGGCTAGGATTCGAACCTAGACTACTCGGTCCAGAGCCGAGCGTCCTACCATTAGACGACCCCGCAACGGGGGTCGGATTGTAGCCGTTCTCCCGTCAATTTCCGGTAGAGGACGAAGGGCGCAAACGCGTAGAAAGCGATGAAAACGGTGTTGATCGCCATGGTCGCCAGCCAGGCTCCGATCACGCCGCCGAGCAGCAAATAGCCCACGGCGACGGGGATCGAGACGAGCGCGACGCCGATCAGCGTCAGCAGCAGGAAGATCGCCACGACGGACGCGGTTCGGCCACGGACGAGCAGGTTCGAACGGGCGAGCGCGACCCGCCACGGGGCGCGTTCGAGCACGATCAACGGGACGATCAGCCCCCATCGGGCCAGCAGGATGAGGCCGGGGACAATGAGTGCAATGAGCCCCAGTCCGATTCCGACGGACGTCACGACCGCGGAGATGACGAGGTCCGGAAGGCGTTCGCGGGTCTGCGCGTAGGGCTCGGTCGGCGTGCGGTCGCCGGTCGCGACGTCGTGGACGATCGCTCCAATGATCCAGGGGAAGACGATGAGCGTGATCGCTGAGGAAACCAGGATCCACAGCCACCAGCCGCCGCCCGAGGAGAGCCCGGGGTCGAGCAGCGCGAGTGCGAGCTCGAGCGGCGCGAGCAGGAGCGCCACGACGACCAGCGTGCGCCAGAACCGGGCGAGGAACAGCCGCCAGCTCTCGCGCACGACCTCCCTCACCATTTCGCCGAGCTCCTAGGCGACGTCGGCGGCCCAGTCGCCGTACAGGGCGGTATACAGGCCCTGGCGCTCCATGAGCTCGTCGTGCGTTCCCTGTTCGACGATCTTCCCGTGCTCGAGGACAACGATCAGGTCGGCGCCGCGGATCGTCGAGAGCCGGTGCGCGATCACGAAAGCCGTGCGCCCGGCCAGGAGCGTGCGGAGCGCGGACTCGATCTTGCGCTCGGTTCCGATGTCCACCGAGGACGTGGCCTCGTCGAGGATCAGGATTCGAGGATCGGCAAGCAGCGCTCGGGCGAAAGCCACGAGCTGGCGCTGGCCGAGCGAGAGCCTCGTGCCGCGTTCCTGGACGTCGGTCTCGTAGCCGTCCTCGAGCCGCATGATGAAGTCGTGGGCGCCGACTGCGGCCGCCGCGGCGCGGATCTGTTCGTTCGTGGCGTCGGGGCGCCCGAAGGCGATGTTGTCGCGCACCGAGCCGGCGAAGAGGAACCCTTCCTGCGGGACGATCCCGAGCTGGCGGCGGAGCGATTCCTGCGTGACCTCGCGGAGGTCGGTGCCGTCAATCATGATCGAGCCCTCGCGCGGGTCGTAGAAGCGGGCGAGCAGCTTGGCGATCGTGGACTTGCCGGCGCCGGTGTGGCCAACGAAGGCGACCGTGGTCCCGGCGGGGACGTCGAGATCGATCCCGTGGAGGACTTCCGGTCCCTCCCCATAGCGGAAGCGGAGGTCTTCGAGCCTGACGTGCCCCTCGATGCGGCCGAGCTCGCGGGCCCCCGGACGGTCTCGCACCTCCGGTTCCTCGTCCATGACGTCCATGATCTTGTCGAGGGCGGCGACGGCGGCCAGGAACGTGTTGTAGAGCTGCGAGAGCTGCTGGACGGGGTCGAAGAAGTTGGAGACGTAGAGGATGAAGGCGAAGAGCGTGCCGACCGAGAGGTCGCCGCCCGCGACCAGGTAGCCGCCGTAACCAAGGACGACAGCGGTTGCGACGGACGAGAGGAAGTCGACGAAGGGGAAGTAGAGGCCGCTGTTCACGACCGTCTCGTGGTTGGCGGCGCGGTAGTGGGCGTTGACTTCCTCGAAGTTGCGGCGCCGCGCCGGCTCGCGCGTGAACGACTGGACGACGCGCATGCCCGCGATGTCCTCGGCCAGCGTGGCCGTCACGTGGCCGAGCCGCTCGCGGACCGCTCTGTACGCGCGTGAGCTGCGGACGCGGAAGATCGCCGTCGCGATCGCCATCGCGGGAATGACGGAGAGCGTGGCGAGCGCGAGGCGCCAGTCCAGGTAGAAGAGGACGGCCGCCGAGCCGATGAGGATGAGCGTGTTCTGGACGAGCGTCGTCACGCCGTCCGTCACGAGCTGGTCGAGGGCGTCGACGTCGTTTGTCAGGCGGCTGATGATCACGCCGGCCCGGTTGCGCTCGTAGAAGCCGAGCGACAGGCGCTGCAGGTGCCGGAAGAGCTTCGTGCGGAGGTCGGCGAGGATCCGCTCGCCGGTCCAGCCGGTGAAGTACGTCTGCGCAGCGGAGGTCGCGAGGTTTGCGATGCCGGCGACGAGGAAGAGCGCGACGATGAGGGAGAGCGCACTGAGATCCTGCTTGCGGATGCCGTCGTCGACCGCCAGCTTGGCGAGGTAGGGCGGGGCGAGCGCCGTCAGCGTTGCGGCTAGGAGCGACGCGGCGGCAAGCGCCGTGCGCAGCTTGTAGGGCGCCGTGAGCCGAGCGAGCGTCGACATGCGGCGCGCCGTTCGCTGCCACGTCCAGTCTTCCACGCTCGCGTCACGCTGCGCGGAGAGGTGGGAGCCGGGCTGCCAGACCCTCATGGCGTCGACCCCCTCGCGCGGCGCCCTCTTGCGCTCGCTGGGCGCCCTCTTGTAAGTACACGCGCGGGTGCAGTGGGAGGACCCACCTCCCCGGCCCACGGCGCGAGCCTAGCTCCCGATCTCGCACGCGTGGGTGACGCCACTGCGCCGGATGTGTGCCGGCCGCTCTGGCGGCGCAAGAGCAGGCGACCGCTCACGCCGTCGCCTCCGCCGCCTCGGCCTCGGCCGACTCGCCGGCCTCCGCCCGCGCCTCGACCCGCTCCGCAAACTCGCGCTCCAACAGGCCGTGCTCGTAGATCTCGCGGTAGACCGGGCTTCGGCCGACCAGCTCCTCGTGCGTTCCGCGCGCGACGATCTGACCGCGATCGAGCACGACGAGCTCGTCCGCCAGCGCCAGGGTCGACAGGCGGTGGGCGATGATGATCGTCGTCCGTCCCTTCATGGCCTGTCGAAGGCCGAGCCGGATCCGGGCCTCCGTGGTCGCGTCCACGGACGCCGTCGCGTCGTCGAGGATCAAGATCCGCGGGTCGACGAGCAGTGCCCGCGCGATCGCGATCCGCTGCCGCTGGCCGCCCGACAGCGTGATTCCGCGCTCACCGATCACCGTCTCGTAGCCCTGGGGCAGCGCCTCGATGAACTCTTCGGCCTGGGAGAGGCGCGCCGCCGCCGCGACCTCCTCATCCTTGGCGTCGGGACGGCCGAAGGCGATGTTCTCCCGCACCGTCGCCGAGAAGAGGAACGGATCCTGGGCGACGATGCCGATCTGGCGACGGAGCGAGGCCAAAGTCGCATGGCGCACGTCAACGCCGTCGATCGTGATCCGGCCCGCCGTCGCGTCGTAGAAGCGGGGAACGAGCGCCGCCAGCGTGGTCTTCCCGGACCCCGTGTGACCGATCAGCGCCACCGTCTTGCCCGGCTCCAGCTCGAGGTCGACGTTCTGGACGACCGGACGGCGCTCGTGGTAGCCGAACGAGACCCGTTCGAACCGGACGCGCCCCTCGCCGGCGGGGAGCTCGACCGCGCCGGGCCGGTCGCCGACGTCTTCCGGCTCGTCCATCACCTCGAAGATCCGCTCGCCGGAGGCAGTCGCACGCTGCGACTGGCCGATCCACATACCGAGCATCCGGAGCGGCATCACGAGCATCGCGACGAGGACGTTGAACGTGATGAACGAGCCGAGCGAGAGACTCCCGTTCACGACCATCCGGCCGCCGAGCAGCAGGACGATCGCCTGCGCGAACAACGGGAGAAACGAGAGCAGCGGCACGTAGAGCGCCCGCTGTCTGTTCGCGTCGACGCTGCGACCGAAGACCGACTCCGAGCGATGCTGAAACTTCCCGGTCTCGCTCCGCTCCTGGGCGAAGGACTTCACGACATGGACGCCGACGATGTTCTCCTCGGCGACGGTGGCGACGTCGGCCATCTTCTGCTGGACGTCGCGCAGCACGGGATGCGAAACGGTCGAGTAGCGATACGCGACGACCACGATCAGCGGCGTGATCGCGGTGGCGGCCAGCGCGAGATGCCAGTCCAGGACGAACATGACCGCCGTGACGCCCACAACCGTCATCACGTGCTGGAAGAAGAAGATGAGGCCGTAGCCGAGGAAGAAGCGGACGGCTTGGAGGTCGACCGTCGCGCGGGACATCAGCTGGCCGGTCTGGTGCTGGTCGTAGAAGCCGAACGAGAGCCGCTGCAGCTTCGCGTACATGCGGTTGCGCAAGTCGAATTCGACGCCGAGGGCCTGTCGGCCGGAGATCAGCCGCCGGCCGAGCATCAGCAGGGCGCGAACGAGGCCGAGGGCGAGCACCCCGAGTGCGACGATCCAGATCTGCCGCCGGTCGGCCGACAGCACGGCTCGCTGCAGCCCGTCGCCGGTCAGGAACGCCATGCCGACCGCGGCTGCCTGCGAACCGACGGCGAGCAGCACCGAGACGATCAGCGACCACTTGTACGGCTTCAGGAAGCCGAGTAGCCGAATGAACGTGCGACGGTACGACGGCGTCTCGGGCATCGAGGCAATCTAGCCGCCGAGCTCCGCTTCACCGCTGACGCCGAGCGGCCTCCTGGAGAGCGGGTCGCAGGTCTGAGAGACAGTTCAGGAACGCCTCGAGCGCGCCCGAGGCGGGCCCGGAATCGCGACGGCGAAAGACCGCGATCCGGCGGGTGAGCGACGGGGCGCCGGCGAGCGTCACAGCTCTCAGGGTCCCCCCGTCCAGCTCTCCGGACACGGCCGTGTGGGGAAGCAGCGCCACCCCCAGCCCCTGCTCGACCATCTTCTTGGCAGCGTCGATGTTGTCGAGCTCCATGATCCCCCGAGGAACCGCGCCCACCTGCTGGAAGAGGTCGCTCGTCAGCCGGTGATAGCTCGAGGTCCGGTCGAAGAGGATCAGCTGGACGTCGCTCAACTGATCCGCGCGGATCGTCTTCTGCGCCGCAAACGGGTGGGCGGGGTCGACGACGAGCACGAGGGCGTCGTCGTAGAGCGGGATCGCCTCGACCTGGGGGTGTCGAAGCACACGGCCGAGGCCGATCTGGACCTGCTCGCGCAGGACGAGCTCCAGCACCTCCTCCGAGTGGCCTGTGCGCACGGCGACCGACACTCGCGGATGCGTCCGCCGAAAGCGCGTGAGGATGCGGGGAAGGACGTAGGTGCTGACTGCGGGCGCCGCGCCCAGCGCGAGATACCCGGTCTCGCCGCGCGCGAGCTCGTCGAGCATGCGCCGACCGGCCGAGACCGTGTCGAGAGCGCGCTCCGCATACGGGAGAAACGCCCTGCCCGCATCGGACAAGCGCATGCCGCGCTTCGAGCGGATGAAGAGCACGGCGTCGAGCTCCTGCTCGAGGCTCTTGAGGCGCGCGGTTAGCGTCGGCTGGGTGATGAAGAGCGCCTCGGCCGCGCGCGTGACGCTGCCAAGGCGTGCAACCTCGACGAAAGCCTGGAGTTGGCCTAGACGCACGTCTAGATATTGACAGAATCTATGAGATACATCAAAACAATCAGTTGGAGCTATGACTGAAAGCGGCGTAACGTCGGTGCGCTCCCACCATTTCCGCGCCCTCCGCACAGGCGCGGCCAGCCAGAAAGGAGGGCCGATGAACCTGTTGAGCGCACTTCGATTGGAGCGGCAGGCCGGGCCGGCCGAGCCCCCTCAGATCCGTCTGGTCGAGAGCCCGAAGCCCGTCCTCAGCACTGCCGAGCTCGCCGAATGCACGTGCCCGGAGTTCTGTGAGCGCGATCACGGCAACGAGTAGCGCCGTCGAGCTCCGCGGCCCCGTCGAGGGGAGGGCCGGCGCGGTCCTCACCCCCGACGCGCTCGCCTTCGTCGCAGCGCTGCACCGCGAGTTCCGCACCGAGCGCGAGCGGCTCCTCGCCGCGCGCGCGGAGCGCCAGAGGGAGCTCGACGCAGGCGCCCTGCCGGACTTCCTCCGGGAGACACGGGAGATCCGCGAGGGCGACTGGCGCGTAGCTCCTGCGCCTGCCGATCTGCAGGACCGGCGGGTGGAGATCACCGGTCCCGTCGATCGGAAAATGATCATCAACGCGCTCAACTCCGGCGCGCGCGTGTTCATGGCCGACTTCGAGGACGCGAACTCGCCGACTTGGCAGAACGTCGTCGACGGGCAGGTCAACCTGATCGACGCGGTCGAACGAACGATCGAGCTCGACTCGAACGGCAAGACCTACAAGCTCGCAGACGACCCCGCCGTGCTGGTCGTGCGCCCGCGCGGCTGGCACCTCCCAGAGAAGCACGCGCTCGTGGACGGAGAGCCGGTGTCGGGGAGCCTCTTCGACTTCGGCCTCTACGTCTTCCACAACGGCGCAAGGCTGCTCGAGCAGGGCTCGGGGCCGTACTTCTACCTCGCGAAGCTCGAGAATCATCGTGAGGCCAGGCTCTGGAATCGCGTCTTCGACTTCGCCGAGCGGGAGCTCGACCTTCCGGCCGGGGGCATCAAGGCCACGGTTCTCATCGAGACCGTGCTCGCGGCCTTCGAGATGGACGAGATCCTCTACGAGCTCCGCGACCACGTCGTCGGGCTCAACGCCGGACGTTGGGACTACCTGTTCAGCCTGATCAAGAAGTTTCGGAGCCGGCCCGAGCTCGTGCTCCCCGACCGCGCGCAGCTGACGATGACGACGCCGTTCATGCGCGCCTACACGGACCTTCTCGTCAAGACCTGCCATCGGCGAGGCGCACACGCCATGGGCGGTATGGCCGCGTTCATTCCCAGCCGCCGCGACCCGGAGGTCAATGAGACTGCGCTTGCCAAGGTCCGTGAGGACAAGGTTCGGGAGGCCGGCGACGGCTTCGACGGCACATGGGTCGCCCACCCCGACCTCGTCCCCGTCGCAACGGAGGTCTTCGACGGCGTGCTCGCCGAGGCGCCGAACCAGCTCGGGCGCATGCGCGAGGAGGTCGATGTCGCCGCATCCGACCTGCTCGACCTCCGCGTCGAGGGCGGCGAGATCACCGAGCAGGGCATCCGCGCCAACGTCAGCGTCGGAATTCGCTACCTCGAGTCCTGGCTGCGCGGCGTCGGCGCTGCAGCGATCGACAACCTGATGGAGGATGCCGCGACGGCGGAGATCTCGCGCTCCCAGATCTGGCAATGGATCCAGCACGGCGCCGCTCCGCCGGAGGACGTGCGCCGGATCATGGAGGAGGAGCTGCCCGAAGGCGGCCGTTTCGCCGACGCCCGTGAGCTCTTCGAGCGCGTGTCCCTCGCCGACGACTTCGTCGAGTTCCTGACCCTGCCGGCCTACGACTACATCGACTGAGGAGAGAAATGACCAACAACGGGACGCACAACGGGCGCTGGGACGGAATCCAGCGCGACTACACGGCGGAGGACGTCGCTCGGCTGCGCGGCTCCGTCCAGATCGAGTACACGCTCGCGCGCCGCGGCGCAGAGCATCTCTGGGAGCTGCTGCACGGAGAGGACTATCTCCCGACCCTCGGCGCCATCACCGGCGCCCAGGCCGTCCAGATGGTCAAGGCCGGAGCGAAGGGCATCTACGTCAGCGGCTGGCAGGTCGCCGGCGACAACAACCTCGCGGGTGAGACGTACCCCGACCAGAGCCTCTATCCGGCGAACAGTGTGCCGGCCCTCGTTCGGCGCCTGAACAACGCGCTTCGGCGGGCCGACCAGATCGAGTGGCTCGAAGGAAACGGCGGGCAGACCGAGTGGTTTGCGCCGATCGTCGCCGACGCCGAGGCCGGGTTCGGCGGGAACCTCAACGCCTTCGAGTTGATGAAGGGGATGATCGAGGCTGGGGCGGCCGGGGTGCACTTCGAGGATCAGCTCGCCTCCGAGAAGAAGTGCGGACATCTGGGCGGGAAGGTGCTCGTGCCGACTTCGCAGTTCATCGGCACGCTCAAGGCCGCGCGTCTGGCAGCGGACGTGCTCGGCGTGCCGACTGTGCTGATCGCACGGACCGACGCCGACGCCGCGACGTTGCTGACCACCGACGTCGATCCTGCGGACACGGAGTTCCTAACCGGTGAGCGCAGTCCTGAGGGCTTCTTCCACGTGCGGCCGGGGCTGGAGCCGTCGATCGCGCGGTCGCTCGCGTATGCGCCGTACGCCGACATCGTCTGGTTCGAGACCTCGACGCCGGACATGGGAGAGGCGCGCGAGTTCGCCGCTGCGATCCACGAGCGCTTCCCCGGGAAGCTGATGGCCTACAACTGCTCGCCCTCGTTCAACTGGCGCAAGCATCTGGACGACGAGCAGATCGCGGGCTTCCAGCGTGGGCTCGGGGAGCTGGGCTACAAGTTCCAGTTCATCACGCTGGCCGGGTTCCATTCGCTGAACGCGGCGATGTTCGAGCTTGCGCGCGGCTACGTGGAGGACGGGATGCCCGCCTATGTCCGCGTCCAGGAGCGCGAGTTCGAGATGGAGGAGCACGGCTACACCGCCACGCGTCATCAGCGGGAGGTCGGCGCCGGGTACTTCGACGCCGTTGCTCAGCTGATCTCGGGCGGGCGCTCGTCGACCCTGGCGCTCAAGGGCTCGACCGAAGAGGCGCAATTCCAAGGTGAGCAAGCTCCTGCCTGACGACCTCTAGCGCCCCGGCCAGCTGCTCGCGGTTGGCCGGGTCGTTGAGCCACCGGCTCGTCCCGGACGGGTGAGGCAGCGGAATCGCGACGGCGCCCTCGAGCCGAAACCGTTGTCCGATGTGGGCGCCGAGGTTCTTCAGGTCGAGCAGCCGCCGGGCGCTGAGCCCGCCGACGACGAGGATCAGCTCGGGGCGGATCAACCTGAGCTCCCACTCGCGCCAGAACGAGCAGAGCTCCTGCTCGCGGGGCGTGGGAGTCCGGTCGCCTTGGCCGGACGGCGACTTCCCCGGATAGCAGCGCGTCACCGATGCGCAGTAGAAGGTCGCGTAGAACTCCTCCTCGTCCGTCTGGAGCCAGCGGCGCAGGGTTCGTCCGGCCCGGCCGCGCCACGGCAGGCGCTCCTGGCCTTCCAACGCGCCGGGCGCCTGGCCGTGGATGTAGGCACGCTGGCCCGTGTAGGGGTGCACGACGGGGAGCGACTCGAGCGGGAACCCGGCCTCGGCACATGCCCGGCAGACCCGGTTGTCGCGCTGAAGGGAGGCGATCGAGCGATACGCCGAGCGGCGCCGCGTCAAGGCGAGGCGACCATGAGGAACAGGCGGCTCGCGTGCAGGACGCGGCCGCCGAGCTCGCCCGCAAGCTCCTCAGGGACGAAGACACGCTTGAAGACCTTCCAGCGGGTGCCGTCTTTCA
>DASSCT010000165.1:0-5279 GCA_035697545.1 Gaiellaceae bacterium | reverse complement strand
GCCTCGGCGATCCGAACCGACCGCGGAACGTGCGTCTTGAACACGAGCTGGCCAAAGTGCCGAGCGAGCTCCGCGGACACCTCCGCGGCGAGGCGCGTGCGTCCGTCGACCATCGTGAGCAGAAGCCCGGCCAGCGTCAGCTTGGGGTTGAGCCGGGCCCGGACGGCCTCGATTGACTCCAGGATCTGAGCCACGCCCTCGAGCGCGTAGTACTCAGCCTGAACCGGGACGAGCACGCGGTCGGCGGCGGCAAGCGCATTGACGGTCAGCGGGCCGAGCGAGGGCGGGCAGTCGAGAAACACATACCGGTAGCGCGACGCCGTGGGCCGGAGGGCGTCCGCGAGGTAGCGCTCGGCGTCGTCGCGCAGCGCCAGCGAAACGGCGGCTCCGGCCAGGTCGGATCGAGCCGGGATCAGCTCGAGGTTCGCGAACCTCGTTCTGGCCGCGAGCTCGTCGGCCGGCGCGCCGTCGAGCAGGTCGAAGCTCGAGACCCCGTTGGCGCGCTCACCGAGCCCCGACGTCGCGTTCGCCTGTGGGTCGAGATCGATGAGCAGCGTCGGCTCGCCCGCTTCCGCGAGGCAGGCGGCGAGGTTGATCGCGGTCGTGGTCTTTCCGACCCCGCCCTTCTGGTTGGCGAGCGCGTAGATGGCCATCCCGCTGCCGTCACGCTACTCAGGCCAACGGACGTTTCCTGGCGAGCCCAGGACGGCGCGGAAAGCCAGGCGGCGTCGGTTTCAGCTTGCGGATCACGACCAGGCCGTCGCGCTCTTCCGGTGGCGCAGCGCCGAGCTGCTCGGCGACCCGAGCGACACGTGCGAGCTCCGCGCTCGGGCCGACCCAGAGAACCGCTGCACCACCCGGACGGACAAGCGGCAGGCACCACTCTGCGGCGACCGGTGGCTGCGCGAGCGCCTTCGCCACGGCTACGCCGAACTGATCGGTCTCCTGCTCCTCGGCGCGCCCCCAGACGACGCGCAGGTTGGGAAGCTCGGCTTCCCAGCGCCTGAGGAAGTCCGCCTTCCGGCGTTCCGCCTCGAGCAGCGTCACCTCGCGGTCGGAAAGGGCCGCAGCGAGCGGGATACCCGGCGCGCCTCCGCCGGAGCCGACGTCGACGATCGGGCCTTCGACGCTCGCTGCCACCTCCACACCGCGCAAACTGTCCTCGAGCAGCATCTTCCTGGCCTCAGACGGATCGCGGAGCGCGGTGAGCCCCGGAGTCTCGAGGACCGCTTTTAGCCAGTCGTCAAGAACTCGGTGAGACAACCACGAACCGATTCGGCTCGGTGCCCTCGCTCATCGTCTCCACGCCCGCGTAGTCCTGGAGCGCGAGGTGGACGATCTTCCGTTCCACGGCCGTCATCGGCTCGAGCTCGACCGGATCTCCGCTCCGCAGCGCCTGTTCCGCCGCTCCGGAGGCCAGGGAGGCGAGCGTCGCCTCGCGACGGGCGCGATAGCCGGCGGCGTCCACGACGACGGCGCTGCCCGGGAGCTGCCGGGCGAGGATCGCATTCGCGAGGTACTGAATCGCGTCGATCGTCTGGCCGTGACGGCCGATCAGCAGGCCGAGGTCGCGCCCGGAGCAGGTTGCGACGAGCGATCCATCCTCCTCCGAGATGTCGATCCGGCACGAGATGCCAAGCGCCGTCGTGATCCTCGTGATCAGGTCACGGACGAGTGCGGCCGCGTCGGACTCCTCTGCACTCGGCGCCGAGGCCTCACCGTCGGCCTCCGCGGTCGCTACCACCCGCGCCGGCGAATAGCCGACTCCGAGAATGCCGCGCTCGCCTTCGGAAACGACCTGGAAGCGCACGGCAGCCTTGTCGAGCCCGGGATGGAGCTTCTCCAGCTCCCGGAGCGCCGCCCACTTGGCCTCGCCGACGGTCTCCCCTTCCGTCTCGACACGAAGTTCGGCGGTCATCTGCGTGCCCGCTTCTTCTTCTTCCGTACGCGCTTCGGGCCCGACGACTGCTTCGGAGCCGCGGCCGGTGCATTCGCAGCGGCCGGTTCTACCGCCTTCTCTGCCTTCGGCGACGTCCGCGAGGTTCGTTTCGTCGGAGCCTGCTTCGTCTGCTCCCGCAGCCGGCGCGTCACGACCCCCTGACCCACCGTCCACAGGTTCGTCGTCACCCAGTAGAGAAGCAGCCCGACCGGGAAATGAGCCCCGCCCGGCGGGTTGAGAATGAAGAAGGCGAAGACGACGGGAAGCGCCAAGAAGATGTAGCGCTGCGCCGGGCTCGTCGTCGCCATCGGCATGAACCAGGTCGAGGAGATCTGGCTGGCGACGTAGACGACGAGCAGCACGTAGCCGGACCAGTGATCCGTGATGTTCGCGGTGATGTCCGGGACGAAATGAAGCCAGTCAAGCGCGGAGGCCGGGTACTTCGGATAGATCTCCTTGTCGAAGTTCCTGAGGACGAAGTAGAGCGCGAAGAAGATAGGGATCTGCGGCAGGAT
This sequence comes from Gaiellaceae bacterium, assembly GCA_035697545.1. Lineage (GTDB taxonomy): Bacteria > Actinomycetota > Thermoleophilia > Gaiellales > Gaiellaceae > JACDAN01. The sequence goes on along the minus strand of DASSCT010000165.1, from coordinate 2,825 downwards.
CGGGAGGCACGAGGAGGCCGGGTTGATCTGATGCTCCCGGTAGAACTTCATGAGCTCCTCGTTCTGTTTGCGCTTGTCGGCCTTGTAGCGCTTCTGGATTTCCTTCATCTGCGGCAGGTACTGCTGCATCCGCTGCATCGAGTGGATTTGGCGCACCGTCAGCGGAACGAGCAGCATTCGCACGCAGAGCGTCAGCGCGATGATCGACCAGGCCCACGTGAGGCCGAACGTCGTGTGGAACTCCTCGAGCGCCCATGCCAGGAGGTTTTCGACCGGCGTCAGGATGCTGAGAAAAGTCACTGCTTTCTCCCGAGCAAGCGGATCGACCGGTCATTGCAGACGGAAGTCACCTGAAGAGCCTCTGGTCTTTGGCGTGGTCGACCCCGCCGTGGCTCCACGGGTTACAGCGCAGAAGCCGCCAGCCGGCTAGTACCGCGCCGCGAAAGAGCCCGTACTGCCGAAAGGCGTCGATCGCGTACTGGGAGCACGACGGGTGGTACTTGCACGTCGCCGGGAAGAGCACGCCGAGCGTGTAGCGGTAGAGGTAGATCCCTCCGATTCCGACGAACCTCACGCGCTCGCCTTCCCGAGGATCTCTTGCACCCGCTCTCGGAGCCACGAGGCGCCACGGTCTTCGACGGCTTCTGCGAGGGGCGCCCGCACGAGCAGCACGTAATCCACCCCGCGCGGCACTTCCGGCAGGAGCTCGCGCCAGGTTTCGCGCAGCCGGCGCTTGATCCGGTTTCGCGTCACCGCGTTCCCGATTTTCTTCGGAATGGCGATCCCGAGCCGTGCGTCATCGCTTGACTCGTCTTCTCGGTCGAACCGGTAGAGAACGAGGAACCGCGTCGACACGGAGCGGCCGTGCCGATAGACGGCATCGAAGTCACGCGAGCGGGACAGTCGGTTCCGGCGTTGCACGTCGACGTGGAGACGAGCTCGAGCTTACGCCGAGAGGCGCTTGCGCCCGCGGGCTCTGCGCCGCTTGAGGATCGCCCGGCCGGCTCGCGTCGACATCCGCGCCCGGAAGCCGTGGCGACGTTTCCGCCTGCGAACTTTGGGCTGATAGGTGCGCTTCATAGGGAGATGAAAGAGGAATCGAGGCCCTCGACGAGGGGCCGGCGCAGTATAGAGAGCGACCCGACCACACAGGCTTTTCCACAACGGCCGAGCGCCCGGCGAGGACGCGAAATCTCCTGCGCTCGGCCTGTTTTCCCCAGTGAATACACCTTCTCGCACAATCTTCTCCACAGGTGTGGAGGAGCCTGGGGATTCACTGAAAAGTCCTGGAAATAGGGCGTTTTTCCCGGCTCTGGACAGGTCGTGAACAGGCGTTGAGGACGCTCCTGGACGCTGCTATGCTCGCCCTCTTCCCCCGTCGGCGGCGAGAGGAGCAAGTTCGGTTCGCGTGGAGCGCCAGCAGCTGCTCACAGCAGAGAATCTGTGGACCGAGGTTTCGGAGCGACTGCGTGGTGCGCTCAACGAATCCACTTATCGGACGTGGTTCTCCGAGACCGTTGGAGTCGACCTCTCGTCCGAGTCGTTCACCCTGCGCGTGCCCAACGACTTCACGCGCGAGTGGATCGAGGGGCACTTCCTCGGCCTGATCAACGCTGCCGTTCGTGACGCGACGGGTAACGAACGACGCATCGAGCTCGTCATTCGAAAACCGGAGGCCGGGAAACGGGAGCGGGACGAGCCCGAGCCCGAGCCGAACCCACGCGTCGAGGGCCTGAATCCGAAGTACACCTTCGACTCATTCGTCATCGGCTCTTCGAACCGCTTCGCGCATGCCGCTGCCCTGGCCGTCGGCGAAGCGCCGGCACAGGCCTATAACCCGCTCTTCATCTACGGCGGAACCGGGCTCGGCAAGACCCATCTGCTGCAAGCGATCGGCCACTACATCGGCGAGCACCTCCGCGACCTCTCGGTCTGCTACGTCACGAGCGAGCGCTTCATGAACGACTTCATCAACTCGCTTCGCGACAAGCGGATCGAGGGCTTCAAGCAGCGCTATAGGACCTTCGGCGTGCTTCTGATCGACGACATCCAGTTCCTCGAGCACAAGGAGCGGATCCAGGAGGAGTTCTTCCACACGTTCAACACGCTCTACGAGGCCGGCAAGCAGATCGTGATCTCCTCCGACCGTCCTCCGCGGCAGATTGCGACGCTCGAGCAGCGATTGCGATCGCGCTTCGAGTGGGGGCTGATGACCGACATCCAACCGCCGGACCTCGAGACGCGTATCGCGATCCTGCAGAAAAAGGCCAGGACAGACGGGATTCAGGTGGCCGACGCGGAGCTGATGACCTTCATCGCCGGACGGGTGTCGACCAATATCCGCGAGCTCGAGGGGGCGCTGACGCGCGTCGTTGCCTTCGCATCGCTCACCGGGCGCCCGATGACCATCGACCTCGCGCAAGACGTGCTCCGCGACGTCTTTCCGCAAGGCGAGGCCGCCCAGGTCTCGATCGAGCGGATCCAGGACGAAGTCTCGGAGCGCTTCGGCCTCTCCAAGGAAGAGTTGATCGGTGACAAGCGCTCGCAGAACATCGTGTATCCACGCCAGGTGGCGATGTATCTCTCACGCGAGCTCACCGACTCCTCGCTGCCTAAGATCGGGCGGCACTTCGGCGGACGCGATCACACGACCGTTATCCACGCAACCTCGAAGATCGCGCGCTTGATCCGCGAGGATCGCTCTGTGTACAACCTCGTGCAAGAGTTGACCGCACGCGTCAAGCAGGCAGGCTGATTCTGTGGAATCGAGTGACCCTCTCGACGCGGCCTGTGCAAACCGCCAACTTGCCCCCAGTGCGCGTCCC
>DASSCT010000164.1:0-12731 GCA_035697545.1 Gaiellaceae bacterium | reverse complement strand
CGAGCCTTGGAAGGAATCTCCCAATCCAGCTCAATGTGTGAGATCACATCGACTGCGACGAGGTCGGGAGGACCGTCACCGACTACCTGGTAGGCGATATTGACGTTGCCACTCTTGGCGTAGCGCGTTTCGGGTTGCACCAGCGTAGTGTTGCGCAGTTCAGAGCGGCTAACGACGTTCCATGGCGCGGCACTACTGCGCTGTGCCGCAACGCCACCGACTTGCGAAGAAGAAGGCCCTGTTACCAGGGCCTTTGTAGTAGCGGGGGCAGGATTTGAACCTGCGACCTCCGGGTTATGAGCCCGGCGAGCTACCTGACTGCTCCACCCCGCGTCGCGACGCCCATTGTAGCGCGGTTAGGGCTTTGCAGTCACGAGCCCGACCGGGCAGCTCACGCCAGTCCCGCCCAGGCCGCAGTAGCCGTTCGGGTTCTTCGCCAGGTACTGCTGGTGGTACGGCTCGGCGTAGTAAAACGGGCCGGCCTGCGCGATCTCGGTCGTGATCTCGCCGTAGCCGGCGCCGCTGAGCTCACGCTGGTACGCCTCCTGCGAGCGCTCCGCGGCCGCTCGCTGCTCCTCATCCTGCCAGTAGATCGCGGAGCGGTACTGCGTTCCAGCGTCGTTCCCCTGGCGCATGCCCTGGGTCGGGTCGTGGTTCTCCCAGAAGAGGCGGAGCAGCTCCTCGTAGCTCGTCTTTGCCGGGTCGTAGACGACGAGCACGGCCTCCGCGTGGCCGGTTCGGCCGCTGCACGTCTCCTCGTAGGTCGGGTTCGGCGTGTAGCCGCCGGCGTATCCGACCGCGGTCGTGTAGACGCCCGGCGCCTGCCAGAAGACGCGCTCGGCGCCCCAGAAGCAGCCCAGTGCGAACACGGCCTGCTCGAACCCGTCCGGGAACGGCGGCGTAATCGGGGTGCCGAGCACGTCGTGGCGCTCGGGCACGACCATCGGCTCGTCTCGGCCGGCCAGCGCCTCGCGCGGCTCGACCATCTCGGTCTTGTCTCGAAATAGGAACATGGGACTAGGGTAGCCACCGAAATGCGCGTGGCAGCCATCGACCAGGGCACGAACACGACCCGTCTGCTGGTCGCGGACGTCGAGGACGGCGAAGTCACGGAGGTCTCGAAGCGGGTCGAGATCACCCAGCTAGGCGAGGACGTTGACACGCGCCGCCGCCTCCTCCCCGTGTCCATCGCCCGAGTGCGGAACGTGCTCTCGGACTACCGCCGCGAAGCAGAGCGCCTGGGCGCCGAACGGGTCCTGCTCGTCGCCACGAGCGCCGTTCGCGACGCTGAGAACGGCGAGGCCTTCCTCGGCGAGGTCGAGTGGAGCTACGGCTTCGTGACTCGGCTCCTCTCCGGAAATGAAGAGGCGGAGCTGACCTTCCGCGGCGCGGCGGACGGTCGACTCGGCTCGACGCTCGTGATCGATCCCGGCGGCGGTTCGACCGAGTTCGTCGTCGGCGAGGAAGGGCACATCCGGTCGAGGACGAGCGTCGACGTCGGCTCGGTTCGGCTGACTGAGCGTTTCCTCCACTCCGACCCTCCGAGTCCGGACGAGCTCGAAGCGACGGCGGAATACGTCCGCTCCCACCTGCCACCTCGCCCGACCGTGGACAACGCGATCGGCGTCGCAGGAACGATCACGACGCTCGCGGCGCTCGACATGGGTCTCGCGGAGCCCGAGGGTCTCGGAACGCACGGCCATCGGCTGACCCCGGACGCCGTACGTACGCAACGGGAGCGACTGGCCACGCTGCCTCTGGCTGAGCGTCGCCGGCTCCCGGGACTGCATCCGAAGCGGGCGCCGGTAATCGTCGCCGGCGCCGTGATCGTGGAACAGATCCTCGAGGACTTCCAATTGGACGAGCTCGAGGTCAGCGAGCGCGACATTCTCCACGGAGCCGCGCTGGAGGCCGCGAACTTGCCGGCTCCCGCAGAAGGCGCCGCTCCGCCGGGTGCCTACACGTGCTGCTAGCCCGTTTGCGGCGGCTCGTCTTCGGCTAGGCGGCGTTGGAGGACGACCCGCGCCAGCACGCCGACGAGCTTCCCGTCCTCGACGACGGGCACGCGCTCGGCATCGTTTTCCTCCATGAACCGGAAGGCCTCGTCTGCCGGCGTCTCGGCATCGATGGTGTAGTGAGGCTTCTCGGCGATCTCGCCGAGCGGCGTCGAGCGTGGATCCCGGCCGGGCGCCACGACCTCCCGGACGAGCGTCTTGCGTGTGACGACGCCGACGAGCCGATCGGCGTCACAGACGAACACGGCCCGGACGTCTGGCTTTGCAAGCAGCCGGCCGGCCTCCTGCGCGCTGGCTTCTGCATCCAGCGTTCCCGGCTCGACGACCATCGCCTCGCGGACGAGGGTCACGGATAGATGCCGCGAGCTGTCAGGGCTCCGGAGACCTCGCGAATCGCGGCGACGAGCGCTGCGCGGCGCGGCGTGATCTGCAGCTGCTCGGACAGCAGCCACACACGGTCGAACGCATCTCCCATCTTCTCTGCGAGCTTGTGGCGGATCTCGTCGCGCGACCAGAAGAGCCGCCCGAGATCCTGCACCCACTCGAAGTAGGACACCGTCACGCCACCGGCGTTCGTGAGGATGTCCGGGAGCACGTGGATCCCGCGCTCGGCGAGGATCGCGTCGGCCTCGATGGAGGTCGGGCCGTTGGCGCCCTCCGCGATCATCCGCGCCTCGATCCGGCCCGCGTTCTCGCCCGTGATCTGATCCTCGAGCGCCGCCAGCACGAGGATGTCGCACGGGAGCTCGAGCAGCTCCGCGTTCGAAACGTGCTGGGCCAGCGGGTAGCCCTCGAGCGAGCCGTGGTTCTTGATCCAGACGGCCACGTCCTCGAGGTCGAGGCCGCGTTTGTTGAAGGCGCCGCCCGAGATGTCCGAGACCGCCATGACGGTCGTGCCGCGCTCGACCAGCTCGCGCGCCGCGACGCCGCCGACGTTCCCGAATCCCTGGACGACGCAGCGCTTGTCGGCGAGGTTCCAGCCGAATCGCTCGCAGGCGCGCTCAATGACCATCACGACCCCGGCCCCGGTCGCCTCGCGGCGGAAGACGGAGCCGCCGATGGTGACCGGCTTGCCGGTGACGATCTCGGGCACGGCGTGGCCGATCTGCATCGAGTAGGTGTCCATGATCCAGGCCATGGTCTGCTCGTTTGTCGCCATGTCCGGCGCGGGGATGTCCTCCTCGGGCCCGATGATCGGAAGCAGCTCGATCGTCAGCCGGCGTGTCAGTCGCTCGAGCTCGTCCTGCGACAGCTGCCGCGGTTCGCAGCGCACCCCGCCTTTCGCGCCGCCGTAGGGCAGCTGGAGCAACGCGCACTTCCAAGTCATCCACATCGCGAGCGCGGCGCACTCGCCGAGGTCGACGTGCATGTCGTAGCGAATTCCGCCCTTCGTCGGGCCGAGCACGGTCGAGTGCTGGACGCGGTAGCCGGGGAACGTCTCGAAGGTGCCATCGTCGCGGCGTACGGGCACTCCGACGATCGTCGAGCGCTCCGGGAAGCGGAGTCGCTCGCAGACGAACTCGGGCACGTCGGCGTGTTCGAGCGCCTGCTCGAACTGTGCGAGCGCCATGCGGAAGAGCGGTGTGTCCCACTCGAGCGCAGACGGCTCGACGGATGTCTCGTCGAGCTTGGCCAACGGCTTGAGTCTAGGCCGAATCCTTGTGCACAAAGAGCGTCAGCTCGGGCCCGAGCGACTCGACCACGACGGCCTCTCCGGGGTCGGCGCCCTCCTCGCAGCGAGCCCGCCACAGCTCACCGCGCACGCGGATCTGGCCGCTCGGCCGGCACGCCTGGACGACGACGCCCTTCGCACCGGCGAACGCGTCCGCGCCGGTCGTCGCTTGGCGGCGCTTCGAGTACCAGACGAAGAGGGCGAGCTCCGCCGACTCGAACACGGCGGCGGCGATCACGGCGATGTAGCTCCACGGCGACGGGAGCAGGAAGATCGCGGCGAGGATCGCGAGGACGAGAAGCACTGGCGCGTGGGACGGAGATGCCGGGGGCGGGACTCGAACCCGCACGCCCCTCGAAGGGGGCAGCTGATTTTAAGTCAGCCGCGTATCACCGATTTCGCCACCCCGGCCCGCCCAGGATAGCTTTGGGCTCTTCCGGATCAGCCGCTGCCCGGCTTCATGAGCTCCTTGCGGTAGCAGCCCTGCTCGATGTCGCTCTTGCACGACTCCGGGCCCTTGAAGGCGAACTCGTCAACGAACTTCTGGGCCAGGTCATCCTCGAATTTGGGGCAGCGCGCCACGTGCGCCCAGGAGACGAAGGCCACGTCGCCGCCCAGGTTCGGGTGCTTCGAGACGATCAGCCCGTCGGGATCCTCGTTGTAGAACCCGACCATGCTGTCGACCGTGCTCGCGGGCACCCGCGGCCCGTAGTAGAGGATCACGGCGCCGTGCTCGAGGTTGTGGACGGCGTTGAGTTCCGGCACCTCGTCCGTATAGGCGCCGTAGATGATCGTCTGCGGCGAGTGAGGCCCGCTCGAGCGCGGAACGGAATTGGCCTTGAAGCCTTTCGGCAGCGCCGAGACGTGCGTGCGGCCTTGCGGCGACGGGCTCACGTACGTGCAGCCGGCCTCGCGAAGCGCCGTGATGGCGTCCTGCGCTCCGCTTCCATTGCCGCCCCCGGAGAAGGCGAAGGCCGCTGCGACGATGCCCAGGATCGCGAGCCCGGAGGCGATTAGCGCGAAGATGATCATCCGGCTCCTCCCGGGGTCTCGCTGCGCTGTTCGAACCTTGGGCGCCTGAACCGGCCGCTTGGGCGGCGGTGGCGTACGTGACTTCTTGGGCAAGGCGCGGGCATGGTAGCTGCGCCCGGCTCGCTCATCACCCATACTGACGGGGCCGCATACCCCAAGGAGGAGCGAAATGGCCGGTTTTCTCGACAGACTGCTGGGACGAGGCAAGAAGGAAGTCGGCGAAGCGACCGACGACCTCGAGATGCGCCGCGAAGGCATGGCCCAGGAGACCGAGGGCAAGGCCGAGGACATGGAGGAGCGCGCAGGAGACATGGCGCAGGACGCCCGAGAGGAAGTCTCGGAGCACCGCCCCGACGTCCCTTAGCGCTTCGCGAGCAGAGGGGCCGTGAGTGCGGCCCCTCTGCCGTCCGATCCCCTCTCTACCGTTTGTCGGTCCATGATCGTGACGACTGTTCTCCTGGTCCTGATCGCTGCCGGCCTCTTGGTGGGCGGTCTGCGCGTGCTTCGCATCGTTCGTGCCGAACTCGACTCACTGCGGTCCGAGTCGGCGCGTCAGCTGGCCGATCGAAACGCCGACGTCGACCGCCGGCTGGAGGCGATGACGGCGACGATGGACCGCCGGCTCGAGACAGCGACGAAGACCTCGAGCGCCATCCATCAGCAGCTCGGCCAGTTGGGCCAGGCCAACGCCGAGATCCTCGCGCGCGCGAACGACCTCAAGAAGCTCGAGCAGGCGCTGCGGCCGCCGAAAGCCCGTGGTGGCTTCGGCGAGCTCCTGCTTGGCAACCTGTTGCGCGATCGCCTGCCGGCGGACGCCTTCGAGCTCCAGTACGGGTTCAAGACCGGCGAGCGCGTCGACGCGGTCATCAAGGTCGAGCGGCTCGTCCCGATCGACGCCAAGTTCCCGCTCGACAACTTCGAGCGGCTCGCCGACGCGGAGAGCGACGACGAGCGGGCGCTCTATGAGAAGGCGTTCTCGCGCGACCTGAGGAACCACGTCGACGCGATCGCGAGCAAGTACATCCGCCCGGATGAAGGCACCTACGACTTCGCCCTCATGTACCTGCCCTCCGAGGGCGTCTACTACGAGCTCGTCTGCGGCAAGACCGGTGCACTCCTCCAGTACGCGCACGACAAGCGTGTGTTCCCCGTTTCGCCGACGACCTTCACGTCACAGCTGCAGGTCATCGTGCTCGGGCTCAAGGGGATGCAGATCGAGCAGCGTGCGCACGAGGTGATGGCGTACGTGGCGCAGCTCCAGGGCGACTTCGATCGCTTCCGCGACGACTTCCAGGTCGTCGGCAAGCACATCGGCAACGCGCAGTCGAAGTTCGCGGAGGCCGAGAAGCGCCTAGACCGCTTCGACACGAAGCTCGAGCGGGCCGCCGAGACCGATCAGGCCGAGGTCTCGGTCGCGCAAGAGCTTCCGCGCGCGCTCGACGCCGCCTAGTCCGGCCGAGTCTTTTCGCGTTCGTTCCGCGTCCCGGGGGTGCCTTTGGGCCGTGTCCCGGTGCCAGGCACGAAGACAGTGGCCGCCACGGCCAAGAAACCGGTACCCGAGCGGGATCCGCGGCCCACGAACGGGCCGTCCCTGTCGCCCGAACTGTCCCGCCGGGCCGTTGTCCCGGTGCCAGGCACGGGGACATGGCTCGTTGCGCCGAGGCCCGAGGCCCTACCGCCGCCCATACAATCGACAACATGGCCGACGCGTTCGGGGTGCGCTCCACGCTGGAAGTCGGCGACGAGCGCTACGAGATCTTCCGGTTGGCGCCGCTACAGGAGCGGTACGACATCGAGCGCCTCCCCTACACGCTGAAGATCCTGCTCGAGAACGTCCTTCGCACCTCGACGCCCGAGAACGTGGAGGCGGTCGCCGAGTGGGCCGCGAAGGAGGAGCCGTCCCGCGAAATCGCGTTCACGCCCGCGCGCGTCATCCACCAGGACTTCACAGGTGTCCCCGCGATCGTCGACCTCGCCGCGATGCGGCACGCGATGCACGACCTCGGCGGCGACGCGGCGCGCACGAATCCGCAGCTGCCCTCGGAGCTCGTCATCGACCACTCGGTGCAGGTCGACGCCTTCGCGAACCGGATGGCGATCGAGCACAACACCGAGCGCGAGTACGAACGGAACCACGAGCGCTACGCGTTCCTGCGCTGGGGTCAACAGGCGTTCGACAACTTCAAGGTCGTCCCCCCGAACACCGGGATCGTCCACCAGGTCAACCTCGAGTACCTCGCGCGCGTCGTCGAGGCGCGCGAGGGCCGGGCGTTCCCGGACACGCTGCTCGGCACGGACTCGCACACGACGATGATCAACGGGCTGGGCGTGCTCGGTTGGGGCGTCGGCGGGATCGAAGCTGAGGCCGCGATGCTCGGCGAGTCGGTTTCGATGCTCGTCCCGCAGGTGGTCGGGTTCCGGCTGACCGGCGCGCTCCGCGAGGGCGCGACGGCGACGGATCTCGTCCTCACCGTCACCCAGATCCTGCGGCGGACCGGCGTGGTGGGGAAGTTCGTCGAGTACTTCGGCGCCGGCGTTTCGAACCTGCCGCTCGCCGACCGCGCGACGATCGGGAACATGTCCCCCGAGTACGGGGCGACGTGTGGGTTCTTCCCCGTAGACGACATCACACTCCAGTACCTGCGGCTGACCGGCCGCGACGAGCAGCGGATCGCGCTCGTCGAGGCCTACTGCAAGGAGAACCTGCTCTGGCACGACCCGGAGCACCAGCCGACCTACTCCGAGGTGATCGAGCTCGACCTGGGCGACGTCGAGCCCAGCCTGGCCGGCCCGCGGCGGCCACAGGATCGCGTCCCGCTCACGGAGGCGAAGCGATCGTTCCTCTCGGCGCTCGAGACCTTCGGCGTCGCCTACGGCAACGCGCACGACGAGGCCGTCGCCGAGTCCTTCCCGGCCAGCGATCCGGTGGCCGACAGCGCGCCGGGGCATGGGCCGATCGCCGTCCCGGAGCCGGCATCCGTACCGCAGGTCGTGGTCGCCGAGCGGGCGCAGGCCGTCCCCGTCGAGCTCGACGGCGAACGGTTCGAGCTCGAGCACGGCGCGGTCGTGATCGCCGCGATCACGAGCTGCACGAACACGTCGAATCCGAGCGTGATGGTCGCCGCCGGGCTCGTTGCCAAGAAGGCGGCCGAGCGGGGGCTCCAGCGGAAGCCCTGGGTCAAGTCCAGCCTTGCCCCGGGCTCGAAGGTCGTGACCGAGTACTACGAGCGCGCCGGCCTCACGTCGTATCTGGAGGAGCTCGGCTTCTACACGGTCGGCTACGGCTGCACCACCTGCATCGGCAATTCCGGCCCGCTGCCGGAGCCGATCTCCAAGGCTGTCCTGGAGGGAGAGCTAGTCGTCTGCTCGGTGCTGTCGGGGAACCGGAACTTCGAGGCGCGGATCCATCCGGAAGTGAAGGCCAACTACCTCGCCTCTCCGCCGCTCGTCGTCGCCTACGCGCTGGTGGGGCGCATGGACGTCGACCTCACGACCGAGCCGGTGGGACAGGGCAGCGACGGCGAGGACGTCTACCTCCGCGACATCTGGCCGACAGTCGAGGAGATCGACGCCACCGTGAAGTCGGCTGTCGAGGGCGACATGTTCCGGCGGACGTATGCGGACGTCTTCACCGGCGACGACCGCTGGCGATCGCTCGAGATCCCCGAAGGCGACCTCTACGACTGGCGCGAGGAATCGACCTATGTACGGCGGCCACCCTACTTCGACGGAATGTCGCCCGAGCCCGAAACGGTCGAGGACGTGCACGACGCGCGCTGCCTCGTCCAGGTGGGCGATTCGGTCACGACCGACCACATCTCACCCGCAGGCGCGATCAAGCCCGACAGCCCGGCCGGCAAGTACCTGATCGACCGCGGCGTCGAGCGGAAGGACTTCAACTCCTACGGCTCGCGGCGCGGAAATCATGAGGTGATGGTGCGAGGCACGTTCGCCAATGTCCGGCTCAAAAACCTGCTCGTGCCGGGCAGCGAGGGCACCTGGACGGTCCACCTGCCGGACGGCGAGGAGATGACGATCTACGACGCCTCGGTGCGATACCAGCAGGAAGGGACGCCGCTGATCGTGATCGCGGGGAAGGAGTACGGCTCCGGCTCGTCACGCGACTGGGCGGCGAAGGGGCCGAAGCTGCTCGGCGTTCGCGCGGTGATCGCCGAGAGCTACGAGCGCATCCACCGCTCGAACCTGCTGATGATGGGGATCCTCCCCTTGCAGTTCCGCGACGGCGAGACGCCGGCGACGCTGGGCCTGACCGGCCGCGAGGTCTTCTCCGTCGAGGGCGTCCAGAACGGCGAGGCCCGCGAGGTGACCGTGCGAGCCGACGACAAGGAGTTCACGGCGCGGCTGCGGCTCGACACGCCGCGCGAGCGCGAGTACGTGCGCCACGACGGGATCCTCCCGTACGTGCTGCGCAAGCTGCTCCGGGATTAACGCGCTCCGAAGCCGAGCAGCCGGGGTAGATCGCGCATGTCGTCGAAGACGGCGTCGGCCGACTGCAGGCGTTCCGCCGGCATGATCCCGCCCGAGTACCCGTAGGCGCGCATCCGGGCGGCATGGGCGGCCTCGACGCCGAACGGGCTGTCCTCGACGACCGCACACGCCGTCGGCTCGACGCCCATCCTTGCCGCGGCGTGAAGGAACAGGTCGGGCGCCGGCTTGCCGTGCTCGACGTCGGCCGCGCTGAAAATTCGCCCGGCGAAGCGCTCCCACAGCCCGGTCAGCCTCAGGTTCTTCTCGATCTTCTCCAGCCGGCCGCTCGAGGCCACGCAGGTCGGCGCCGGGATCTGCTCCAGCGCCTCCACGATTCCGTCGACGGGCTCGAGCTCAGCGTCGAATGCCTCGCGGTACAGGTGTCCGTACTCCTCGTCCCACGCGCCCGGCAGCTTCCGCCCCAGGTGTTCCTCGATCTCGCGCGTCATCGCCTCGTCGGTCTTGCCGACGAACCGCTCGATCACCTCCTCCTCGGTGATCGGCCAGCCCAGCTGTGCCAGCACCTGGACGTCGAGACGCACCGCGATGCGCTCGCTGTCGACGAGCACACCGTCGCAGTCGAAGATGACGAGGTCGAAGCTCAGAAGCGCAAGAGTGCGCCGATGCCGCCGACCGGCTCGAGGTCCCGACGATGGCGCAGAGCCAGCACCTGCCCGCCGTGTGCCAGCACCTGGTGGACTGCGAGGTCGAGCCCTTCGTCGCGCTGCTCCATCTCCGTGCCGTCCAACGGGCAGCGGCCGCCGGAGACACTCACGCGGCCGCAGGCCGGGCACACGAACGCCGCCTGCTCGACGCCTTCCTGGAAGAGCAGGCACTCGACCCGCGCGTCCGACGCAGCCTCGAGCGTCTCCTCCCAGCCGGACGCGGCGCGCGCGTTCCGTCCGACCTCCTCCTTCCAGCGCTCGACGCTCTGTGACTCCTGGCGCTCGCGCCACTCCTCGAGCACCGGCATCGCCGCGTCGAGCAGCTCGACCGGGGTGGCCTGCGCCTTCGCCGTCGTCCAGCCGATGATCGCGTTCCGCGCGTCCCCCGCGAGCACCTCCGCAAGGTCGCGCTTCATCTCTTCCGGGCAGATGACGACGACGCGGGGATAGCGGAGCCGCCGCAGTTGGTTCTCCAGCTCCTCGCCGACCGCCTTCAGATGGTCTTTCGTGAGCTCGTCCGTGTGACGCTGAATGCGCGCCTGCGACCAACCACCCTGGTCGTGGCGGCGCGGCTGCTCCTCGAACAGGTCGACGACCTTGTCGAGCCGGCCGGCGCGAAGCCGGTAGAGCCGGCCCTGCTCACGCGAGACGACCGCGACGACCGCGCCCTCGCCGCGGCCGACGAGGGGCACGAGCGGCGCCAGGTAGAGCTCGCGACCGACCTTGACCTCGTCCGGCACCGACTCGCTCAGCGGGAGCGTCTCCCAGACATTGTCGAGGCCCGCACAGAACACGGCGAGGCCATGCGCGCCGTTGCGTTCGAACTCCTCATCGAAGAAGGCGCGGATTCGCCCGAAATCCGACTTCAATCCCAGGCGCTGTTCATGCGTCTGGTTTGCGCTGTTGTTCTTCTTCTCACCTTCGTCGAGAAGCGAATGGACTCTCGTCTTCGCATCGCCGGGGGTCGGAGAGACACTGGGATCGAGGTCTAGGTACAGGCTGATGGCACAGCCCTTCTCGGCGCGGAAACCCGCGAGTTGCCGGAGCGCATCCCAGGTCACGCTGCTGGCCACTGGGCGCGATTCTATGTCCGTGAAGGCCTATACGGTCGGTCATGGCACGAGGAGCGCCGAAGACCTCCTGGAGATGCTTCGGAAGGCGAAGGTTCAGACGCTCGTCGATGTCCGGCGCTACCCCGGCTCCAGGCGAAATCCGCAGTTCAACCAAGCCGCCCTCGCCAAGAGCCTGGCCGCCGCGGACATCGCGTACCGCCATGCGGAAGCGCTCGGCGGCCGCCGCAGCGGCGAGCCCGGCGAGGAACGCTTCGGCTGTATCCGAACGGCCGCCTTCCGCAGTTACGCGGCGAGGATGGGAACGCCCGAGTGGCAAGAGGCGCTTGACGACGCACTGCATGAGCCGGCGCCGTGCTTCATGTGCGCCGAGACCGTGTGGTGGCGCTGCCATCGAAAGCTCATCGCGGAACTGCTCGTCGCGCGCGGGCACGAGGTGCTGCATCTGCTGCCGGACCGCGTCCAGCGCCATGCGCTCTCGGAGGAAGCCGAGGCCCGGGACGGACGGCTGTATCTCTGCTGCGAGCTCGTCGCGTAACGTGTGTTCAAAGCCCAGGGTCAAGGAGGGAAGTTTCAACCCGTCCGCTTCGTTGAATACTGTTGACAGGCCCTAATTCGGGCCTGTCGTACGGAGGGCGAAAATGAACGAGAACACTCGCGAGTTGATCATCATCGGTGGCGGTCCGGCCGGCTACACGGCCGCGCTTTACGCTGCGCGCGCGAATCTCCAGCCCCTCGTCATCGAAGGCTTCCAGTGGGGCGGCCAGCTGATGATCACGAGCGACGTCGAGAACTATCCGGGCTATCCCGAGGGCGTTCTCGGACCGGAGATGATGAAGGACTTCCGGCGTCAGGCGGAGCGCTTCGGCGCCGAGTTCATCTCCGACGACGTCACGCGTGTCGACTTCTCGGAGCAACCGTTCAAGGTCTACGTCGGCGACGAGGAATACCGCTCGCAGGCGGTGATCGTCGCAACCGGCGCCAATGCTCGCCAACTCGGGCTCGAGTCGGAACGTGGCCTCCAGGGCCGCGGAGTCTCCTACTGCGCAGTCTGCGACGCAGCGTTCTTCCGGGAGAAGAACATCGTGGTCGTCGGCGGCGGCGACTCTGCGATGGAGGAGGCGACGTTCCTCACCAAGTTCGCCGACAAGGTCACCGTCGTCCACCGGCGAGACGACTTCCGCGCGTCGCAGATCATGCTCGACCGGGCCCGCGCCAACGAGAAGATCGAGTGGGTCACCAACGCGGTCGTAGACAAGGTCGTCGGCGAGACCGGCGTCACCGGCGTAGACGTTCGCGACGTCAACACGAACGAGATCACGGAAATCCCGGCGCAGGGGCTCTTCGTGGCGATCGGACATGACCCGAACACGAAGCTTTTCGTCGGCCAGCTCGACATGGACGAGCACGGCTACCTGCTCACGCAGGACGGGACGGCCACGAACGTCGAAGGCGTGTTCGCGGCGGGTGACGTCGTCGACCACACGTACCGGCAGGCGATCACCGCGGCCGGGATGGGCAGCATGGCTGCGCTAGACGCCGAGCGCTGGCTTACCGCGCGGCACGGCCATCCGTACGACGCGCTGACGGCGCCAAGGGCCGAGGCCGAAGACGTCGAACCGGAGGCCGTGGCCGAGCCGGAGCCCATTCCCGCCAAGCAGCCGGCCTAGAGATCACACGCGGCTCGCGGGGCAGAGGTCGTTGATGACGCACCGCTCGCATTGCGGGTTGCGCGCGATGCAGACCCGCCGGCCGTGCCAGATCAGCAGGTGCGGGAAGATCCCCCAGT
>DASSCT010000163.1:0-5283 GCA_035697545.1 Gaiellaceae bacterium | reverse complement strand
TCGACGCCGGCGGTACGGTCCGCCGCGTATGGGCCTTCGAGGACGCGGAGCTGCCGGACTTCGACGAGTTCCTCTCCGCAGCGCGGGCGTTGTAGCCGGCATCGTCGCGCTCTACCTCGGCGCCGGAGTCGTCTCCACCTGGCCGGCGTTGAAGCAGGCGGACGATTCGTTCCTGGCGGAGGGCCTGCGCGGGCTCCCCGGAACGGCCGCTCCGGGTGACCACCTCCAGACGATCTGGCAGCTCTGGCTGCCCGGACATCAGCTCGCCCGCGGCGAGGATCCGATCCACGATCCCTACAGCTTCCGGCCCGAGGCCGAGCCGCGCGTCAACTTCGCCGGCTGGCCGTTCAGCCTGCCATTCTGGCCGCTTCACGCACTGCTCGGCACGATCCTCTCCTGGAACGCCTTCGTGCTGCTCGCCTATCTGGGCGCCGGAGGATTCACGTTTCTGTGGCTTCGCGCGGTGGGGCTCGGGACCGGCGCGGCGCTTGTCGGAGGGCTTGCATTCGCCCTGGCTCCGTACCGCGTCGTCCAGGCCGGCGCCGGCCATCTGCTCGCCTGGACGGCGATGCTCCTGCCCCTCTCGCTGTGGGCATGGGAGCGGCGCCGGCCGCTGATCGCGGCCGCAGCGCTCGCGTCCATCCCCCTGTCCGGACAGGTCCATCTCGCCCTCGGAGCGATCCCGTTCTTCGCGGCCTACGCGCTCCTGCGCGGCGGGAGCCGCCGGTGGGTCGGGGGCGCAGTGGCCGCCGCCGCGACGGCTGGACTGCTCGTCTGGGCCCTCGCGATTCGGGACTCGATCGGCGAGACCCGCTCGTTCTCCGGCGTCGAGCGCTACTCAGCCGATCTCGCCGACTTCCTCGCCCGCGACCCCCGACACGGGCTCGAGCCATTCGTCCTGCTCGGCTGGCTGACGCCGCTGATCGCCCTTGCCGGGCTTGTGCTGGTGCGCTCACGGCTCACGCTGATCCTCGCGATCGGCGCCGTCGTTCCCGCGCTGTTGGCGCTCGGAGCGAACCTGCCCGGCTACGAGACGCTATGGCATCTGCCCGGGCTGCACAGCACGCGCGTGCCCGGGCGGTTCATGCCGATCACGTGCCTGTCGATCGCCGGCCTGGTCGCGATCGCCGTCTCCCGCCTCCAGTGGCGCGCGGCTCCTGTGCTCGCGCTCCTCCTCGTCGCGCTCGACCTGCGACTGGGCGTGACGGCAGTCCGGCCGACGGCGGCGGACGAGGACAACCGAGCGTACGCCGCCATCCCGCAGGCGCCGCTGGGGCGGCTGCTCGAGCTTCCGGTGCGCCGCCCCAACCGACAGGAGGGGAGCGTCTACCTCTACTACGCGATGCAGGCGCCGCGCGAGCGGCCTGCGGGCTACTCGACCGTCGCGCCGAAGGAGGCGGCCCGCGTGCTCGACGAGCTGAGGCCGTGCGCCGACGTCCGGTCTCTGAGCGACCTCGGAGTACGGCTGCTGGCCGTTTACGGGCCCGCTCGCTGCGGCGTTCCGGGCCGGCTGCTCGGCCGCGACGGGCCGATTTCGCTCTACGAGGCCTACATCCCCGTCGCCTGGTAGGAAGTCCGCTGTGGAATTCGACCGCTACACCTTCGTCCTGCTCCGGCGAGGACCGCGCGCACTGGAGTTCGACGAAGACGAGCTCGACCGCCTCCAGGCCGCGCATCTGGCGCACCTGGACGCCATGCGCGAACGCGGCGTCCTCCTCGCGGCAGGGCCCTTCGAGGATCAGGACGACGAGACCAAGCGTGGGATCTGCCTCTACCGAACCGGCCTGGAGGAAACTCGCCGGCTCGCCGAGGAGGATCCGTCTGTGCAAGCCGGGCGCATGGCGATCGAGGCCATGACCTGGCTGACGCTGAAGGGCGAATTGAAGGCGTGAGCGCGGACGGCCTCGCGCGCGGCGACGACGGAGTCGTCCGCTGCTTCTGGGGCGACTCGGCGCCCGAGTACCGCGCCTACCACGACACCGAGTGGGGCTTTCCGGTCGACGACGACCGCCGGCTGTTCGAGAAGCTCTCCCTCGAGGGCTTCCAGTCCGGCCTTTCGTGGCTGACGATTCTCCGGAAGCGTGAAGCGTTCCGGCGCGCTTTCGCGAACTTCGACATCGAACGGTTAGCGCGCTTAGGGGAGCGGGACGTCAAGCGCCTGCTCGCCGACGCCTCGATCGTCCGGCACCGCGGGAAGATCGAGGCGACGCTGAACAATGCGCAGCGCGCAGTCGAGCTCGTCGACGAGGAGGGCTCGCTGGCCGCATACGTGTGGCGTTTCGAGCCGGATCCCGCTTCACGACCACCGCGACTGACCTGGGCGGCGTTGCTCGAGCTGGGACAAACACCGGAGTCGCAGGCCATGGCGAAGGACCTAAAGCGCCGGGGCTGGCGCTTCGTCGGCCCGACGACCGTCTATGCCTTCATGCAGGCGATGGGCCTCGTCAACGACCACGTCCACGGCTGCGCGATCCGCGAGCGGGCCGAGGCAGCGCGGGCGGAATTCACTCCGCCCAGCTGACCGGTGAGCGAGCCCGACCTGAGGAGCCTGCTCCGCGAGCACGCGTCCAAGCACTCGGTGCCTGGAGCTGCAATCGGTTTACTGCGCGACGGGGAGGTCACATCCGCCTATTGGGGAGTCGGCGACGCGACGACCGGCGAGCCTGTGACGGCCGAAACCCGCTTCGCGATCGGGTCCTTGGGAAAGCCCATGGTCGCGACGTTGATCGCCCGGCTGGCCGAGGCGGGCCGACTGTCGCTGGACGATTCGGTGGCTGCACACGTGCCCGAGCTGAGCGGTACCGGCTGGGGCGAGCGGGCCACCGTTCGCGACCTCCTCGCCAATCGTTCTGGGCTCCCTCTACGCGCGGAGCTCGAGTTCAACGGTTTCCCCGGCGAGGAGAACGACGTGTTGTCGCGCTTCGCGGCGGAAATCGCGGCGGGAGTGCCAACGGCGGGGCTCTGGTCCTACACGAATGCCGGCTGGTGCCTGCTCGGCCGCGCGATCGAGACCATAACCGGGCTCACCTGGGAGGAGGCAATGCGCGACAACATCCTCCGCCCCCTCGGGATGGGCCAAACGACCTTCGCGACGCAGTCAAGCGCAGGGCTTCGCGCCTCAGGCCACAAGATCAGCGCAGAGGGTCCCGTTCCGGTCGACCCGTGGAGACCACGAGCTCTCGGCCCGGCGGGGAGCACGCTGCTGTCGACGGTGACCGATGTGCTGCGTTTTGCGGCTGCGCACCTCGAGGATCCCTTCCTCGCCACGTTGCGGGCTCCCCAGGCCGAGGTCCGGATCCACGGCTGGCTCGATGGGTGGTGCCTGGGTTGGGCGCGGTTCGATTGGGACGGCGGCGCCGTGTGGGGATGGGACGGCCTCATCGGCGGCCAGCGGGCGGTTCTCCGGATCATCCCGGAGCGTCGCGGCGCCGTCGTCTTGCTCGCGAACGGCAGCACGGGCCGGGCCATGTACCGATCGCTCTTCGCCGAGCTCATGACTGAGTGGTTCGGCATCAGCGAGCCGGCGCTGCGGCTCGAGCCGTCGCCGGGTGCCGCCGGCGATCTGTCGCGATTCGCCGGTGTCTACGCCTGGCCCGACCGCTCGTGGACGGTGCGAGCGACCGACGTCGGGCTCGTCATGGAGGGCGACGGCCGAACGGTGGAGGCGCTGCCCCTTGACGACCGCAGCTTCCTCGTCGATGCCCGCGACCCGGATAACCCCGCCGTGACCTTTGGGGCGCCGGACGGCTCGGGCCGCCCGGGCGCTCTCTACGTGATGTTGTGGGGGCTACCGCGCGTGTAGAGCGAACCGACTCACGCGAGGGCCATTCCTTCGGCGTGGGTCGACGGCTCGGGGTCCGGTTGGCGCGTCATCCGGATCGAGTTGAGGAAACCGAGAAAGCCGGCGAGGATCGGGACGATCAGGGCGATCTGGAGAGCGATGTGTTTCGCGTCCGTATTGATGCGGAGGATCTCGTCCTGGACCGGTTCCGGTTGGCCCTCGAGCTGCTGGTCGAGCTGGGTGTTGCTCATCACTTGCGCGTCGTCCTCGAGCGCGTCGGCAACCTGTTGCTGCTGGGCAGGCGAGAGCACGTCGCTCGCCTCTGCCAGGTTCGTGAAGCTGAGGGAGAGGGTCGCCAGCATGATCGCGCCGGCGAACGCCAGCCCGAACGACAGGCCGAACGAGCCGGCTGCGGAGTTCACGCCGGCCGCCTCGCTGACGCGCTCCTCTTCGATCGGAGCCAGCGTGTAGTTGTTGAGCTGAGAGACCAACAGCCCTAAGCCCGCTCCCGCGATGACAAGCGGGATCACTAGCCACCACCCCGAGTCTGCGCGCGGCACGATCGGGATCAACAGCACCAGTCCTGCCGTCAAGAGCCCGAAGCCGAAGCGCACGACGGCGCTCGGGCGCCTACGTCCCGCCCGCTTCCCAGCGACGAGCGCCACTCCGAACATGGTGAGCGAGAGCGGAGCGAGCGAGAGGCCCGCCTCCATGGCGTTGTATTCGAGCACCATCTGCAGATAGATGGGCAGCGCGATCATCGTGCCGCCGAGCGCGACTTGCTGGAGCAGCTGCTGGGTGATCCCCAACTGGAAGATCTTCGACTTGAAGAGGTCCGGGTCGAGCAGCGTCGCCTTCCCCTGTCGCTTCCGCCGCCGGAGCCAGTAGGCGAAAGCCCCGAGCGACGCGACGCCGAGAGCCAGCAGCGCGAGCACGGACTCGCCTCCTTCCTGCCACACGAGGATGCTCAGCACCAGGCCGCCCATGCCGACGACGGAGAGAACCGCGCCTACGACATCGACGCGCCGAGATCCGGTGTACGGGACGTCGCGAACGAGCTTGATGCCCACGAGCACCACCGCGATCACGAGGTCCTCGAGAAGAAAGGCGACCCGCCACGAGAGATACGTGGTGATGAACCCTCCGAGCAACGGCCCGACCGCGGCGGCGATAGCGGCCGCGGCACCGACCAGCGCGTAGGCCTTCTTCCGCGCCGTTCCCTCGAAGTTGCCATGGATCAGCGACTGCATCGCGGGCAGCAGCAGCGCCGCGCCAAGCCCGCCGACGATGGCCCAGAAGATGATGATCGCGATCAGGTCTTGGGCGAGCGCCATCGCGAGCGCCCCAGTCGCGTAGCCGACGAGGCCGAGCACGTAGGCGCGCTTGCGCCCGATCAGATCGCCGACCTTGCTGCCGATCAGGATGAACGAGGCAGATACGAGCGCCTCGAGCGCGATCGCCGACTGGACGCCGCTCACGGTCGTGTCGAGATCCCGCACCAC
>DASSCT010000162.1:0-8360 GCA_035697545.1 Gaiellaceae bacterium | reverse complement strand
AGCCGCCTCGCCGTGGTCGTTGCCGTGATCGTGGTCGCCGGAACGATCTCGATGGCCTGGAACGGCCTGTCGCTGACAGCTGCGGCGGAGCTGGCCGGGCGGGCGCGGAGCGGCGCAGCGATCGGGTTCCAGCAGACAACGTTGGCCCTGATCGGCGTCGGCGTTCCGGTTGCCTTCGCCGCCGTGGTCGAAGCGGCGTCGTGGCGGACGGCTTTCGCGCTCGCGGCGATCGGCCCACTCCTCGGTTGGTGGCTGCTCGGGCGGCTGCCGGAGCGCGTCGAGGAACGCGCTCCGGCGGCGTTACCTAGATCCAGCTGAACTCCTGCTGCAGGATCGGAAGCGCGAAGTAGATCGCGAACGCGATTGCCTTCTTCAGATCGAGGGGATCGCGCGCATGATCGACTCGCGGAGGCCGATGAGGACGGCGACAACGGCGGCGAGCCCTTCGACGACGATCAGCCCCATGGCCTCCGGAAAGCCGAGGCCGTTCTCCGCGACGAGCGTGAAGGCGAGGACTGCGTTCAGGTCCAGTCCGGCCGCGATCGCGTCATCACCCCGGCGACGAGGCACGTCGAGGTGAGGACGGCTATGAAGGGGAGGCCCTGAGACTGGAGGTTCGGGACTCCTCGGAAGCTCAGGATCGTGGGGTTCACGAAGATGATGTAGGACATGACGATGAAGGTCGTCAGCCCTGCGATCGTGTCCCGCGCAAAGTTGGTCCGGTTCTGGTCGAACCGGAACCAGCGCTCGAGGCCCGAGCGCGAGCGGGACGCGGCGAGCTCGGTCATACAGGTGCTCCTCTCCGCGAATCCGCGTTGCTGAGCGCGACTGTAAACCGGCGGCTGGACGAGGTTTTTCACATCGGCGACGGCGTCGGGGCGAACCGCGTCGGAGGTACGCGGGAGGAGGATAAGGCGTGCGAGCTGGCGGTCTCGTGGATGGAAAAGGCGGGGCTCGAGGTGGAGGTAGACGCGCGTGGAAACGTCGTCGGGCGGCTGCTTGGTCGGCGGCCCGAGCTGCCGGAGGTGTGGACCGGCTCGCATCTGGACTCCGTGCCCTCGGGCGGTCGCTTCGACGGAGCGCTGGGGGTCGTCGCCGGGGTCGAGGCGGTCTCCGCCCTGGGGCCGTCCGAGCGGACGCTCGGCGTCGTCGTCTTCCGTGACGAGGAGACCGGATGCCACGGGAGTCGCTGGCGCGTCCGGCACGCGCCCCTTCCCGGGTCGTATGTCGAGCTGCACGTCGAGCAGGGGCCGCTGCTGGAGCGGGCCGGCGCGCCGCTCGGAGTGGTCACGAGCATCGCGGGGATCGTCCGCTGCTCGCGCGAGTTCGGAGGCCGGGCCGATCACGCCGGGACGACGCCGATGGACGTTCGAAGCGACGCGCTCGTGGCCGCGGCCCGGTACGTGGTTCGTGTCCAGGAGGTCGCTGCCGGCATCGACGGCGGCGTCGCGACTGTCGGGCAGCTCGAGGTCGAGCCGGGCGCCGCCAATGTCGTCCCGGAACGAGCTCGACTGATGGTGGACGCTCGCGCCCCCGACCGGGAGCGGCTCGACCGCCTCGTCGCCGAGCTCGGGCTCGAGGAGGCGCATTACGTGATCCCGCCGGTCGCTCTTTCACCCGCGGTCCTGAGGGAGGAGGTCGAAAGACGCGGGCTGCCCGTCGTCGAGCTGCCGTCAGGCGCCGGTCACGACGCCGGCGTTCTGGCAGCCGCGGGCGTGGAGTCGTCGATGCTCTTCGTCCGGAGCCTGAACGGCGGCGCCAGCCACTCGCCGGAGGAGCACTCGAGCGACGAAGACATTGCCCTGGCGGTCGAGGTGCTGACCGGCGCGCTCCGGCGGCTCACCGAGTCCAAGTAACAACTTGTTACAAGGATCTGGGGCGACCGGAAACGCTCCGAAGCGCCGTCGCTCGGCCCCAAGCGGGCGGCGCAAGTTACAACTTGTAACTAGCGGTTCAGCGCTCGCGAAACGAGATCGGCTGGGCGCCCTCCCAGAGCGTCAGGCGGCCGAGCTCGCGCAGGTTCTCCTGGCCCTCCACGAGGGTGGCGAAGTGGTTCGCCCACAGCTGTCCCGCCTTGCTTGCGAAATTGCAATAGCCGTACGGGAAGAGGAGCTCGGTCTCGCTCTGGCCTCCCGGATAGAGCGCGAGCTCGCCAGGATGCGGGTAGCTCGTCGCGTTCTCCGGCCCGATTCCGAGGTCGCGGTCGCCCCAGGGGATCCAGTTCGACTCGCCGCTCCAGCGACAGTGGATGATTCGGTCCTCCAAGGGAAGGATGGCGCGGAACGCCTCCACCGTCTTCGGCGCGAGCTCCTCCTCGAAGCGGGCGACATAGAGGAACGGACCGGCATCGATCTCGAGCACGGCCGGAACCTACTTCAAGGACGCAAGCCAGGCGCCGAGCGTCTCGCGTTCCTGGTCGGTCATGCCCGTCGCATTGCCGAGCGGCATCGCCGTCGTGCGTACCGCCTGCTCCTCGATCGCGTCGGCGCGTTCGACGATCTGGTCACGCGAGTCGAACGTGATCCCGGCCGGCGGCGCGTTGTAGCCCCGTTGCGTCGGGTTGGCGGAGTGGCAGGGCACGCAGCGCTGCTGGACGATCGCGATCGCCTCCGCGTCGCTGACGGTTCGGCTCGGCGCGCCGCCGCCCTCGTCCGGCCGCATGGCCACGGCCAGCGCAAGCGCCGCCGCCCCGGCGGTCGCTGGGATCCACCAGGCCGTCCGCCCCGCGTGGCGCAGATTGAAGAAGTGCCGAATCCAGGCCCCGATCAGCACGAGCGCCACGAGCACGAGCCAGGCGTGGGCGTCCTCGTAGGTGAACGGGAAGTGGTTCGAGATCATCGTGAAGACGACCGGCAGAGTCAGGTAGTTGTTGTGCACCGAGCGGCGCTTGGCCTCGAGCCCGGGTGCCGGATCCGGCTCGCGCCCCGCCTCCTTCGCCCGGACGAGCTCCCAGTGCGCCGGGATGATGTTGAAGAGGACGTTGGCGGCCATGATCGTCCCGAGCATCGCGCCGACCTGGATGTAGGCCGCGCGCCCCGAGAACACCTGGCCCGCGCCGTATGCCGACGCCATCACCATCGCGAGTAACAGCAGCCCGACGACCACATCGCTCTTGAAGACCATGCAGGCGACGTCGTAGATCACCCAGGCCGCGGCCAGCCCGATGAGGCTGATCGCGATCGCCGCCGCCACTGGGATGTCGGCGACGGACTTGTCGATCAGATACGTATCTGCGTTCGCGTAGTAGAGCACGACGAGCAGGCCGAAGCCCGAGAGCCACGTCGTATAGGCCTCCCACTTGAACCAGTGCAACGGCTCCGGCAGCTCGTCCGGGGCGACCCGGTATTTGGAGATCCGGTAGAAGCCGCCGCCGTGGATCTCCCAGGACTCGCCGGCGACATCCGCCTCCGCCACGCGCGGCCGGCCCAGGTGGTTGTCGAGCGCGACGAAGTAGAACGACGTCCCGATCCAGACGATCCCTGCGACGACGTGGAGCCAGCGAAAGCCGAGCTCGAGCCAGTCGTCCCAGTAGGAATCGATCAGCGATGCCGCCACTGGTCCTGCCAGCGGTCCTGCGCGATCGCGACCAGCCCGGTGATGCCTGTCTCCAGCTCTTCCTCCCGCGTCTTCGCCAGCCGCTCGCGGAGGACGGGGAGGATGTCGCGATGTGGCCGGCCCGCGACGAAGACGACGAAGCGGAAGCCGAACTTCTCCTCGTAGACCTGGTTCAGATACGCCAGCTCGGTCAGCACGGTGGGGTCGTCGCCGTGCTGCTCGGGCGAGGGCTCGCCGATCCGCGGATGGGTGGCCAACGCCTCGACCTTGTCTTCGTCGGGCAGGCCGTTCGCAATCTCCTCGGCGCGGCCCAGCGGATCCTCCGTCTCCGCGAGCAGCGAGACGAGCGTGCTCGGCCCGCTGAAGAGCTCCTCGAGCTCTTCCCGGCTCAGCTGCCGCGGTAGCTCGCGCATCCGTAGGGAGAGACGAGGAGCGGCACGTGGTAGTGGCCGTCGTCGAGCGCGACGTCGAGCTCGACACGGCGGAAGAACGGCGAGGGCGGGTGGAAGACGAGCCGGTAGTCCCCGGGCTCGAGCTCCGTCGCCAGCTCGGGGATCCGGCCGTCGTCGTTGGTCTCGCCGGAGCCGACGACGTCCTCGCCGCGGAAGAGCTCGACGCGGACGCCGGACGCCGGTTCGCCGCGCCCTGTGTCGAGCACGTGCGTGGAGAGCGAGACGGTCACGGCGCGAATCTTCGCGCCTGCGCCCGATGTTGTCGGGCGATCTCGCTCTCGTCGGCCCGCATGAGCTGTCCGTTGCGCACGATTTCCTGGCCGCCGACGAAGAGCCGGTCGACCCGGTGAGGCGCCGAGAACACAAGGCCGGCGACGGGGTCTGCGGCGCCGGCCAGCTCGAGGCCATTCAGCGACCAGACCGCGATGTCGGCGCGCTTCCCCGGCTGGAGCGAGCCGATGTCGTCTCTGCGCAGGACCGAGGCGCCGCCTCGAGTGGCCAGCCTCAGGGCGTCCCTCGCTGTCAGCGCCTCTGGCCCGCGGCGCCCACGGGCGACGAGCAGCGCCTGCTTCACCTCGAGGAAGAGGTCGCTCCGCTCGTTCGACGCGGAGCCGTCGACGCCGAGCCCGACCCGAACGTCCCGCTCCAGCATTTCGTTGACCGGCGCCACGCCGGCTCCCAGCCGAAGGTTCGACGTCGGACAGTGCGCGACCCCCGTGCCCGTGTCGGCGAATCGCTGCACCTCTGGCTCGGACAGGTGTACGCAGTGGGCGCACCAGACGTCCTCGGCAAGCCAGCCGAGGTCGTCCAGGTACTCGACCGGCGTGCGGCCGTAGAGCTCGCGGCAGTACTCCTCCTCCTCGACCGTCTCCGCTAGGTGCGTGTGCAGCGTCAGGCCGTGCCGCCGGGCGAGCTCGGCGGACTCCCGCATCAGCTCCTTCGTAACGGAGAAGGGCGAGCACGGCGAGACGGCGACCTCGATGCCGCGGGCCGCAAGCTGTTCGGTCTCCCCGAGGATCGTCTCGCGATCCTCGACCAGCGAGTCGGGCGGGAGGCCGCCCTGCGACTCGCCGAGGTCCATGGAGCCGCGGCCGACGACGAGGCGGACGCCGAGATCGGCCGCGGCCTGCAGCAGGGCGTCGATCACGTCCGGCTGTCCGCGCGGGAAGACGTAATGGTGGTCGAACACCGTCGTGCAGCCGGAGAGGGCCAGCTCGGCAATCCCGGTTCGGGCTGCTGCGTACTCGGACTCGCCGTCGAGCCGCGCCCAGATCGGATAGAGCGTTTTCAGCCAGGTGAAGAGGTCCGCCTGCTGGGCGTGAGCCCGCGTGAGCGTCTGGTAGAGGTGGTGGTGGGTGTTGACGAGTCCCGGCGTGACGAGGGCCCCGCCGAGGTCGATACGCCCGTCCGCCTCCGGCGCGGCGCCGGCTCCGACGTCACTGATCACCGCATCGTCGACGAGCAACCAGCCGTTCTCGTGCTCCTGGCCGTCGTCGTCCATCGTCACGACGTAGGCGTTGTGGAGAACGGTCGTCATGCCTCCAGCGGGACCAGCTCGAAGCGATCGACGTCGACGAGGCCCCGGTCGGTGATCTTCAGACTCGGGATCACCGACAGGGCCAAGAAGGCCATGGACTGGAAGGGCGAGGCGAGCACGCAGCCGAGGGCATGCGCGGCTTCGACACACGCGCGGCTGTCGGCAATCACCTCCTCGAGACCGGCATCGGAGAGCAGCCCCGCAACCGGGAGCTTCAGCTCGGCCCGAACGATCCCGCGGTCGATCACCACCACTCCGCCGCCGGTCTCCGTCAGCCGGCGAACGGCCCGCAGCATGTCGTCGTCCTTGACGCCGACGACGACGACGTTGTGCGCGTCGTGGGCGACGGTCGAGGCCAGTGCGCCGCTCCGGAGTCCGAAGCCGCGGACGAACCCGAGCCCCACCCGGCCGGTTCCGAGGTGCCGCTCGACGACGGCGATCTTCAGCAGGTCGCGGGAGGGATCCGCAAGCGCTTTGCCGTTCTCGACCAGAGGCTCGTCGACCAACGACTCGGTGACGATCTGGTCCGGGATGATCCCGATCACGCGGGCGCGGGCATCGCCGGTCCACGGGATCGCGAAGTCGTTGGTCGAAAGCGGACGGACACGGACGGTGTGCTTGACCCACTCCGGCACCTCGGGCTTCGTGATCTCCCCGACTTCCCGACCGGCCTTCAGCACCACGTCGGGGACGAACGTCTCGAGCTCCGGGAGGATGAGAACGTCGGCCTGGTAGCCCGGCGCGAGCGCGCCGAGGTCACGCAGGCCATGCCAGGTGGCCGGGTTGAGCGAGGCCATCACGAGCGCGTCCTCGGGAGCAACCCCGGCCGCGACCGCCTCACGAACCATCGAGTTGACGTGGCCCTCCTTTGCAATGTGCTCGGGCTCGCGATCGTCCGTACAGAAGGCGAGGCGGTGCGGGCCGAACTCCTTGACGAGTGGGAGGAGCGCGTGGAGGTTGCGTGCGCCTGAGGCCTCGCGGATCAGCACCCACATGCCAGCCCGGAGCCGCTCCCGGCCCTCCTCGATCGTGCTCATCTCGTGGTCGGAGCGGATTCCCGCGGCTGCGTAGGCGTTTAAGCCCTTGCCCAGGAGCATCGGCGCGTGCCCGTCAACATGGGTCGCGCCGGGCAAGGACAGCTTCTCGAGCTCGCTCTGGCTGCCCGCAACGACGCCCGGGAAGTTCATCATCTCGGCAAGGCCGAGTACGCGCCTACGTCGAAGCAGCCCCTCGAGATCGCCCGGGCCAAGCGGCCGGCGCGGCGACTCGAACGTCGAGGCCGGCACGGACGAGGACGCCATGAAGAACACGTCCAGCGGCAGGCCGGCGCAGAGGTCGGCGAGCCAATGGACGCCGTCGGTTCCAAGGACGTTGGCGATCTCGTGCGGGTCGGCGACCACAGCCGTGGTTCCCAGCGGCAGGACGAGGCGGGCAAACTCGTCCACGAGGAGCTTCGAAGACTCGAGGTGCATGTGGGCATCGACGAAGCCAGGGACGACGTAGCGGCCTGACGCGTCGAGCGTCTCTCTGCCTTCGTACTCGCCCAGGCCGGCGACGGCGCCGTCCGCGATCGCGAGATCGCCCTCGAGCCACTCGCGCGTGAAGGCCGAGAAGACCCGGCCGCCGCGGATGACGAGGTCGGCAGGCTCGTCGCCGCGGGCAACGGCGAGGCGGCGCGAGAGGTCGGGCATTGCAGGAAGAACGTACTAGCCTTGCCCGAATGGATGTCATGACTCCCCGCACGCTCGACGAGGCGCTCGCCCTGAAGGCCGAGCGCCCGGATGCCGTTCCCATCGAGGGTGGGACGGACGTGATGGTGGAGCTGAACTTCGATCGGGCCCGCCCTGAGGTGCTCCTGAACCTCAACGAGGTCGCGGAGCTGAAGGGCTGGTCGCGGGCCAATGGGACGCTCCGGCTCGGCGCCGCGCTCACCTACGCGGAGGCCATGCAGGCGCCTTTGCGCGATCAGCTGCCGGCGCTGGCCGAGGCGTCTCGGACCGTGGGGTCGCCGCAGATCCGCAATCGGGGAACCATCGGCGGCAACCTGGGCACGGCCTCCCCGGCAGGAGATGCGCTGCCGCCACTACTCGTCGAGGGCGCTGAGGTCGAGGTGGCGAGCCGGCGCGGCGAGCGCAGGATTCCGCTGCAGGAGTTCCTCGTCGGCCCGAAGCGGAACGCGCTGGAGCCCGACGAGCTGATCCTGGCCGTGCGCCTGAGGCCGAGCGGCGCGCGCCAGACGTTCATGAAGGTCGGGCCGCGGAACGCGATGGTGATCGCGGTCTGCTCGCTGGCTCTTACGGCGGATCAGGAGCGTGGCGAGCTGCGAGCGTCCTTCGGATCGGCCGGACCGGTACCGGGCCTGGTCGTTGGAGGGCTCGCCGACCGAGAGTCGTTCCCCGAGCAGGTGGCCGAAGCCGCCAGCCCGATCGACGACGTCCGCGGCACGGCTGCCTACCGCCGGCACGCGCTCCGGGTCTTGACGAAGCGCGCGCTCGACAGGTGTCTCGCGTGAAGATCGCTTTGACGGTCAACGGCGAGGCGCAGGAGACGGAGATCTGGCCGGGCGAGAGCCTGCTCTACGCCCTCCGGGAGCGCCTCGGCCTGCCTGGCTCGAAGAATGCCTGCGAGCAGGGCGAGTGCGGCTCGTGTTCCGTGCTACTCGACGGCAGCCTTGTCTGCGCCTGCCTCGTCCTGGCGGCGCAGGCCGACGGACACGAGGTCGTCACGGTCGAGGGCGTCGGCGAGGATGCAGAGCTGCACCCCGTCCAGGAGGCCTTCGCCGAGACCGGCGCGGTGCAGTGCGGGTTCTGTACGCC
>DASSCT010000161.1:0-3837 GCA_035697545.1 Gaiellaceae bacterium | reverse complement strand
AGGATCACGTCCACGACGCGGCCGACCTGGACGCCGTGCAGCTCTACCGGCCGCTGGAGCAGCTGTCTCATCGCCTCCATCTATGCCCATCCCCCTCTGACGGAGAACTCCGCATCGCCCTGTGGCTCCTCCCAGCGCACGCCCACATCTTCAACTAACGCTCCGGACGGCCCGCGGCGGCACCACTCAACCATCGACTCGACCCGCTCGAGGTCGCCCTCGAACACCGCTTCGACGGTGCCGTCAGTGTTGTTCCTCACCCACCCGGTGACGCCGAGCGACTGGGCGCGCTGACGGGTGTCCGAGCGGAAGAAGACGCCCTGCACCCGTCCGCGGACCACGACGTTGGCCCTTGCCGTGTTCAGCCTTCGAAGCCCTCCTCGCCGACCAGCGGGACGAAGCGGCAGGGCACCGACCTGAGCACCGCCGGGCCTTCAGGGCTCCGGACGATGACCTGGAGACGCTGGCCGTGGCGCTTGCCGACCGGCACCACGAGGCGGCCGCCCGGTTTCAGCTGGTCGTAGAGCGCCTGCGGAAAGCCGGGCGCGGCCGCGGCGACGGCAATCGCGTCGTACGGCGCGTGCTCCGGAAGCCCGCGGGAACCGTCTCCCTCGTGGACGACGATCCCCTCGTAGCCGGCGGCCGCGAGGTTGCGTCGTGCCTGCTGGGCGAGCTCGGGCACCCGCTCGATCGAGTGGACCTCCTCCGCCAGCTCGGCGAGGACAGCCGCCTGGTAACCGGAACCGGTCCCGACGTCGAGGACACGCTCGTCGCCGTCGAGGCCGAGCTCCTCGCAGATCCGGGCGACCATGTACGGCTGCGAGATCGTCTGTCCGGCCCCGATCGGCAGCGCGGCGTCGTCGAAGGCCTGACGCCGAAGATCCTCGGGCACGAAGAGCTCACGGGGCACCCGTTCCATTGCGGCCAGCACGCGTTCGTCGACGATGTCGCGCCCGCGCAGCTGCCGCTCGACCATCCGCTCTCGTTCAGGCGGCACGGGCATAGGCCGGTGCCTCGACGCCGAAGTGGCGGAGCACGAGCGGCGCGACGCCGGCGATGCTCGGCGGCGGCGGGGCGCCGCCGGTCACGAGCATGGGCACGAGCGAGTCGCCGTCCAGCAGCGAGCCATGGGAGCCGCCCCCGACATGGTGCCGCCCGCCGAGGTCGGCCAGCTCGACTCCCTGGGTGGGCGAGACGATGACATCGCCTGCATTCGGGTTGGCAAGCGCATGCCAAGCCCGTCCCTGCCAGCCGTCGGCGTCCGGACCGAAGCGCAGCTCCTCGCCGTCGCGCAGCGCGACTCCCTCGTTCCCGTCGCGAAACATGACGACGTCGAGCGCTCGCTCCCCGCTCAGGCGCCGCGCGATCTCGCTCGGCTCCGTCTGCGCCGCCGGCAGCACGTAGACCATCCCGGCCCGGTTCGAGGCCGTCACGGCGAGCTCGGCGTCCCTGCGTGAGCCGCGTCGGTGGAGGCGAAAGTCGGAGAGCGGTTCCTCGAGGCGGAACAAGCGCTCGACGGGCGTCTGACCGTGATCAGAGCAGAGGACGACGTCGTAGCGTTCGAGGAAGGCGTCGAGGCCGCCTGCAGCATCGACGAGGGCCGCAACGGCGTCGTCGCTCCTCGCCAGGGCCTCGTCTGCTCCCGCCGGCCCCAAGGCGTGGGAGGCGAAGTCGTAGTCCGGCAGATAGAAGAACAGGAAGTCGAAGCCGTCGCGTGTGACGAGCCAGCGCCCGACGGCTGCCGCATAGGCGTCGATCGAGCCCACTGTGCGGTCTCGGACGGCAAACGGGGCGCCGGTGACGTCGGACTCGAAGAGGTTGAAGTAGAAGAACCGCCTTGGGCCCTCAACGGCACGCACGACGCCCGGGACGGTGGGAGCATGCCGCGTCCGGCCTCGGTAGCAGGGGACGTTGACGGCGGCCGTGACCAGCCCGGAGTCCTCCAGCGCCTCGAACACGGTCACGGCGCCCGACGCGAGATGCTCGGCGTTCATCTCCACGATCGCGTCGCGGATCGACCGCCGGGTGCCAACGGCGCGCATCGCGCCGAAGGAGGACCCGTACTCGACCAGGCGCTGCTCGCCTCGGTGGTACCAGACGAGGTGCGGGATGTGATGCACGTCGGGCCCGCCCCCCGTGGCGAGAGTCGCCAGGCAGACGGGTGTCAGCGACGGAAACGTCGAGAGCGACCGCCGGTACTTCCCCGTCTCGGCGAGCGCCGCGAGCGTCGGCGCCGCTCCGGTCTCCACCGCCGCCTCGAAGACGTCCGGCGTCAGGCCGTCGATGACGATCAGGATGAGCTTCTTCGGCATCAGTCGCGGGCGAGGGTGCGCAGGCCCGCGTACCGCGTCGGCTCGCTCCGGCGCATCCGCGCTCCGATCGCCGGCACGATCACGGCCTCCACGAAGCCGAGCAGCGGAACGAACGCAAGAACCGCGAGGATCGCCGCCACGAGGGCCGTGAGGGCCGCTGTCGCGACGCGAGTTCCTCCGCGGCGCAGCGTCCCGCTGACGAGCTGCAGCGCCCCGACCGCGCCGAGCACGCCTCCGACCGCGCCGGCGATCCCGTCCTCGACGCCGCCGAGGACGAGACCGAGCCCCAGGCCGATCGCCGCCCCTAGGACGGCCGCGCCGACGAGCCCCCAGCGGAACGCGCCGAGCAGTCCTGCAGCGAGAACGCCAAGGCCGACCCCGAGGCCGACGAAGACTCCGACCCAGTAGACATCCGCCATCGACGCGAACCAGTCTAGGGACGGTTAGGCTGGCTCGCGCGGGGGCGGCTCATCGCCGCAGTGAGCCGTCCTCGCTCATAATCCCATCCGGTTTGGTTTCGGCCCCGTATTGGGAACGGGGATGAAAGGACTAAGGAGGGGATATGAGGAAGCTTGTGCTGTTCGGGCTCGTCGCCGCCCTCGGCGTGCTCGGAATCTCTGCAGTCGCGTTGGCTAGTCGTTCACACGACAGCGACGGCGGCGGCGGCAAGGCTCGACTGAACGGCTACCAAGAGGTCGTCGGTGGTCCGGGCACTAGTAGTACCGGCTCGGTCTCGACGACCGGCCATGGGAGCTTCCGCTTCCAGATCCGGGAAGATCCACTCCGGATCCACTACGTCCTCAAGTACGAGGATATGCAGGGCACTACCGTCAGCGTGTCTCACCTTCACTTCGCCGAGCGCCATGTTGGCGGAGGAGTGAGCGTATTCCTCTGCGGCGGCGGCGGGAGGCCGGATTGCACCACACCGAGCGGCCGGTTCGAAGGTGACATCGTGGCGGCCAACGTCGTCGGACCCGCGGATCAGGGCATCGCGGCCGGCGAACTGACCGAGCTGATCCGCGCGATCCGCGCAGGTGCCGTGTATGCGAACGTCCACTCAAACCCGCAGTACCCCGAAGGCGAGATCAGGGGACAGCTGTCGGGTGGCGGTGGAGACCACGGAGAACGCAAGAAGGATCGGCACTAGGAAACGATTGGCTGAGCGTTGATGGGGACAGCTCTGTTCTGTCCCCATCAACCTTCCAAGCGGCGGATAACGGCAAGGCCGAACTCGGCCGCCCGTGCGCCGTCGACCACTCGATGGTCGAATGTCAGAGCGATGTAGCCGACCGGCCGCACCGTGAGCTCACCGTCGCGGACGACCGGCCGCTCTGCGATCCGGCCGACGCTGAGGATCGCGACCTCTGGGTGATTCACGATCGGAGTCTGGAAGAGGCCCGCGAGCTTGCCGGCGCTCGTCACGGTGAAGGTGGAGCCGCGGAGGTCCTCAGGCTTGAGTGTTCCGGCGCGGGCGTCGTCAGCGAGCCGTCGCACCTCGGCATCCAGCTCGTCCAGGGTACGGGAG
>DASSCT010000160.1:0-26870 GCA_035697545.1 Gaiellaceae bacterium | reverse complement strand
GCGGCCGCGATCGCCGGCGCGACGTCGCCGTCGGTGATCAGCATCACCTTCGCGCCGACCTCTCGCAGGTCGGCGATCAGCTGCCCGTGGCGGGGTCGGTCCAGGACGACGACGGAGACCTCGGTCGGCGTGACGCCACGCGCCTTCGCAACAGCGCGGACGTTCTCGGCCACCGGCGCCTCGATGTCGATTGCGTCCGCCGACTCCGGCCCACAGGCGATCTTGTTCATGTAGACGGCGGCTCCCGGGAAGAACATCGTGCCCCGCTCGGCCAGCGCGATTGTGGCGATCGCGTTTGGCATACCGAGGGCGGTGAGCCTCGTTCCTTCGAGAGGATCGACGGCGACGTCGACCTCTGGGCCATGGCCGCTCCCGACCTCTTCGCCGTTGAAGAGCATGGGCGCCTCGTCCTTCTCGCCCTCGCCGATCACGACGACGCCGGCCATTTCGGCCGTGTCGAGCATGATGCGCATCGCATCGACTGCCGCCTGATCGGCGGCGATCTTGTCGCCGCGTCCGATCCAGCGGCCGGCGTTCATGGCTGCCGCCTCGGTCACGCGGACAAGCTCGAGGGCGAGGTTCCGGTCGGGCGCCTTGTCCGGCGGGCTCGGCACAGGCGCAACCGTCCGCTCGACTGTCTCCCCCACACGGCGATTGTACGCCGCTCTGCGCCGGGGTCAGACCCCTTACATACGCTCGGGTGCCTCGACGCCGATCAGGTCGAGCGAGCGCGCGAGGACGTTCTTCGTCGCCACCACGAGCCCAAGCCGGAAGGCTTCCTGCTCGCTCTCGAGCACGCGATGGTGGTGGTAGAAGCGGTGGAAGTCGTCCGCCAGCCGGATTGCGTACGTCGGGATTGCGTGCGGGCCGCGCCGCGCGGTCGCCTCGCGAACAACCTCCGGGAACTCGGCCAGCCGCTTGATGAGATCCCGCTCTTCTCGTTTCACCTCTTCCGAGGCCTCGGCGGACGGCTGCCGACCACCGGCATTGCGCAGGATGCCCGCGATCCGCGCGTGCGCGTACTGGACGTAGTAGACGGGGTTCTTTTCGCTCCGCTCCTTCGCGAGATCGACGTCTATGTCGATCGGCTGATCGTGCCCGCGCGAGACGAGATACCACCGCGACGCATCGATCCCGATCTTCTCGACGAGCTCCTGCAGGAAGACGACGTCGCCGCGCCGCTTCGAGGACTGCCTCGCCGCGCCGCCCTCGACGATGTGGACAAGCTGGTAGATCAGCACCTCGAGCCTGTCGGGGTCGTAGCCGAGCATCGAGGCCGCTGCCTTGAGGCGCCCGACGTACCCGTGATGGTCGGCTCCGAGGACGTAGATCAGACGATCGAAGCCACGGCCGAACTTGTTGCGGACGTACGCGACGTCGCCCGCGAAGTACAGATAGCTCCCATCCGAGGAACGGCGAAGCGGCCGATCCTTGTCGTCGCCGTGCCCGCTCGTGCGCGCCCAGGTCGTTCCCTCCGCCTCGTAGGTGTCCAGCTGGGCCACGGCCTCGGGGATCTCTTGTTCGACCTCCCGCTGGAGCACCCACGTGTTGACCGGTACGCGGAACTCGGTCAGCTCCTCCTCGATCACCTTGAGCATGCGTTCGACCGGATCGCCCTCCTCGGCCGCGATCTCGCGAACGTAGTCGCCCGTGTAGCCCTCCACGGGAGGCTCGTCCCCGCGCCTGCGCGCCTCGACCGACTCACGGAAGAGATCGATCTGGCGTCCGACGTCGTTGAAGTAGTACTCGCGCTCGACTACGTGGCCTGCAAACGCCAGCAGCCGCGCTACCGAGTCCCCATAGGCCGCATTCCGCGCCGAGCCGACCGTCAGCGGCCCAGTCGGATTGGCGGAGACGAGCTCGACCTGGACACGCTCTTGCACGGCAGCCGACCTACCGCCGTAGGCCTCTCCCGCGGCGAGCATCTCGGCAAGCGCATCCCCGTACCAACCAGGCGCCAGAAAGAGGTTGACGAACCCCGGGCCGGCAACCTCGGCCCGCTCGACCTCGGG
This sequence comes from Gaiellaceae bacterium, assembly GCA_035697545.1. Lineage (GTDB taxonomy): Bacteria > Actinomycetota > Thermoleophilia > Gaiellales > Gaiellaceae > JACDAN01. The sequence goes on along the minus strand of DASSCT010000160.1, from coordinate 24,858 downwards.
CAGGCCCGCGGCCTCCCGCGCCAGGCTCTCGGCAAGATCCCTCGGCGGCCGACCGTCCCGAGGCGCCTGTTGGAGCGCCACGTTCGTCGCGTAATCCCCGTGCTCCGGCCGGCTCGGGCGGTCCAGCGTCACCGGCGCGCCGGCCAGGCGCTCGAGCTCCGATTCGAGCCGGCGGATCGCTTCAGAAGGCACGGCGGTAGTATCGCCACATGGAAGACGGCGGCTCCGAGCGCCACCTCAACATTCACCTCGACCCGGAAGACATGGCGGGGGTCTACGCGAACTTCGCGAACATCAGCTTCTCGGACTACGAGTTCACGCTGACGTTCGCGCGGATCGACCACGAGGTCGAGGAGGGCGACATCCCGGGGGTGGTCGTCTCCCGCATCAACGTCTCGCAGCGGTTCATGAAGGAGCTCCTGGACGCGATGCAGGACTCCTACTCGAAGTGGTCGACGCGCGAGGGCATCAAGAACCTGCCCGAGACGCCTCCACGCTCCGAGCCATAGCGATCCGCTGAAGCGGAGTCGGGTGCGTGTCCAGAAGGACTTGGGCCCACTCCGGCGGGTCCGGTTGTGACAGCGAGGCGGTCGAGAGCTGGCGCATCAGCCCCTCGAACGCCCGGGGATCGTGCGTCGCCTGGAGCGCGCGCCAGTCCGCCTCGGCCTCGTAGCGCCTCGAGATCGCGTTCGTCACGGGAAGCAGAACGAGCTCGAGCACCGTCAGCGTGAGGAGGGCCAGGGGCACGGCCGGCGCCGTCCCCAGCCCGCCGCGGCGGCGCGTCACCCGTGCGATGACGTAGGCACCCGGGAGCGTGAAGAGGAAGAGCCAGCCGACTGATTTCCACACGTGGTTCGACTTGACGTGGCCGAACTCGTGCGCGACGAGCGTCTGGATCTCCGCGCGGTTGAGCCGACCGTCCAGCGCCGTGTCCCAGATGATCACGCGCTTGGTCGGGCCCAAACCGTAGAACTCCGCGTTGATCGCACGGGTGCGCCGACTCGCGTCCTGAACCTCGACGTCGACCTCCCCCACCCCCTGCTCGCGCGCCAGTTGCCGGATCTGGGCCGCGAGCGCCCGGTCGCGTAGCGGCTCAAGGCGAGGTACGAGCAGCAGCGGCTGCACGAGGATGAACGCCGAGGCGAGCGCGGCGAACGCCGGGCCGCCGACGATCCACCACCGGTCGCCCAGCCTCCGGGCAAGCAGCATGACGAGCGCGATCGCCACGCAGGCCGCGGCCAGCGACCCGAGCCACTGGAGCCACGGGTCGACCAGGATCGTCCCGTAGTCGGAACGCGAAACGCCGTAACGACGTCGCCACCAGTGCGCGGCGAGCACGAACGGAAGCCCGGCGGCCCAGGCGGCCACGAGCGTCAGCGCTCCGAGCGCGACGCCGCCCGGAATCCCCCGCCACCGGGTCCGGGGCGCCAGCCACACGGCCAGGGCCAGGACCGCCAGCTGGACGATCGTGGCGCCGATCCAGATCAGCCGCAGCCCGCGCTGGTAGCTCTCGCTGCGCTCCAGTTGGCGCGTGCTGAAGAACTCGCGCGGATTCACGTGCGAGAGGTCGAGCCCGCCCGGAACCGATGTTCGCCAAAGCAACGCCGCCGTAACCAGCCACAAACCGGCGGCCACGATCACCCACAATCTCTTCGTGCGAATCGCTGTCATCTCGGACGTCCACGCGAACCTTTACGCGCTCGAGGCAGTCCTCGCGGAGATCGACCGCGAGCCGCCGGATGCGATCTGGTGCCTGGGCGACACCGTCGGCTACGGGCCCCGGCCGAACGAATGCTGCTCGCTCGTCCGCGAGCGGGCCGATCTCGCCCTGATTGGGAACCACGACCTTGTGGCCCTCGGCTCGGCGGAGGTCGATGTGGAGGAGTTCAATCCCGAGGCGGCGGCGGCCTCGCTCTGGACCACGGAGCAACTGAGCGAAGAGTCTCGCCGCTTCCTCGAAAGCCTTGTGCCCAGCGCCGAGACCGACGGTGTCCAACTCTTCCATGGAAGCCCACGCGACCCGGTCTGGGAGTACGTCCTTTCCGAGGGGGCCGCGCTCGACGCGCTGGAGCTGACCACCGCGTCGCTCGTCCTCGTCGGGCACAGCCATGTCGCGATTGCCTTGCGCCTCCATGAGGAACACCTCGAGGGTGGCGTCGCCCCAGACGGATTCCAGGCGCAGCTCGACGAAGGTCGCTGGCTGCTCAACCCGGGCTCGGTCGGTCAGCCGCGAGACGGCAACCCCGCCAGCTCGTTCCTCGAGCTCGACCTTGCGTCGAAGCAAGCCCGGTTTCGGCGAGTGCCCTACCCTGTCGCGCGCACGCAGGAGGAGATCCTGGAAAGGGGGTTGCCAGATTCGCTGGCGGAGCGCCTTGCTCACGGCGTGTAGCGCGTTCCTCCTCGCCGGCTGTGGCGGGGGCGATCCCGCAGACCCGCGAACGAGCGCCGCGCCGACGATCCAGCGACCCGTCGCACGACAGCTGGCCAACCGGAGTGACGAGGTCGCGCGCCTGCTCGAGTCCGGCAATGCGTGCGCCGCACTCGGCGAGGCGACTCGGCTGCGAGCGGGGCTGACCCGGGCGATCGACCGACAGCTGATCCCCCAGCGCTACCGCGCGGACCTGGCGCGGGCCGTGAACGGGATCCGCGGCCAGATCGTCTGCCGCCGGGAGCCACCGCCGCCGCCGAGCGAGGACGTCGGCAAGAAGAAGGGCAAGAAGCACGGAAAGGGCCACGGCCGCGGGGGCCACCGGTGAGCCGCTACGTCGTCGAGAAGACGATCGGCCGCGGCGGCATGGCGACGGTCGAGCTCGCACGCGACACCGAGCTCGACCGGCTCGTCGCCGTCAAGCGGCTCTTCGCGTCGCTCGTGGGCGACGAGATCTTCCGCGAGCGATTCCTCCGGGAGGCACGGATGGCGGCCGCGCTCTCACACCCGAATCTCGTGGCTGTCTTCGACGTCGGCGAGGAGGACGGCCTGCCGTACATCGTCATGGAGTACGTCGAGGGTGAGACGCTCGCCGACCTGATGCGGCGGAGCGGTCGGGTGGATCCGGACCGAGCCGTCGACCTCCTGCTCCAGGTCTGCGCCGGTCTCGAGCACGCGCATGCAGCGGGGCTCGTCCATCGCGACATCAAGCCGCAGAACCTCCTGGTCAGAAGCGACGGCGTGGTCAAGATCGCGGACTTCGGGATTGCCCGCACGCTGCAGGCGACGAGGCTCACGCAGGTCGGAACCGTGCTGGGAACCGCGGCGTATCTCGCCCCTGAGCAGGCCGCCGGTGAACGGGTCACGGCCGTCGCGGACATCTACTCGCTCGGCGCAGTCGGCTACGAGCTCCTATCGGGTCGGCCGCCGTACGAGCTCGAGTCCCTCGCGGACCTCGCGCTCGAGCGCAAGCCGCCCCCGCCACTCGGCGGTGTGCCGGCAGAGCTGGAGACCGTCATCGTGCGCTGTCTTTCGCGGGACTCAGCCGATCGGCCTCAGTCGGCTGCCCTCGTCGCCCGCGAGCTGACTCAGGCCTCCTCCGAACCTCCGACGGTGCAGATGCCGTCTCCCGCCCGCCGGCCGATCCACGTCCCGCGCCGCGCGCTGCTCGGACTGGCCGCTGCGCTTGGCGCCGTACTTATCGCCGTGGGGCTCGCTCTCGGCTACTCGCGCGGCGACGGCCCGAAGCCGTCACCCGCACCCGCGCAGCAAGACGTGCTCCAGCGCGGGGAAACGCCCGCGGAGTCGGCGCGGCTGCTTGCGGCCTGGCTCCGGCGGCGGTCCGGCTAGGAGCCTAAGGAACCGGCGCTTCGACGCTCTCGGTCGCCGAGCCGAAGGTGATGCCCTCACGGGCGAGCGCGAACTGAACTTCTTCCCGCGCTTTGTAGATGCGCCACTTGACCGTGGCGAGTGTGATCTCGAGCGAATCGGCGATCTCCGTGTAGGACAGGCCGACGACGTCCCGCAGGAGCAGGGCCATCTTCAGGTCGACGGTGAGGTCGTCGACCGCGCGCCACACGGCATCCATCGCCTCGAGCCGCTCGACGGGTGCGTCGAGGACCTCGAGTGGCGGCGCGTCGTCGATCGCCACGACCGAGCGCGGCCGGCGCTCGTTCGCGCGCAGCTCATCGAAGACGCGGTTCTTCGTCACCTGGAAGAGCCAGGTCGTGAAGCGGCATCTGAGCGAGAACTTCGGCAGCCCCTGGTAGACGCGGAGAAAGACCTCCTGCGTCAGATCCTCGGCGAGGGCGCGATCGCCGACGAGCCGGAGGACGTAGTTGTAAATGGGCGTCTCGTATGCGCGAACGATCAGGTTGAAAGCCCGTTCATCGCCGCGTTGGGCTTTCCGCAGTACGCCTGGATCTGGCTGGGGGAGCGCCACAGGGGAGCCGGAGTATAGCCCGGTTAGGTCGCGCTAAAGGTCAAGTTTTTGCCGGTCATTTGTAAAGGAGCCTCCAGGCCGAGAAGAGCAAGGCATGTAGGTGCCAAATCAGACAGTTCCCCATCGTCCCTCAGGGAAACATTCGTTTCAGTCAGCACGAGCGGGACGGGATTCGCAGTATGTGCCGTATGTGGCTTGCCTTCCTCGTCCAGCATCGTCTCGGCATTTCCATGGTCGGCGGTGACGAGTGCGACGCCGCCTCGGGCCTGGATCGCCTCGAGGACCCGCTCGAGACAGCGATCAACCGTCTCGACGGCGGCGACGGCAGCAGGGATTGAGCCCGTGTGTCCGACCATGTCCGGGTTGGCAAAGTTCACTACGGCGAAACCGAGCCCATCGGATTCGAGTGCCTCGACGAAGCGATCGGCGAGCTCATGCGCTGACATCTCCGGCTTATGGTCGTAGCTCGGGACGTCGCGCGGGGACGGCACGAGGATCCGCTCTTCCCCGGGGTACGGCTCCTCGTGCCCGCCGTCGAAGAAATAGGTGACGTGTGCGTATTTCTCTGTCTCGGCCGCATGGAGCTGCCGCACGCCGTGCTCCGCCAGCACCTCCGCCAGCACCTCCGTCACCTCCTGCTCCTCGAACGCGACGGGAGCGTCGAAGTCGGCGCGGTAATGCGTCATCGTCGTCATGTCGAGCCCGAGGGCCAGCAGCCGCTCGGTCAGCTGCCGTGCGCGATCCGGCCGGAAGTTGAAGAAGATGACGGCGTCGTCGTTGCCGATCCGCGGGCGGCCCTCGAGCACGATCGGCTCGATGAATTCGTCCGTCACACCTTCGTCGTAGCTGCGCTGCACTTCGGACACGGGGTCTGACCCCGCAGCCCCGTCACCGCGGAGCAGCGCCGCGAGCGCGCGCTCCGTTCGTTCCCAGCGTTGGTCGCGGTCCATGGCGTAGTACCGCCCGACGACCGTCGCGATCTTCTCTGTAGGAAGCTCGGCCAGATCGGACACGGCGGACGTGGGCGAGACGTCGCGCCCGTCCGTAAAAGCGTGGATCCAGGTTCGATCCTCGATCCCCTGCATCGTCGCGAGCTCGAGCAAGGCGCGGAGGTGATCGATGTGGGAGTGAACGCCACCGTAGGAGACGAGCCCCAGCAGGTGGACGTTCCCGCCTCGAGCCTTCGCCCGCTCGAACGCGCCGACGAGCGCAGGGTTCTCAAAGAATTCACCGGTCTCGATCGAGCGGTTGACGCGCATGAGGTCCTGGAAAAGAACGCGCCCAGACCCGATCGTCAGGTGGCCGACCTCTGAGTTCCCCATCTGTCCGGGCGGCAGCCCGACGGCCTCACCGGAGGCCTTCAAGGTCGTATGGGGATAGGTCTCCCACAGCCGGTCGAACACCGGAGTGTCGGCCAGCTCCACTGCGTTTCCCGGGCCCGGGGGCGCGCACCCCCACCCGTCCAGGATCACGAGCGCGACTAGCGGGAAGCGGCTCGACAAATCGCCACGAACGAGTCGACCTCGAGGGAGGCACCGCCGACGAGGGCACCGTCCACGTCCGGTTGCGCCAACAGCTCGGCCGCGTTCTCCGGCTTCACGGAGCCCCCGTAGAGCACTGGGACGTCGACGATCGCCTTGATGAACGCATGGGCCTCCTGCGCCTGCTCGGGCGTCGCCGTCTTCCCCGTCCCGATCGCCCAGACGGGCTCGTAGGCGATCACGAGGTCGTCGTGGGACTCGAGGGCGACCAGTTGGCGGCGGAGCACGTCTTCGGTGTCCCCCCGCTCCCGCTCCTCCTCGACCTCACCGATGCATGCGATCACCCAGAGGCCCGCATCGAGCGCCGCCGCCGCCCGGCGCCCGACCGTCTCGTCGGTATCGCCGAAGTATTGCCGGCGCTCCGAGTGCCCGACGATCGCCCCATAGACCCCTAAGTCGATGAGCATTGGCGCCGAGATCTCGCCCGTGAACGCGCCCTCCCGCTCCCAGTGGACGTTCTGGGCGGCGACGGCGATTTCCGTGTCGGCGAGAGCCTGAACGGCCGGTGCGAGGCCCGTGTACGGTGGGCAGACGGCGACGTCCACGTCCTGCACGCCGTCGAGCGCCTCGCGGAGCTCGCGGCAGAACTCCGCCGTCTCCCCGGCGGTCTTGTACATCTTCCAGTTGCCTGCAATCAGCATCTACGCCTCCGGAATTGCCGCCACGCCGGGCAACTCCTTGCCCTCCAGGAACTCGAGCGCGGCGCCGCCACCTGTCGAAACCCAGGAGAGGCGGTCGGCGAGCTCCAGCTCCTGCAGTGCACGTACGGAGTCCGCGCCCCCGACGACCGTGAACCCGTCCACGTCCGCGACGGCCTCGGCGACGGCCTTCGTCCCCTCCGCGAAGCGCGGCCACTCGAAAACGCCCATCGGCCCGTTCCAGAAGACCGTCTTCGCGCGTTGCACACGCCGCCCGAAGTCCGCGCGCGTCTCGGGGCCGATGTCCAGGCCGAGCCAGCCCTCGGGCAGATCGTCGTAGGGCACGACCACGGTCTCCGCATCCGGCTCGAAGGCCGAGGCGGCGACCACGTCGCTGGGCAACACGACCTCGAAGTCCAGCGCGTTCTCCTCCCGCAGCTGCTCTGCCATCTTCCCGCCGATCAGCACCTCGTCCGCTCTCCCGCCGAGATTCTGAAGAACTCCCAGCTTGTCCTCGACCTTGGCGCCGCCGGAGACGAGCACGAAGGGCCGCTCGACGTCGCCGAGAAGCTTGCCGAGCTCCTCCAGCTCCCGCTCGAGGAGGAGGCCTGCATACGCGGGCAGGATCTGTGCGACTGCGACCGTCGACGCATGCGCTCGGTGCGCTGAGCCGAAGGCGTCGTTGACGTAGAGGTCGCGCCGATCGGCGAGGTCGTGCGCAAAGGAGGGGTCGTTCTTCGTCTCCCGCGGGTCGAAGCGGGTGTTTTCGAGCACGGCGATCCGCTCGTCCGGCAGGAGCTCCCGCACGCGCTCCTCGACGGGCCGAATGGAGAAGGCCGGGTCGGGGCCCTTCGGGCGGCCGAGATGCGAGCAGACCGCGACCTCTTCCGCCTCCCGCTCGAGCAGGAGCTGGAGCGTCGGCAGCGCCGCGCGGATCCGGGTGTCGTCGGCGACCTGCCCATCCTCCAACGGCACGTTCAGATCGGCTCGGACGAGCACGCGCTCTCCCGCGACGTCGGCGTCGCGGACCGACCGAGGTCGCCTCACCTACGCGCTGACCGAGGCGCCAACCGAGGCCGCCACCTGCTCGACGACGTCGGCGAGCCGGCAGCTGTAGCCCCACTCGTTGTCGTACCAGCCGATCACCTTTGCCATCCGCCCGTTCGCCATCGTCGAGCGCGCGTCCACGATCAGCGAATACGGGTTGCCGACGATGTCCGCCGAGACGATCGGATCCTCGGTGTACTGGATGATCCCCGCCCAGCGCTCCTGGCCCGCCGCGTCGCGGAATGCCTCGTTGATGTCATCGACGGTGACGTCGCGCGCGAGCACGCACACGAGATCCGTGACGCTTCCGTCCGGCACCGGGACGCGCATCGCCATGCCGTCCAGCTTGCCTTTGAGTTCGGGGATCACGAGTGAGGTCGCCTTGGCGGCGCCGGTTGTCGACGGGATGATGCTCTGCGGCGCCGCCCGCATGCGACGAAGATCGGCCTTGCCCTTCCGCGTCAGCGCAATCTGATCCTGGAGCTGCTGCTCCGTCGTGTAGGCGTGGATCGTCGTCATGAATCCGGACTCGATCCCGAACTCGTCGTGCAGCACCTTGGCCATCGGAGCAACGCAGTTCGTGGTGCAGGAAGCGTTCGAGATGATGTGGTGCTGGTCGGGGTCGTAGGCGTCGTCGTTCACGCCCGGGACGACGGTGAAATCGGGATCCGTCGCCGGAGCCGAGATCACGACTTTCTTCGCCCCCGCACTCAGATGCTGCGTCGCGCCCTCGCGGTCCGTGAAGAGGCCCGTGGACTCCACGACGACGTCCACGTCCAGCTCGGCCCAGGGGAGAGCGGTCGGGTCCCGTTCCGAGGTGACTCGGACGGCGCGGTCATCGACCGTTATTTCGTCCTCGTCGTGGCCGACGTCGGCGTCGAGGACGCCGTGCGTCGAGTCGTACTTGAGCATGTGCGCGAGCACATCCGCTGGGGCGAGGTCGTTCAGCGCCACGACCTCGAAGTCGGGCTCGCGCCGCAAGTAGGCGCGGAAGAAGTTGCGGCCGATCCGGCCAAATCCGTTGATCGCAACGCGTTTCGCCACGTGAGCTCCCTCCCGTTCGCTGTCCCGAGTCTAGTGTCCCACCCTTTTGGGGGATGGAGGAAGGTGACCGAGATTCCGACTTGAAAGTCGTAACCTGTGCTGATCCTGCGCGCGCTTGCCGTCTCGCTCGCCGCCGCTCTCGTCTTGGCCGGCAGCGCCTCCGCCGTCGAAGTCGGCGTCGTCGACGACTTCGGAATCGCGCCGGCCAACTCAACTGGCTTCCTCGACAGCCTGGGGACTGCGGGCATGCACGAGAACCGCCTCTCCATCCCTTGGGATCCGGCGGCGCCGACTACGATCCAGAACCAGCAGGCGCTCGAGCAGTACATGCAGCTCGCGACCCTTCGCGGCGTTCGGATCGTCTTTGCCGTGGCTCCGACGAAGGCGAACGCGATCAGCTCGAATCCGGCCGCCGCCGGCCAATTCGCAGCATTCCTGGCCCAGCTCGCCCGCACGTTCCCGGCGGTCAAGGATTTCGTCGTCGGCAACGAGCCCAATCAGCCGCGGTTCTGGCAGCCGCAGTTCAGCCGGAAGGGTCAACCGGTCTCGCCGGCGTCCTACTACGGGCTCCTCGCGCGTTCGTACGACGCGCTCAAGGGCGTGGATCCGGCGATCCGAGTCATCGGGCTCGGGCTCTCGCCGCGCGGCAACGACCAGCCAAAGGCGCCGGAGAACGTCTCCATCTCACCCGTCCGGTTCATCGACGGTCTCGGCAAGGCCTATCGCCGTTCCGGTCGCCGCAAGCCGATCATGGATGCGCTCTCGCTCCATCCCTATCCGGACCGCGACACCGACGCCCTGATGAAGGGCTACCGCTGGCCGAACGTCGGGACTCCGAACCTGGATCGCATCAAGCAGGCGTTCTGGGACGCGTTCCGCGGCACCCGGCAGCCGACCTTCCGCGAAGGCAGTTCACGTGGCGCGATGACGCTTCGCCTCGGCGAGATCGGCTGGCAGGTGGGCATCCCGCCGGGCTCGGCCGGGGCCTACTACGGCACCGAGAGCGTCCTGCCCACCAACGAGTCGAACCAGGCGAGGATCTACGCCCAGGCGATCCGCTACCTCGCATGTGACGCCTCGGTGCAGTCGATGCTCTTCTTCCTGCTGCGCGACGAGCCGAATCTCGAGCGGTGGCAGGCAGGGATGGTCCGCGCCGACGGATCGCCCCGGCCGTCGTTCGAGTCGGTCAAGGCCACGATGACCCAGACGGGTGGCCGCTGCCCCGGCCGCTTCCGCTCGTGGCGGCACACGACGAAGGTCATCGGCGCCAAGGTCAAGTTCCCGCGCAAACGAGTTCTGCCGGCCCGCAGGCTGAGCCTGGCACTCGTCGCCAACGCGCAGGAGGACGCGCTCGTCGAGGCAGGCGTCTACCGAGGAACTCGCCGGATCCTGCGCCGGAAGAGCACCGTCAAGGCCTATCGCTCACGCATCGTCCGCTTGTCGGCACGTTTCCGTCCTGGCCGCTACCAGTTCCGAGTCACGTTCCGGGCGGCGATGAACACGACGCGGAAGCGAACCTTCACCGCGGGTTTCCGGATCAAGGGCCGTTAGTCCGGCCGCTCTCTAAGGCGATCGGCGGGCCGCTGAGGCAGCGCTTGCGCTGCCGCATAGAGGCGATGCCGGCTTTGCCGGCGTCGCCGGCTTAAGCCCGACGGCCCCGCCGAGAGCCGAAGGCAATCGGCGGGCCGGAGGGGAAGCTCCGAGGACGACCTCCCCCTCCAGTTGAACCGCGCTCCGGACCGTGGCGCCGAACGGGGTCTGAATTCGGCGCCGGACGAGCGCAGACCCGCCGGTTTGAGTATGACGGAAATGCCTCACGCCACTCAACAATTACGGCTCGGCTAGCCGGATGAGCTTCTGAAGCCGGCGATGAACGGTCGCTTTGGTCGTGATCGGACGGCACTTCAGGCCGAGCTCCCTGAGCGACAGCGCCGGATGTGCGAGACGCAGCTCGGCGAGCTCCTGCAGCTCCTCCGGTAGGCGGGCCAGCGCACCGCGCCGCTCCAGCCGCCGGAGCGCCCGGAGCTGAGCCCCGGCGGCTCTGCTGGAGCGCACGAGGTTCGCATGGTCGGCGTTCGCCAGGCGGTTCGCGCGCGCTTTGGCGGTCCCTACGACGGCGTGCTCGGCCAGGGTCAGGACGGCACCGCCCGCGCCGGCAGCGGCAAGCAACTCCCCAATCGGCTCCGAGCCCTTCGCGTAGGCGACGGCGTTCCGTCCACGATCCTGGACGGACAGCGCGATTCCTTCGGCTTTTGCCACGTCGGCGAGGAACTCGGCGCCGGCTCGATTCTCTGTCCGGAGCTCGAGGTGTCCCACCGAGACGCTTCCGCCTCCGAGTAGCGCACCACGGAGATAGGCCCGGCGGCAACAGGAGCGCGCGACGACGCGCCGCGGCGGGCGCTCGAGCGGCGCCAGCCGCGCGCCGACGACGCCTGCCTCGTTCAGCACCTGCATCGTCCGTGGCTCGCCGGACACGTGGAGCTGATACCTCGTCTCGCCGGAGAAGGCCCGGCGCCGGTAGCTGCGGATCTCGCACTCGACCCCGAACCCGCGCAGAAGACTGAAGGCGCGCCGCGCCACGGCGGAGCTCGGGAGATCGAGATGCAGCGAGACCTCGCCGCGCCCACGCAGGTGAATCCGACCCGCGGTGTGGAAGAGCGCCGACAACTCGGCGAGGCGGTCGCACTGGCGCCGCGGTGCGATCCCCGCAAGCTCGCTCCGCACCTCGTCCGAGAGCGACATGACCTTCGAATCTACAATCCGGTCATGAGCCGACCGGGAATCTTTCGACCCCCTCCGCCCGTCAACGAGCCGATTCGCGACTACGCCCCCGGCTCACCGGAGCGCAAAGCGCTAAAGCAGCGTCTCGACGAGATGCGCGCCGAGCGGCTCGACATCCCGTCGGTGATCGGCGGCGAGGAGGTCAGGACCGGCGAGACGTTCGAAGCGGTCATGCCCCACGACAAGGACCACGTCCTTGCGGGCGTTCACAAGGGCGGCGAGAAGGAGGTCGAGCAGGCGATCAAAGCTGCCGGCGAAGCGTGGGAGGACTGGCAGCGCCGGCCGTGGGAAGAGCGTGCCGCGGTTTTTCTCCGCGCGGCCGAGCTGCTCGCAGGCCCCTGGCGGGCCACTCTCAACGCCGCGACGATGCTCAACCAGTCGAAGACCGCCCACCAGGCGGAGATCGACTCCGCCGTCGAGCTCATCGACTTCTGGCGCTACAACGTCGAGTTCATGTACCGGATCTACTCGGAGCAGCCGGTCTCGGCTCCGGGAGCCTGGAACCGGATGGAGTACCGGCCGCTCGAGGGATTTGTCTTCGCGGTCACGCCCTTCAACTTCACGGCGATCGCCGGGAATCTGCCGACCTCCGCTGCCCTGATGGGAAACACGGTCGTCTGGAAGCCGGCGTCGACCGCCGCCTATTCGGCGCATTGGCTCATGCGGCTCTACGAGGAAGCAGGCCTGCCGCCGGGCGTGATCAACCTCGTCTACGGCGACGGCTCGACGATCGGGAACGCCGCCCTCCGTAGCGAGCACCTGGCCGGCGTCCACTTCACCGGCTCGACCCCCGTCTTCCAGTCGATGTGGAAGACGATCGGCGACAACATCGCCAACTACCGCAACTACCCGCGAATCGTCGGAGAGACGGGCGGCAAGGACTTCATTGTCGCGCACCCCTCCGCCGACGTGGATGCCGTCGCCACTGCGATCCTGCGCGGATCCTTCGAGTACCAGGGCCAGAAGTGCTCGGCCGCGTCCCGGGTGTACGCGCCCGACAACATGTGGCCCGAGCTCCGTGAACGGCTCGTGCGCGAGGTCTCCGAGATCCGGATGGGCGACGTCGCGGACTTCTCGAATTACATGGGCGCCGTCATCGACGCGAAGGCGTTTGCCGGCCACCGAGAGGCGATCGAGAACGCGGCACGGAACAAGGCGGAGGTCGTCGTCGGCGGCGGGACGGATGACAGCGAGGGCTACTTCATCGAGCCAACGGTCCTCGAGACGAGCGACCCGCACTCCGAGCTGATGCGCGAGGAGCTGTTCGGCCCGATAGTCACCACGTACGTCTATCCGGAGAAGAAGTGGGACGAGACGCTCGAGCTCGTCGACAACACGGCTTCGTACGGGTTGACCGGTGCGATCTTCTCCGAGGACCGCTCGGCGATCGAGGAGGCCGAGGACAAGCTCCGCTACGCGGCCGGGAACTTCTACGTCAACGACAAGCCCACCGGCGCGGTCGTCGGCCAGCAGCCGTTCGGCGGCTCTCGGGCGTCGGGAACGAACGACAAGGCGGGCTCGATGTGGAACCTGATCCGCTGGGTCAGTCCCCGGACGATCAAGGAGACGTTCGTTCCGGCCACTGACTACCGCTACCCGTTCATGGCGCCGGAGACGGCCGGCGCCGGGCCTTCGGGTTCTTAACAACCAACAGGGCGCCGATGCGTCTCAAGTGAGGCATGGGCCGCCGTGTCATCCTGGTCGCCGCGGGGGCCCTAGCCCTTCTGGCCGGAACAGCAGGGGCCGCGGTCATCAACGGGACGAAGCGGGCCGACTTTCTCCGGGGCGGCCCACGCCCTGACCGGATCGACGGACGAGCCGGCAACGATCGGATCAAGGTGGACGGCGGAGGCCGCGACACGGTGCGCTGCGGCGGCGGCGCCGATCTCGTGAACGCGGATGCATCCGATCGCGTCGCCCGGGATTGCGAGACCGTCGCACGCGTGATCGCGCGCGATCCGTACGCCGCCCCTGCGCAACACTCCACGATCGCCGAGCCGGACAGCTTGTCCTGGGGCAACAAGGTCGTCGCGACGTTTCAGGTTGGCCGTTTCGAGGACGGTGGAGCGGTCTCGATCGGCTGGGCCACTTCGTCCGACGCCGGGCGAACGTGGCGCTCGGGGCGCCTGCCGGCGCTGACGACCGCGTCGCGCCCTGCCGGCCCGTGGCCGCGAGCAAGCGATCCGGTCGTCGCCTACGACGCGATTCACGGCGTCTGGCTGATCGCGTCGCTGGCGCTGAGCGACGGCGACGCGGCCGCGATCGTCGTCAGCCGTTCGACCGACGGCCTCAGCTGGAGCGCTCCGGCGACTGTGACCGAGGCGCCGTTTGCGCCGAACCTGCTTCTCGACAAGGAGTGGATCGTCTGCGACAACGGGCCGCTCAGCCCTCACCGGGGTAGCTGCTACGCCACCTATAGCGACTTCCGCACGCTCGAGCTCTCGTTCCAGACGTCGCACGACGGTGGGCTCACCTGGGAGGAGCCGGTCGGCGTCCCGGAGAACGCCGGCCGCGCCTCGATGCTCGGCGCGGCGGCGCCGGCGCCGCAACCGCTCGTCCAGCCGGACGGCGATCTGATCGTCCCCTACTACGACGAGGATCGTGTCGCGTCGCTGCGTTCCTCCGACGGCGGCCGCTCTTTCGAGGCGCCCGTGACTGTCGCGCCGACGCAGTTCAAGGGGACGCGAGGGCTACGCGCGCCGCCGCTTCCCAGTGCCGAAATAGACAGGGACGGAACGGTGTACGTGGTCTGGCCGGACTGCGGCCGGCCGTGCGGACGGGACGCCCTGGTCCTTTCACGGTCCACTGACGGCGTCAGCTGGTCGGCGCCGCTGCGTATCCCGCTGGGGTCCGGCGCCGATTTCGTGATCCCGGGCCTTGCCGCCGACGTGACCCGATCGGGGCGTCTCGCGCTCGCCTACTACGCGTTTCGTCCCGGACCTGCCCTCGACGTCGGCTTCACCACGTCCGCGAACGGTGGACGGCGGTGGAGCGCACCCAGGCGCCTGAACGCGCAGACCATGCCGTTGGCGTGGGTCGCGAAAGCCGGCGGGGCAATGGTCGGGGACTACATGTCGACGTCGTTCGCAGGCGGTCGGACCGTGCCGGTCTTCGTGCTGGCGTCCAGACCCGGCGGACGGTTCAACCAGCCGCTGTTCGCGGCGGCTCTTCGCTGACGAACTGCCGGACGGCATCCGAGAGCGCGTCGATCCGCTCGGGCACGAGGCTGTAGAGAACGTAATACCCGTCGCGCCGGGACTTGACGACCCCCGCGCTCGCAAGCTGGCGCAGGTGCTTCGACAGCCCTGCCTCGGAGATCCCCAGAAGCGGCGCGAGCTCCTGCGTGGATCGAGGTCGCTCGGCGATCAGCTTCAGCGCGCGGAGCCTCGTGTGCTCGCCCAGCGCTCGCAGCACGCCGACGAGCTCGCTGGAGGGAAGCGGCGGCCGAGACGAGACGGCGACGAACGGCGCTGGGTAGATGACGCTGTGCGGCCAGGGCTCGTCGCAGTTGACCTGCACGTGCGGCCAGACGTAGAAGCTGGGGACGAGTAGGAGCGGCCGCTCCTCCGTGACGTCGACGGTGTGCTGGTGGGGAAGGTCGACGCCGAACTCCTCGCGGGCCTGGTCGAAGCGGAGCTGGGGCGAGACCGTGTGGAGAAAGGCGTACAGCCCCTCGCCGGCCATGCGCCGCCCCGCGTCGGAGATCGCCTCCGCGAGGCGAGGCTCCAGCGCCTCCCATTCCTTGCGAAACGCGGCGTCCCAGTATTCCGTGAGGAAGTCCGCGAAGCGCTCGGCGAACGCCGGCGGGTCTTCGAAGATCAGCCTGACGAGCCTGGGGCTCCCGCCCGCGAGGCATGCCGAGTCGACGATGCGCTTCCGGACCTGTTCGTTCTGTACGAGCTCGGCATCGCGCCGGCCCCCGTGGTCGTACAGCGGCCTGGAGAACTCGAGCGCGATCGTTCCGTCGTCCAGTTGGCGGAGTGCTGCCACCTCGTCCTCGAACGAGCGGAGCTCGTCAGCGGGCGACGGCGCGAAGACATCCGGGATGTGGCGGCGATAGACGAACGCGAAGGCGGCGATCTGGCGCTTGAGCGGCGCCGGCAGGGCGCGCATGCGCCGGATCCACGGATGCTGGAGCGGGTGGTGCTTCGGCTCCACGAGGACGTGGAGACTGAGCACAGCCTCGAGCAGCGGCGAGTATGCGTGCGCGACACGTTCCATCGCGAGCGCCGGCAAGCGGAAGCGGATGGCCATCGATTTTCTTTCTGGCTAAAGAGTTGACTGGATCATGCCGCGCTCGCGATGCTCCAGCAAGTGCGCTGGTTTTTCGCGATCTTCGCTGTGCCGTTCGTTGCCGTTGGGCTCTTCGTCGGCCGAGCCGCCGCCGACGGCGAGCTCTTGATCGCCACGGTCGGCACGAACGACGGCTTCGACATCGCGCTTCGCCACCAGGACGGGAGCCTGGTCGAAGAGCTCCTCGCCGGGACCTACACTGTCCGCGTCCGCGACCTCTCTCGTCTGCACAACTTCCACCTGGCGAGCAACGGCGACCCGACCGTGAACTTCCGGACGGAGCTCGAGTTCGTCGGCGAGCAGGACTTCACGGTCACGTTCAAGAACGGCATCCGCTACGCGTATGCGTGCGAGCCGCACTGGCAGACGATGAACGGCGAGTTCCTGGTGCGCGCTGCCACTCCGCCGGCTCCTCCTCCGCCGCCGCGCCCGGTCGTGAGAACGCTCCGTGCGGCGGTGTCTCCGTCGGGGGTCGCCACGCTCAGCGCGCGATCGGTCACGGCCGGACGGTTTCGGGTGGTCGTGCGTGACCGCTCGGCGCGGCACAACTTCCGGCTCGCGGGCCGCGGCGTCAATCGGTCGACGGGGATGCGCTCCACGGGCTCCGCCACCTGGCGCGTTCGGCTCGCGAGAGGCACCTACCGCTTCGGCAGCGATGCGAAGCGCCTCCCCGGCCGACTGCGCGTGCGGTAGTTCGAACCGGGGTCAGACCCTGCCCGAAGTGTCACGCCCGTCCGGCCTTGTGGAGCTGCGCGTAGATGGAGCGCGCCGTCTTCGCCGGCATCCCCGGGACGCCCTCGAGCTCCTCCTGCGTCGCGTCGAGGAAGCGCTCGGCGGAGCCGAAATGCTGGATCAGCGCCCGGCGCCGCGCCGGCCCTACGCCCGGCAGCGTGTCGAAGATCGACTCCTTCGCCTTCGCGTCTCGCCGTTGCCGATGAAAACCGAGCGCGAACCGGTGCGCCTCGTCCCGAACACGCTGGAGAAGTTGCAAACCGGGTGAGTGCCGGTCGAGCCGGATCGGGTCCGCCCGATCCGGGACGAAGACTTCCTCCTCTTTCTTCGCCAGCGAGATCACAGCCACTCGTGGCAGGTCGTAGGCCTGCATCGCCTGGATCGCAGCCGAGAGCTGTCCCTTGCCGCCGTCGATCACGACCAGATTGGGCGGTGAGGCGAACCCCTCGTCGTACTCCTCATGCGTCATCGTCGGGAGATGCGCGAACCGCCGCGAGACGGCCTCGGCAAGCGCCGCATAGTCGTCTTGTCCGTCCAGCCGCCGCATCCCGAACTTCCGGTAGTGAGCCTTCTTCGGCACGCCGTCCTGGAAGACCACCATCGCGGCCACAGGTGACTCCTCCTGGATGTTGGAGACGTCGAAGCACTCGATTCGCAGCGGGAGGCTCTCGAGGTTCAGGGCCTCGCGCAGCTCCTCCAGCGCCTCGACGCGGCGCAGCTTCGACTGCTCCGCCTTCGCGACGTCGGCCTCCAACGCGAGTCGTGCGTTCTGGTCGGCCAGCTCCTGCAGGCGCCGCTTCTCACCGCGCTCCGCCGTCCGCACCTCGACGCGCGACCCGCGCCGCTCGGAAAGGAACTCGGCCAAAGCGGCCGTGTCCCCAGCGTCCCGCGGGACGATGATCTGCGGCGGAATGCTCGGCGCCGAGCCGTAGTACTCGAGCATGAACGCCTCGAGCAACGTGCCGACGTCCTGGCCCTCGACGTTCTCGAGATGGAACCCGTAGCGGTCGACCATCTTGCCGTCACGCAGCGGGAAGATCTGAACCGCAGCCCGGTTCCCCTCGATCGCAATGCCGATCACGTCCACCGTCCCCACGGCGCGCTTGTCGGCGGCCTGCCGCTCTGCCAGGTGCCGCACTGAGAACAGGCGATTCCGGTAGCGCGCCGCCTCCTCGAAGTTCTCCTGCGCCGCCGCCTCGTGCATCCGCCGCTCGAGGTCGGCGATGATCGGCTGCGTCTCGCCCGACAGAAACTCGATCACGCCGTCGATCACGTTCCGGTAGTCCTCCCTCGAGATGTAGTCGACGCAGGGCGCATAGCAGCGATCGATATGGAAGTCGAGGCAGGGAATCCCAGAGTGGCGACCCGGCTTCGGCCCCTCGCAGGGACGGAAGCGGAAGACGCGGTTCAGGACGTCGAGCGTCTCCCGCACCTTCTTCGCGTTGGCGTAGGGCCCGAAATAGATGACGCCGCGTCGATGGCGTTCGCGCGTGAACATGACCCGCGGGTACTCGTCCTCGACTGTCACCGCGATGTACGGGAACGACTTGTCGTCGCGCAGCCGGACGTTGTACGGCGGCCTGTGCCGCTTCACGAGGTTCTGCTCCAGGTGAAGGGCCTCGACCTCGGTGCCGGTGACGACGACCTCGACGTCGGCGACGCGCGAGACCATCCCGCCGATGCCGGCGCGCGTATCCCCGCCCTGCTGGAAGTAGCTGCGCACACGGGGTCGCAGCGACTTCGCCTTCCCGACGTAGAGGATCTTCCCCTCCGCGTCACGGAAGAGGTACACGCCCGGCTTGGCCGGAAGGCGCTTCAGCTCGGCTTCGAGCGAGGTGGCCATGCCGTCCAATCTAGCCAGGCGCTAGCCTCGCACCTCGTGCGGAAATGGGGTCTCCTGGCGCTGAGCATGGTCGTCGCGGCGACGCTCGTCGCCTGCTCCGGTGCGCTAAACCAGGGCGGGGACAGCTCGTTCTCCGTGGGAGTCTGGGAGTACTTCGTCCGCGATTCCGATCCGAACGCTGCCCGGCGCAAGATGGGCGACGCGACCGCAGCCGGCTTCGACGCCGTGATCACGAACTCGTTCTGGGAGCCCGGCCGCCGCGAGCCCTCGGCCCAGGAGTTGACGGAGCTTCGCAACGCGGTGGAGGCTGCGGACAACGCCGACGTCAAGCCGCTCCTCATCGTCCAGAACGAAGGCAGCAAGACGACCCCAAACACACCCGAGCTCCGCGGCCAGTTCGCCGCCTACGCGGCGTCGCTCCTGCGGAAGGTCCCGCAATTCCAGAATGTGATCATCGGAAACGAGCCGAACCTGAACCGCTTCTGGCTGCCCCAGTTCGGCCCGGGCGGGGAAGACGTGGCCGCCCGGGACTATCTCGCGCTCCTGGCCGAGACCTACGACGCGCTGAAAGCCGTCTCCGAGGACATCCGCGTGATCGGCGGCGCGCTGGCACCTCGCGGAGGCGACGACCCTGATTCGCCGCGGCAGACGCATTCGCCGACCCAGTTCATCCGCGACCTTGGCACCTACTATCGGGACAGCGGTCGAGAGAAGCCGGTGATGGACGCCTTCGCCCACCATCCATACCTAGAGCGTTCCAAGCTCCCGCCGGACTTCGCTCACCCCCGTTCGACGACGATCTCGCTCGCCGACTACGACAAGCTCGTCGACCTCCTCGGCGAGGCGTTCAACGACACGCCGCAGAAGGGCTCCGACCTGCCGATCCTCTACACCGAGTTCGGCGTGCAGACGATCATCCCGGCGAGCAAGCGCTTCGCCTACACGAATCTCGACTCCCCGGCCGCCCAGGACGCCGTCCCGGAGTCCACGCAGGCCCGCTTTTACCGTGAGGCGTTTCAGCTCGCGTGCAGCCAGGCGAACGTCGAGGGGCTGTACGTCTTCCACGTCTGGGACGAGCCGGACCTGCTCGGCTGGCAGTCCGGGCTCTACTACGCAGACCAGACGCCGAAGACGAGCCGGGACGCCTTGACCGAACTACCATCCTGTTCGTGAGCGGCCAGTACGTCGCGTACGCCTTCTACAAGGTCGATCCGGCC
This sequence comes from Gaiellaceae bacterium, assembly GCA_035697545.1. GTDB lineage: Bacteria > Actinomycetota > Thermoleophilia > Gaiellales > Gaiellaceae > JACDAN01. The sequence goes on along the minus strand of DASSCT010000160.1, from coordinate 5,352 downwards.
TGGCGGCGGCTGCCCGTGGAAGAGCGGATAGCCGGAAAGGACGCGTTCGCCGAGGTCGTGGACGAGTGGGACACGCGGATGCCGACCCTGCGCGCGTACACGACCACGGGCGTCCGGCCGGACAGCGACTTCTTCCTCTGGAAGATCACCGAGCGCTACGCCGACCTCGGCGAGCTCGGTGCCGACCTGAACGGCACGCCGCTCGCGGGCTACCTCGAGACGCCGTACTCGTACCTGGCGACGACGAAGGCGTCGCAGTACACGGCTGCACGGCGTCCTCGCAAGATCCTCCCCAAGGGCTCGCCGTACCTCGTCGTCTACCCGTTCGTGAAAGTGCGTCCCTGGTACGCGTTGCCGTCGGAGGACCGGCAGCGCGCGATGGACGAGCACATGCGGATCGGCGCCGAGTTCTCCTCGATCCACAACCACACCACGTACTCCTTCGGGATCGACGATCAGGAGTTCATGACCGCGTTCGAGTGCGACGAGCCGGCCGACTTCATGCACCTGATGCTCACCCTGCGCGAGACCGAGGCGAGCCGCTACACGGAGCGCGACACGCCGATCTTCGTCGGACAGGCCTGCGACATTCGCGCCGCGCTCGACGCCCTCGACGGGGCGCACGTCCGAGCCGAGGCCTAGGCCCCTACCCGTATCGGTGCTGGTCGCGCCAGACGCGGAACATCGCGAACGCGCTCAGACCAAGCGTCAGGAAGAAGGCGAGCGCGTTCCGCCCTGACACCGTCGTGAAGAAGAAGAGCCCGAGCGCGAGCACGATCAGCAGCGCGCCGGCATAGAACGCGAACCTCGAGTGTCCCGGCCAGGTTTCGATGTCCGACCGGCGCTCCCGCCAGAGCAGGTAGATGAAGAACGCGATCGCGATGAAGAAGGCGATCCGGGCGAGAGCCAGCAGCGAGATGACCGTGTTCTCCAGCGAGAGGAGCACGATCACGAGCACGATCGCGGCGATGATGAGGAACCCGCGCAGCGTCGGATTCATGTCTGCGAAGAAACGCTTCATCCCGAAGTGAGATACGCCCGCACCGCGAGCAGGCCTGCCAGGAGCGTAGCCCCGACGAACCACGCCAGGCGGCGCCGTGGGTCAGTGGGCGCGTACATCCAAGGCGCCAGAACCGCGGCCAGAGCGAGCGTCCCGTAGGCGTAGTGGAGGTCGTCCGGCGCACGCCGGCCGTCGGAAAGGAGCAGCAGGCCGAGCCCGACCTGCGCAACCAGGAGCGTCTGGACGAGGGCGAGCCCATGCCCGAGGAGCCGTCCCGGATCGCGGTGCCGGAAGAACGCCGTCGCGCCCCAAATCGTCGCTGCTGCGGCGGCGGCGAGGACGGAAAGCCCGACGACCTCGTGTGCGCCAAGCATCGGCGAAAGGATAGGCTCGCAACATGGTGGAAGAGGGACAGGAGGCGCCCGACTTCGAGCTCACGAGCGATGCGGGAGAGCGCGTGCGGCTCTCACAGTTCCGTGGCCGCCCCGTCGTCCTCTACTTCTATCCGAAGGACGACACACCGGGCTGTACCGCCCAGGCCTGCGGGATCCGCGACAGCTATGACGACTTCGAGCAGCAGGGCGCCGTCGTTCTGGGCGTCAGCCCCGACGAGGAGAGCTCGCACGTGAAGTTCAAACAGAAGTACGGGCTCCCGTTCACGCTCCTCGCCGACCCGGAGCACGAGGTAGCGGAGCAGTACGGCGTCTGGGGCGAGAAGAACTACATGGGCAAGACCTACTGGGGCGTCGAGCGTTCGACGTTTCTGATCGACGAAGACGGCCGCATCGCGAAGGTCATGCGGCGCGTCAAGCCTGACACGCACGCCGAGCGTGTCCTGGCCGCGCTCGCAGCCTGACCGTTAGCGACGCCTACTGCTCGCGTGGGGTTCGCTCGTCCAGGGCCTTCGCCATCTCCGCGGCGTACCCCGTCTTCTCGACGATGACGTACCCGTCGCGTTTCGCGACGACGACCCCAGTCGTGCCGTCAGCCTCCTGGTGTCCCGGGATGTTCAGGAAGTGGCGAGAATCCGCGCGAATCTCTTCGTACTCGTCGAGCTTGAGCCGCACCACCTCCGAGCACTTCGGATCGGCGCACTCGCAGAGGAATGGCACCGGCGTGCCCATTTTGTAGGCTCCGGCCGCGGCGCTGATCCGCTCGTTGGCACGACGAAAGGTCGCGTCGTTGCGTGCGATCCGCTCCTCCAGGAACCGGTCCATTCACCTCCGACGTTCCCTGTTGACCGGGTTCTTAATCGGGGATCGGGGTCAGCGCCGTCGTTCGCTAGCGTGGATCCGTGACCTCGGCGATGTGCCGAGGGACGCCTGCAACCTTTCTCACGACGTCGTAGCCCTCCCGCCGCGCAACGACCTCTTCCACGTCCGGGATGTCGTGGCCGGGGACGACGGCGAACTGGGTCGGTTCGGAGCGGAGCTCCTCGTAGGCCGCCGGAGTCAGCGAAATCTTCTCGACACACTCGGCGCTGCCGCACTCGCATACGAGCACGAGCTGGTCGGTGAGCGTCGCGAAGGTCTCGTTGAGGCTCTGAATCCGTTCGTTCGCCTCCCGAAAGACCGCTTCGTTGACCCCGATGCGCCGTTTCCGTTCGTCCACGGTTGCAGGATCACTCTACTCGCCGAAGAGGGGCGGGTTGAAACGTTCTATGCGGATGAGAGGACTTGAACCTCCACGGGGTTCTCAGGGCAAGGGCGAACGGTCCGGGAAGGTGGCGGGAAATGGCTTGGCTAAGCGGTTTGCGCCGCCTCCGGGCCGCTTGAGCGGCCTTCCTCCGTGAGCGGGTTTCGGCGCGTTTGCGCCCGGAGTGTGCCCGGACGGTATGCTCGTCGCAGCCGTTCGGTCCCGCCGAGAGGAGGCAAGGACCGGATGGCGTTTTCTTTCAGGCTCGAGGATGAGGACGGCGCACCCGCCGACCCGCCGACGCTCAAAGGCAGCGCTGCCGAACTGGCGGCCGGGCGACACGATCGCGCTCGGGCCGGGCCGGACGCTCCGCGTGGTCGGGACAAGGGTTGAGGAAGGCTCAGACGGTGAACCCGTTTCCGTGCTTGTGGTCGAGGAGACAGGCCCGGAAGGGCCACTAGCGGCCTGACGCGGCGGTTCGCAGGCTAGAAGAGGCCGGCTCGGCGGAAGCGCTTGGCGTTCGACTGCCCCGGCCCCTTGCTCGCCGACCCGCGTGGCCTAGACACGAACATCGGACCGTCCTAGCCTGATCTCGATAGGCCCTCGAATCCTGCGGCGTCTTGGGCGCGAGGAACGACGGAGGAGGGCAAGCCATGCGCAGACGTTTTCGTCGCGTTGCTTTTGCAGTAAGCGCGGTTGTCGCAGTGGCGATCGCGGGCGGCGTCACCTACGCTCTGGCGGACATCGGCAGCGGCGGGGTGATCAACGGCTGTTACAAGTCACAGAACGGCCAGCTGCGGCTGATCGATCCGGCGAGCGACAACTGTCTCCCGAGTGAGACGGCGATCTCGTGGGGCCAGACCGGGACGCAGGGGCCCAAAGGCGACAAGGGCGACCCCGGCCCGCCAGGTCCTCCCGGACCGCAGGGGCCTGCCGGGCCGCCGGGGCCATTCCCGGACGGGACTCTTCCGCCCGGAAAGACGATCCGCGGCACATTCGCCATAGAATTCAAGGCAACAGCGGTAGGAGGCGGGAACCAGGGCGGTACATCGGCAATCTCCTACGGCTTCACGTTGGCCGCCGCGCCCACACCGCACCTTCTGGACCCCGGCGCTCCGTCGACGGCGGAGTGTCCCGGAACCAACCAGAATCCGCAGGCTGCGGCTGGTCATCTCTGCGCCTACTTGAGCGTCCTCTCGAACGCCGGCACTCATTGTGTTGCCAGCGCCGAGCCGGACTGGTTTTGTGGGACCGCGAGCGAGACCGGCGCAAACGTGTGGGTAAACGCGGGCGCCGACGGGCGGGTGTATGCGATCGGCACCTGGGCAGTGACGGCGCCGGGCTCCGCTGCTGCGGCGAGCGCCGCCAGCAAAAGGAACACGACTACGTCGCGTCAGCGTCGCGGTCACCGTCCCCTTCGATAGAGACGCACCGCCTCAAGGGCCTTGCGCCGGGTCTTCGGCGCAAGGCCCTTGACCCGCGGGCGTCTCTTCACCTTCTGGCTGCCACGGCTTGCACTCCGATACTTTGCTAGGGCGTTTTGCGTGCGGCTCACTTTCTTAGGGCCTCTAGAGGTGACCCTGTCGCTCTCTCCCCGTTTTCCTGTCCCTGTTTCCGCGTTGGCGTTGGCAGCGTGGCTGCCGGTGCTGGTCGTCGAGGACGTGTCCGAAAGAGCGTCTAGCGGCGAGCGCCGACGTTTCGTAGGTTCGCGAGGGGCCGGGTCGCGGGAAGCGCCATGGCGTTCGGCTCGCCCCGGCACCTCTAGTAGTCCGGGCATCGCGGTCGAGCTTGCCGGTCTCTCCGGCGCGTGGGGAGCGAGCTTTCTGGAATGGCGAGTAAGCGAGCGCAAAAAATCTACTAGCCATATGTCTAGGTCACAGGGTTCAGGCGGAGGTACAGAATCCGGGTACCTCCCAGTTTTCCGCTTCACAAAGGAGAGACTCATGCGGAAGAAAACTGTTGGAGTTCTCGCCTCTGCCGCGCTGCTGCTCGGGGCGGCCTCGGCCCCGGCCGCGTGGGCCGGTCCGACCGCCCCGCTGACTGGGGCTGAGTCGATCTGCCTCGCGCAGGGAGGCACCTGGTATCCGACCGGGTTCGGAGTTTTCGAGGGACTCCCCGTCTGCACTTCTACCGGTTTTGCCGTCTTGCAGGAGCCGGGCTCGTACGAGAGCAGCCAGCTCGTCGCAGTCAACCGCCTGTGCAGAGCAGCAGGATTCGGCGGCGTCGTGACCTTCGGGAAAGGGATTCCAACCGGAGGGTTCTTCGTAATCACGTGGCTTTGCGCCTAGCAAGAACTAGGACGCGATGTTTGGGCCGCCTGTCAGCGGCGGCCAGCGGGCTGAGGGTCCCGCGCCTGAGGGTGTGAAATTTGGATGCTTCAAGTCTTCCGCATACGCCACGACGACGCCGACCAGCCGCCCGTGCTGGTCGTTGAGGACGTGTCCTAAAGAGCGTCTGGCGCCGAGCTCAGAGGGCGTACCGTCACGGAAGGCAACGTTAATCACCTTATGGTGAAAGCTGGTCAAAGTCGTCGTCGCCTGTTTGTGCCCGGAGTGCGCCCAGAAAGCTCAAGAAACGGCTATGCGGATGAGAGGACTTGAACCTCCACGGGCTTTCGCCCACACGGACCTGAACCGTGCGCGTCTACCAATTCCGCCACATCCGCGCTTGGAGCGGCCATTGTAGCCTCGGCTTCACGCCAACTTTCGGCGGCGACG